>NHDN01000052.1 GCA_002171765.1 Verrucomicrobia bacterium TMED60
GCTAAACTTTTAGGCGGCGGAGACATCTCATACAAGGCACCATCTACCCGATATCGAATTCGAAATTCCTCCTCGAAGGGCTCAAAATGAATATCGGAAGCTTGGGCACGGATTGCCTGCTGCATAACCAAGTTCACGAAGCGAATGATCGGCGTTTCATTGGCCGCATCGGTAAGGTCTGATTCCTTGGATTCATCCAGGTCTTCAAATTCGTCAAAGCCAACATCCCCGAGTAAATCCTGAATGGAACCTTCTTGAGATGGATAATATTGATCCAACAATGCACTTACTTGATCAGGATCACAGACCACGAGATAGATCTCTAGATTTAGGGCAAAAGTAAGGTCATCAATGATGGAAGAATTAAAGGGGTCAGCGGCAAGGAAATGAATTCCTCCCTCCGAAAGGTACAAGGGAACAATGGCGTATTGCCGAGCCACTTCTGCCTCGATTACTTGCAGGGCATCCGGCTCGATTTGCCCAACCTCCCCAATTTGCAACTCGCAGCCCAAATACTCGGAAACCAGACTAAAAATATCTTCTTTTGTGGCCAAACCAGCCGCGATAATAGACTCCGAGTAAGATTTTCTTCCTTCCCGTACTTCATCATCGAATAATTCATCCAAACCATGCTGCGATATACCCTCAACCTGTTTGAAGATGTCGCGGATCGTGGAATTGTAATCAAGATAAAGCATAAATTTTATTCTTCCTCCGTGGTTACAAGCATGACTTCACTCAGGGTGGTAACTCCAGCTAAAACCTTTCGGAATCCATCCTCTCGCATGTTGCGCATTCCCATTTCCCGAGCTTTTTTACGCAATTCTACGATACTGACATTGTGATAGATCATTTCCTCTAGCTCTTGGTTAACCGTGAAGATTTCAAATACTCCTTTTCTACCTCTAAATCCTTTGTCTCCACATTTATCNCAACCGGCACCTTGCATAAAACTGGCATTGGCTGCTTGCTCTGCGTTAATCCCTAAAACGGCTAATTCACTCGCGGGTGGCTCGTAAGGTTGCTTACAATTTTGACAGATNGAACGGACCAGCCTTTGGGCAAGCGCAGCCCGTAAGGAAGCCGACACCAAAAAGGGCTTAACCCCCATGTCAACCAGTCGAGAAACCGCACTTGGTGCATCATTGGTGTGCAAGGTACTGAAAACCATATGACCGGTTAAAGAAGCATTAATTGCAATCTCCGCAGTTTCCAAATCACGAATTTCCCCGACCATGACAATATTGGGAGCTTGTCGAAGCATTGCCCGAAGAGCCGCCGAGAAAGTCATACCCACATCCGCTCTGACTTGTACCTGATTAATTCCAGCCACTTCATACTCAACCGGATCTTCCACAGTGATAATTTTCCGGTCCGGTTGATTGATTACATTCAAGGCTGAATACAAAGTGGTGGATTTACCAGAACCTGTGGGTCCAGTTACCAAAAANATACCGTCCGGCATATTNATGACCTGTTCGAAAACAGTTTGATCATCGGANAAGAAACCCAATTGAGGAAGACCCAGGCTTAAACTTTCCTTATCGAGAATACGCATAACAATGCTTTCNCCGTGCACCGTNGGTAGTGTCGATACCCGTAAATCAATCACTTTTTCCCCGACCTTTACATTGATACGACCATCCAGTGGAACCCTTTTCTCAGCAAGNCTCACATTTGCCATCAANTTNGTTCTCGAAATTATGGACGGNTGCAGTCGTTTCGGTGGATCCGGTTGCTCCTGCAGTCTTCCATCAACCCGAAAGCGCAAACGAAACTTCTTTTCCAAAGGCTCCATGTGAATATCAGAGGCCCTCATTTCCAAGGCATCTTTAATTACGGAATGGACATATTTTATAATCGGTGCGTCTTCTTCACTGACATCTTCAGGCCTGACACCATCTCCAATTTCGATGCCTTCTCCTTCGACCCCGTCGAAGAACTCATGCATCTTTCTATCCTCAGCACTGCCATACGCAGTATCAATTGCTTTGAGAACATCGCCACGGTAGGCAATTTTAGGGTAGATCGCTTTGCCGAGCAGATGGGTTAGGTTCTCCAAGCCATCCTCGTCCAAGGGATTACCAAAAACAATTTCAATTTCGGTTGGGCTATCACCAATGGGAAAAGCCTCATACTGTCTTGCCCACTGGGCTTGGAGTAAAGAAATGATTTCTGCGGGCGGATCAATGTGCTCCATATCCACTGCTTCCATATTCAATTCTGCGGCAAGATAATTGACCACTTCTTGTTGAGGNAGCCCAATTTTTGCAAGTAAACCTTCCATTAAGGCAAGATCTGGATCTGAAACTTGATCCTCGGGAAGATTATCTACACTAGTTTGAACCTCCCGAAGAATTTCATCGGTAATTAAGCCCTGTTGCTTAAAGGCATCGATCAAATATTCATCAGTAGGATTCATGTTTAGTTCTTACAAAAAACTAAACTTGAATGGTTTTGGGATGAGTTACAAGCTCATCTGCCCAAGCCGACCAGAAACTCAGGATTATTTTTCGTTTTGCGTACCCTTTGGATAAACATTTCCATCGCCTCTGCAGGGGGAACCCCTTTGAGCGATCTTCGAAGCGAATAAATCTTGGTAAGTTCTTCAGCATGATAAAGAAGTTCTTCCTTCCGAGTCCCACTTTTCTCGAAATCCAAGGCGGGAAAGATACGTTTATTGGAAAGTTCTCGATCCAAGTGCAACTCCATATTTCCGGTACCTTTGAATTCCTCAAAAATCACCTCATCCATTTTACTCCCAGTCTCCACCAAAGCAGTGCCGAGAATGGTCAAACTCCCTCCCCCCTCTATATTCCGAGCCGAGCCAAAAAATCGTTTTGGTCTTTGTAAGGCGGTTGCTTCGACTCCACCACTGAGAATTTTCCCACTGTTTGGCATGGTTGCATTGTAAGCCCGAGCCAAACGGGTAATGGAATCTAGAAGAATCACCACATCCTGTTCATGTTCCACCATGCGGCGGGCTTTTTCGATTACGATTTCTGCGGCATGAACATGACTTTCAGCGCTTTCGTCGAAAGTGGAAGCAATTACCTCGGCATCCGGGACTTGCCTGCGGAAATCGGTTACCTCCTCGGGCCTTTCATCAACCAGTAAAACAATTAAGTGGGCCTTGGGATTATTGACTCGTAATGCCCGTGCGATTCCCTGTTGCAACACNGTCTTCCCCGTTCTGGGAGGAGCCACAATTAGCCCCCGTTGTCCAAAACCGATCGGGGAAACGAGATCCACGACCCTCATGGAAACATTATCCCATTCTGCTTTTTCATCCGTTTCCAGAAAGATTCGTTCCAAGGGATAATAAGGGACTAACTCGGTAAATGGGGTCACCCGACTTGCCTCTTCCGGGTCCCCGTCCATGATTTTCTCAACTTGTAGAANCAAGGGACAAGTTGCACCATCCATCTTAGATCTCACAAATCCCTGTACGCATTGGCCGGTCTTGATTCCATACTTTTTGATCAAGGGTGCAGGCACAAAGGGAGATTGCGATTTGAGCCGGTAATTTTCTTTCTCCTGGAGTAAAAATCCATGGCCATCTTCCATCACTTGAATGATTCCAGAAACCTGAACCGGAACTTTTTGCTCCAGGCAGCAATCCAACAACAAATCAATTACTTCTTCTCGAAGCGGAGCCGCTGGCAAAGATAATTCAAGGGGGAGAGCGGTGACCTTTTCCTTCAATTCAAGTAAGCTAAGGGGAAGTAATTCATCCAGGGAGATAGGTTTATCTGTACTTGCCGCAAATTCTTCGGCTAAAGCCAGCAGACCCGTTTCACTCTTAAAATTCTCATTTTCGAGCAAATCTCCAATTTCTAGGGGACGGACTTCAGTTTCTTCAAAGGGAAGCTTTTTTGGCTTTTTAAATTTCTGTCTTTGCCGGTTCTGGGGTTTTTTCTTATCTTGCCAATTTGGTCGCTTGTTTCCTTTGTTTGGCTGCTGGTTTTGCTTGGGATGATTTCCAGTATTTTTTCGTGGTGGATGCTGCTCCCCTTTTCTTGGACTCCCCTCATGGTTATCTCTTGGAGGAGAGGAAGCACCTGGTTTTTGAGGTTCTTTGCTTTCTTCTTGGTAAGGATTCTCTTTGGGAACCGGAGATTCCTCGCCATCGGTACTAAAAAATAATTGCCCCCCTTCCCCATCACTTGGGGTTTCCTTTGCCATTTCAGTGGATGACGAAGTCTCTTTTATGGGAGGATCTTTTTTATCTGATTTAGGATCTTCTTGAGCAGGTTTGGGAGGCGATGAATCTTTTGGGGATGTCATAAATGGAGGGGGTTAAATTTAAAACCGTCNGGAAAAATTCCTGGAAAATTCTTGCACTTGACCAGANAGAAAAACATCTGATCCGGTACCCAAAAAAACGACATCTGCCTTTCTTGCTTTTTCATCACAAGATAGTTGAGATGCGATTCGGGATCTCGCTTCATCCTTACTGAATCCTCGATAAAGCAATCTAGAAAACTGAACTTTCACTGGAACGAACACTGAAATTATATAACTGAAATAAGGTTCTAAGTTTTTTTCGAAAAGCAATGGCACTTCAACTACCTGTAGNTTACCGATCGATTGCTCAACATGAGAAACCCATTTTGATCGAACGAGCGGGTGAATGATGTTTTCAAGCCAAACTCTTTCAACGGGACTATTAAATACTATCCGAGCAATCTTCTCCTTGTCAATGTTTCCCCGAGAAAAAATTTCATCTTTGCCCCAATGATCCTGCACGGCACGGATTAAATTTTCGTCGGAGCTCCAAAGATCTGAAACGATTTCATCGGTTGAAATCGTATTCCAATCAAGTTCGGCAAAAGCCTTAAGTGCGGTGGATTTCCCAGAGGCGATCCCACCCGTGATGCCAACAACGATTTTATCTGCAAAATAAACCATTGCTNATNATTTTCCTAAATTTGAACACTGGAGCAAGTCTGGAAAGAGCAAAGATAAAAAGGAGTATCGTCTTGCCTCCATTAAAGAAATCGGTTTTAAACATCCCTTCCTTAGCTGGTAGGGTATCCAAGTGGCTAAAGGATGCGGACTGTAAATCCGCCCGCTTCGTGCGTTCGTCGGTTCGAATCCGACCCCTACCACCATTCATCCATTCGCCCATTTTGAAAACCCGAATACTAAAGGCAATGAAAAGTTCATGGACCTCATCTTTTTGTTTCCCACAATGAAACGAAGTAGAAAATGGTTGGCTATTGTTCTTGGGGGGGTCATTTTATTTCTTTTTCAACTTTGTTCTGGCAGGTTTTAAACGATGTTGAACCCAAAGTCGTCTGGAAAGAGAATTCTCTACGGTTTGGGCCTTGGCATTATCCTCTCGGTAATCCTTGCGGAATATGCGAGTGCATCCTTTTTCAGACTCTATCATGATTCCTCTTATTTCCGAAGTTTAACAGGATGGTCTCCCAACAAATTATCTGAAATTTTCCTTAAGTTNTCCTGGGCGGTCACCTTTTTAGCAAGTTGGTGGATGATTTGGAAACTAGACTTTCTNTTGTCTTTGCAAACTCCAAGCTCACCAAGACCAAAAACTCGGCAAAAAGAAAAACCGCCGGTTTCCAAACGAGAAAAGAAGGAAAAAACAAAACCCAGTCAGGGTGAAGAGAAAGAGGTAAAAAAAGAGACGGATGAAAAGAAAAAGAAGGAAAAAATAGATTTTACGAGCCTCGAAGATTTACGGTTTGGAAAAATTCTGGAAATTGAAGATTTACAGGATTCCGAAAAAATAAAGGCTTCTTACCGTAAGAAAATTGCCCAGTATCATCCAGACCGAGTTGGGGCAATGGGTCCAGAAATTCGTGAGGTTGCAGAGAAAAAAGCCAAGGAAATAAACGAGGCCTACGAACATTTCAGAAAGAAATTTAAATCTTTGAAATAAGATTCAATTTTATCGCTTTGAAAAAAGTTGGTGCTTGAAGACCACCTGTAACTACATACCATGAAAAGCTTTTTTATTGAATTATGACTACCAAACCTTCTTCACATGAATTCCAAGCCGAGACTAAACAAGTTCTCGATATCGTAGTAAATTCTCTCTACAAAGATAAAGAAATCTTTGTCAGGGAACTCGTTTCAAATGCCTCAGATGCCCTCGAAAAGTTAAGGCGTCTCCAACTCACCGAGAAAGAAGTGGGTGATGATAATTTGGAACTGGAAATTAATGTATCCACGGATGACACCAAAAATCAATTAATCATTCAAGATTTTGGCATCGGAATGGATGAGGAAGAACTGGTCCAAAATCTTGGTACCATTGCCCACTCTGGATCAAAAGACTTTCTTGAGGCCCTAAAATCAGACGGAGAAAAGAATGATGCTCTTATTGGTAAGTTTGGAGTCGGATTTTACAGCGTTTTTATGGTCGCTGATAAAGTTCAGGTTTTCACCAAAAACTGGAAAAAAGAAGCATCTGGATACTGTTGGGAAAGTGATGGCAGCGGAACTTATCAAATTGAAGAAGCCGAGGGGCAAAGAAGAGGTGCCAAAATTATTATTAATTTAAAAGATGATTTTTCTGAGTTTGCCAAGGAGGATAGAATTAAGGAAATCATCAAGAAGTACTCCGCGTTTGTTCAGTTTCCAGTTTCCCTAAATGGTGAAAAAGTGAACACGGTCGATGCCATTTGGATGCGTTCTAAAAAAGACATAACCGATGAGGAATATGAAGAGTTTTACAAGTTTCAGAGTAATGACTACGAAGCACCTCTCATGCGGATGCACTTTAGTGCGGATGCCCCTTTGGAGATCAATTCCCTTCTGTTCGTCCCCAAGAGAAACATGGAAAAGATGGGGCTCTTNCGAAATGAAAATAAAGTCGCACTTCACTGCCGAAAAGTACTGATTGAGGAGGAACCCAAGGGCCTATTTCCGGAATGGTTGCGCTTTTTGAAAGGGGTGGTTGATAGTTCCGACCTCCCGCTCAATGTCTCCAGGGAAACGATGCAGGACAGCGAATTATTGAGAAAACTTAACCAAGTACTGACCAAGCGATTTCTTCGATTTTTGAATGAGCAATCTCAAAAGGAGGAAGAAACATACCTTGCATTTTGGAATGAGTTTGGCGTTCTGATCAAGGAAGGAGCAGCCACTGATTTTACCTACAAAGAAGACCTGGCCAAACTCCTTCGATTTGAGTCTACTGCTTTGGACGCTGGCAAGTTAACTGGATTGGATAACTACATGGACCGCATGGCAAGCGATCAGGAAGAAATCCTATTTTTATTTGGCAAAAGTAGAGAATCTATTGAGGCAGGCCCGTACTTAGAAGCGTTGAAAGCTCGTGGTCTAGAAGTACTGCTTTGCACTGAACCCGTTGACGAATATGTGATGCAGACCATTCGGGAATACAAAGAGAAGAAAATTCTTTCGGCTGATTCCGATGAGGTGAAACTTGAAAAAATCGATCAAGAAGAGGAAGGTGAATCCCTTGGTAAAAAAGACATCAAAGCTCTATGCAAATGGTTGAAGGAATCCCTGGATGATAAGGTTTCTGACGTGGAGACTGGAGATCGACTTATTGAAAGTCCTGTCTGTATCGTTGGCGGAGATGCCATGGGTGGAGCATCTGCCCGTCGGGTTATGAAAATGATGCAAGGTCCGGAAGGGGGAATGCCAGGAATGCCAACGCCATCGGTTAAGCTCCAGATTAATCCCAAGAATTCAATCATCCGGGGTCTTTCTGAACTCAAAGATAAAGATGAACCTACGGCGAAGTTGGTTGCCAATCAATTGCTTGATAACGCCTTGGCTTCTGCCAACTTACTGGATGACCCAAGGGAAATGATTGCTCGAAGTTATCAGGCACTTGAAAAGATAACTGCCAACTAATCCAATCGGTCTTGGCTTAAAATTATCGATTACTAAAAAAAGATATTGCGCAACAATGCCAAGAGAGGGTATGGAACATTCTATGAAGGTGAGAAACATTTCTTTCTTGCGAGGTGCTGTACTTGCATTTTCGTTTGCTTTTTTTGCGGTTGGTTGCGGTCCTAAGGGGGCGAGTCCCTTCGCGAAGAGTGACGAACAGGTCGACGAGAATGTAGCAAACTTAATGGGATTATCCGTGGGTATGACAAAAGGCCAAGTCTTTGACCTAGTCGGAGTGGCAAATTACATGGAAGGTTATGACTGGGGAAGTGTATGGCGCTACAAGATCAAAAAAGGGGGGAAATCTGGATCCTTGGCAAATAAGGAAGTGGAACAAAATTACATGCCCGTGGTTTTCGATAATACTGATAGGGTCATGGGTTATGGTCAGAAATTTTACGACCAAACACTTTCTGACCTTGGTACGGGTCAATTTTAGAGCCAATTTCCAGTTCACTTTTTTGAATTGTTCAGTTGACGAAAGACTGCAAATCCGTCATTTTCTTCCTTTTCCCGAATTTTCATGAAGACTACTCTTGCAAAACCTGAAACTGTTACCCACGACTGGAAGATCGTCGATGCAACCGACCATATCCTTGGACGGCTCGCCGTTCTGATTGCCAACGCATTGCGGGGGAGAAACAACCCCCTTTACACTCCCCATGTTGACACAGGTGACTATGTTATTGTAACCAACGCGGACAAAATAAAGCTCACAGGATCCAAAGAGGAACAGAAAAAGTACATGTTTTACAGTGGTTACATGGGTAATGAAAAGTACCGCTCTGTTGCTGATTTTCGCGAAAAAAGACCCGAGTTTATTATTCAGAACGCGGTTCGTGGGATGTTACCCAAAAACAAACTAGCGAGCCAAATGTTGAAAAAGCTCAAAGTATATCGTGGAACAGATCATCCCCACGAGGCTCAAAAACCAACCCCTTTAATTTCCTAAAATCATGAGTGCCAAATCAAGCCCTAAAGAATTTCTTGCAACCGGTCGTCGCAAAACAAGCACCGCCCGGGTTCGTATCAAAGAAGGTTCTGGTTCCTTTACCATCAACAAACGTGAGCTCTCCGATTATTGCAAAACCGAACAGCAAAAAAAGATGGCATCGGGCCCGCTTAACACTGTAGACATGGCAAAAGCAGTTGATGTTTCTGTCAATGTTACTGGTGGTGGTGGTACTGGGCAAGCCGGTGCGATCCGACATGGTTTATCTAGAGCTTTAGAAAAAATGGATAGTGAGTTGAGGTCACCCCTTAAGAAAGCGGGTCATCTTCGACGAGATCCTAGAAAAATCGAGAGGAAGAAAACCGGACAACCGGGGGCTAGGAAAAGGTTCCAATTCTCCAAAAGATAATTTTAACCATACCAATCTTTTACAAAACCCCTCGGAACACCAACCGGGGGGTTTGTTTTTTTAAATTTCAAATAATAATTCATTCATTATGAAAGTTTCAATCATAGGAGCATCAGGCTACACCGGCAGAGAATTAGTATCTATGCTTTTGNACCACCCTTTGGTCGAGCTGACCACGATTACCTCAAGGACACTCGCCGGACAATCACTGNANAGCCAGATGCCTAATCTAAGAGGCAAAGGANGAGATCTCCTCTTTTCAAATCCAAGCATTGATGAACTCTGTGGAAAGGAAGAAATCGAGATTTTCTTTCTAGCCCTACCCCATGGAACTTCTGCTACTTTTGCCAAACCTCTCCTTGATTCCGGTAAAAAAGTTATTGATTTATCTGCAGATTTCCGGATCCGCTCGCCTGAAATTTATCAGAGCTTTTACGATTCTCCCCATCCTGCTCCAGAATTGCTGAAGATCTCCCAATACGCACTTCCTGAATTAAATCCACTCTCTTGGGATGTTTCCCATCTGCTTGCATCGCCTGGCTGTTACCCAACCAGTATCATCCTTCCTCTTGCCCCCTTACTGAAAGAAAAATTGATCGGAGCGGATGACATCATTGCGAATTCGATGAGTGGAGTGAGTGGAGCAGGCAGTAATCCTTCAGAAAAACTTATGTTTTGTGAAAGAAATGAGAATGCTTGTGCCTACGGTTTGCCTAAGCATCGCCATCTATCTGAAATCGAAGAACAATTGAGTGCATTACAAGGTCAGCAACTTACCCTCTCCTTTCACCCACATCTTGTTCCGATCAATCGTGGAATCTGCACCACCATCTCTGCTCCTGCTGCAGATCAGGTAAAAGTGGAGGATATTCATGCCTGCTGGAACGCATACTACGGGGACCGGGCATTTGTAAAAATACTGGAAAATGAAAGCTATCCTGAAATCAAAAATGTAGCTAGAACCAATGGAATTGATATCGCGGTGCATCATGATTCCAGAACCAATAGATTCACCCTCTGCTCTGCGGAGGATAATTTAGTCAAAGGAGCAGGAGGACAAGCGATTCAGGCAATGAATATTTGTCAGGGTTATCCCGAGAATACCGGGTTGTTATGAAGTTTTTCGAAAATGGAGACGGCTTGACTGAGCCGAGGGGATTTTTCTGTGCTGGAATTCATTGTGACNTCAAAGGAAAGCGAGATGGCAAGCTCGATTTAGGCATAGTCTACTCTTCCAAACCTTGTAATGCAGCTGCAGTTTTCACCACCAATGATGTGAAAGCCGCTCCGGTGTTGTATTCACAATCTTTACTACTCAACAAAAATGCCAAATTTCATGCGGTGATTGCNAATAGTGGAAATGCCAACGCTTGTACCGGCAAGCAGGGATTGGCAGATTCCAAAAAAATGGGTACGGAAACCGCAAGGCATTTAAAAGTCAGAGAAGATGAAGTGCTGGTCTGCTCCACAGGCAGGATCGGAGTAACCCTTCCCATGAGTAGAATAACTGCCGGCATTCGAGATGCCTCGGAAGATATATTGGGTGAGTTTGATGGGGCTCAAGCTTTTCAAGAAGCCATTTTAACATCCGATACCTGTACCAAGTCGTGTTCCGTCAAAATCAATACCGGACGGGGAGAAATTTCGATTGGTGGCGTAGTCAAGGGTGCAGGTATGATTGAACCAAACATGGCTACAATGCTTGCTTTCATAACTACCGATGCTGCTGCTGAAAACGAATTNTTAAAGGATGTTCTCAAGAAAGCAGTCGACCGGTCCTTTAACCGTATTACTATTGATGGGGATATGAGTACAAATGACTCTGTTATTTTATTGGCTAACGGGAATTCGGGAGTTGAAATTGCAGGTGATGATAAAAAATTAAGTGAAGCTTTTTATCAGGGATTAGAAGCCGTTTGCCAGTGCTTGGCCAAGAAATGTGTCTCCGATGGAGAAAAAGTCACAAAACTTGTCACNGTATGTATCCGGGGAACTCATACCAATGAAGAAGCCGATAAGGTTGCCCGCTGTATCTCAAATTCATTATTGGTCAAAAGTTCGTGGTTTGGTTCAGACCCCAATTGGGGAAGGGTGATCGATGCTGCTGGTTATGCCAAGGTCGGTTTGAAATTTGAAAAAATAGATATGTTTTACAACCAAGTACCTGTACTNNGAAAGGGAGAACCGATTGAAAGTAATAAGTCACAGTGGAAGGAAATTGTTTCGAAAAGAACATTCAATATTACCGTTGACCTTAATTTAGGGGACGGAAACGCTGAGATCTGGACAAATGATTTGAGCGAAGAATATGTAAATTTCAACAAGAGCGAATAGCTGCAAGCATGATAGAGTTTGAAGAAAGTCAAAAAAAGGCGGAAGTCCTAATGGAGGCTCTACCCTATGTCAGACGGTTTCGTGGTTCTGTCTTCGTGGTCAAATATGGGGGTAGTTTTATGGATTCTCCAGATCCAAAAGTCCGGGCACAAGTCGCTCAGGATCTGGTATTTCTTCATTTTGTTGGGATCAAAGTAATTGTCGTGCACGGTGGCGGTAAAGCAGTCACCAAGGAACTGGCCAGTCGTGGAATCGAAGCAAGTTTTGTCAATGGATTACGAGTTACGGATCACGAGACCATAAAAGTTGTAGATGAAGTTTTAAACTACAAGGTAAATGCAGAAGTGGCTGAATTTGTTAGTTCTTATGACTGCGATGTGAGTAGAATCGCCGGTAAAGACATTTTGCTTTGTAAAAAGCTTGAACAAATTCCCGACCTTGGGTTTGTCGGTTTGATCTCTGAAGTTGAGGATTCTCCGATCAAAAAAGCACTGGAGGATGGACTCATGCCAATCATTTCATCCACGGCTGCCGATGTCCATGGTCAATGCTACAATGTAAATGCAGACACCGTCGCTGCTAAGTTGGCGATTGCTTTAGGAGCCCGCAGGCTTGTATACCTCTCGGACGTACCAGGCTTACTTCAAAACCCAGGTGATACAGGATCTCTCCTCTCTAGCCTTCCGGTTGACCAAGTNGACTCCCTNAAAAAACAAGGCGTAATTTCAAAAGGTATGCTTCCNAANGTAAACAGTGCNGTTGAAGCNCTTAAATCNGGAGTCAATCGAGTTCACTTCATTGATGGAAGACTACCCCACAGTATTNTGCTCGAAATTTTTACNGATGAAGGAATCGGNACAGAAATCCTACATTCTTCCTAGAAACTTATGATATCTTCAGATCATAGTAAATTCCTCGTGGGAAATTATGCCCAACCGGCGATTGAAATTGTTCGTGGAAAGGGTACTAAAGTTTGGGACTCCGAGGGTAAGGAATATCTCGATTTTACAACCGGTATTGCGGTTACCAACCTTGGCCACAGCCACCCGCACTGGATTCGCTCGGTTACAGACCAAGCCAATGAAATGGTTCATTGCTCCAATTTGTTTTCCATTCCTGAACAGGTCCGGCTTGCGAAGCGATTAGTCGAAAAAATTGGGCCTGGAAAACTTATTTTTTGTAATAGTGGAGCGGAAGCTAATGANGGACTNCTCAAACTTGCACGTTTNGTTGGNAACAAGCAGGNTCCNCAANCCAAACATAAAATCGTTGTTGCCGACAANGGCTTTCATGGNAGAACTCTGGGTGCTCTTTCTGCAACTGCTTCCCCGAAGTATCGAACTGGTTTTGAACCGCTCCTTCCATTCTTTGACTTTGTTCCCCTCAATGACATTGAAGCTTTTGACAAAGCAATCGATTTGGAAACCTCTGCCGTCCTTGTCGAATCGATCCAAGGGGAAGGTGGTATTTATGAGGCAGAAGATCATTTCCTTCAAGAACTCGCTGCTATTTGTACCGCTAGAAAAGTTTTACTTCTACTGGATGAAGTGCAGGCAGGAATCGGAAGGACTGGTGAATTTCTTGGCTTTCAAAAATCTGGCATTCTTCCTCATGCTGTAGCCATGGCAAAAGGATTGGGCGGTGGCTTCCCCATCGGTGCAATCTGGATTGGAGAAGAATATGCCGATACATTCGGGGCTGGAAGTCATGGTACCACTTTTGGAGGCTCTCCCCTCGCCTGCTCCGCTGCCCATGCCGTCCTTGATGTAATTGAAGAGGAAGACTTGATTGCGGCAACCAAGCATAAAGGAGAATATCTCAGGGAAAAGCTTATGCAATTCATCCCGAAATACCCCGCTCTTGTTAACGAAGTTAGGGGGCGTGGATTGATGCTTGCCCTAGCCCTCAAGTTAGATCCCTCTCCGATCGTTCAACAGCTTCGGGATTCCGGGCTGCTTGTGGTTGGAGCGGGGGGACATGCCATCCGTTTTCTTCCTCCGCTGAATGTTCAAGAAGAGGAAATTGACCACGCGATTCATATCGTAGACACCATTTTTTCAAACTTTAAACTTAAAGAAGTAAGCTCATGAAACACTTTCTTCAGGAAAATGATTTCTCCATGGAAGAAATCAAAGAAATTTTTCTTCACGCGAAAACTTATAAAACTGANCGAGCCAAGCGCCCGACAGATGATCTAGGAGGACAAACATGGGGTATGCTCTTTCACAAAAATAGCACGCGTACCCGCGTCTCCTTTGAAGTAGGTATTCGCGAACTCGGTGGAAATCCACTTATTTTAGATCAGTCCTCGACTCAAATTGGGAGAGGAGAGAGTATTGAAGATACGATTCGGGTGCTCTCTCGCTTTTTAGACGGATTAATTATTCGTACCCACGGGCACGAAATTATTGAGAAATTTGCAGCTAATGGCACAATCCCGGTGGTCAATGCCCTGACTGATTTCCTGCACCCTTGTCAGATCTTTGCTGACTGCATGACTATCTTGGAGAAGACCGGATTATCTCATGATCCATTTTCTCTTTCCGGTAAAAAACTTACTTTTTTTGGTGATACCCAATGCAATATGGCAAACTCTTGGATTCTTGCAGGTGCGATGTTTGGAATCAAAATCTGCCTCTCTGGCCCAGCTGAGTTTTCTCCTTCCAGAAAAATTCTTGATTATCTTGAAAAATATAAGCTCCCTCCTACTTGGGAGCATCAAGTTGACCCTAAAATCGCTGTCCAGAATGCAAATATATTGTATACGGATGTCTGGGTAAGTATGGGATGCGAGGAGGAAGCTGAAGAACGCAAGCGGTTAATGAGCCCTTATCAGATTAATCAAGAATTACTTCAAATTGCAGGCCCTGACTCTATTTTAATGCATTGCATGCCTACCCACCCCGGTGAAGAAGTTTCTGAATCGGTGCTCGCTTCGCCCCAAGCCATCCTCTTTGATCAGGCTGAGAATCGCCTTCACATGCAAAAGGCCATTCTTCGCCAACTCACTCAATCTTGAATTGATCTTAACTAAGCTATGAAAATCATACTCGCATATTCTGGAGGTTTGGACACTTCCGTGCTCGTTCACTGGTACGCCAAATCGCAAAACGCAGAGGTAATAACATATTGTGCGGATGTAGGTCAGGAAGAAGAACTTGATGGTTTAGAGGAAAAGGCTTTGGCAACCGGTGCAACCGCACACCGCACGCTTAACTTGGTGGATGAATTTTCCCGAGACTTTATTTATCCCATGGTTCGGGGTAATGCCATTTACGAATCTCAATATTTACTGGGTACATCCATTGCCAGACCCTTAATTGCCAAAGCTCAAATCGAAATCGCTCGAGAATTTGGAGCTACCGCAGTGGCTCATGGAGCAACCGGAAAAGGAAACGACCAGTGCCGTTTTGAACTCACTTTTTCAGCTCTTGCCCCTGACCTCAAGATTCTTGCCCCTTGGCGCGACGCTGACTTTCGCAAGACCTTCCCCGGACGCCAGCAAATGATTGAATACTGCCACGATCATAATATCGATGTAGAAGCAAGTGCTTCCAAGCCATACTCCATGGATCGCAACCTTTGGCATATCTCTTACGAAGCTGGTATCTTAGAAGATCCATGGTTCGATCCAACCACTCCTGAGAATCGGACAATGTACAAGCTCTCGGTTGACCCTGAAATCGCTCCCGATGAAGCCCAGTACATTGAACTCGAATTTAAGAATGGGGATTGTGTTGCCGTGGACGGGGATTCCTCATCCCCTTTTGAAATTATCAAGAAGCTTAATGAGATCGCGGGGAAACATGGTATCGGCCGGGTTGATCTGGTCGAAAATCGTTTTGTTGGAATGAAAAGTAGAGGGGTTTATGAGACCCCTGGTGGCACCGTNCTTCTGCATGCTCACCGACAACTCGAGACTTTGACCATGGATCGAGATCTCATGCATCTCCGCGACTCGCTGATTCCAAGNTATGCGGAGCTGATTTATTATGGATTTTGGTTCGCTCCAGAAAGNGAAGCACTTCAAGCCCTGATTGATGAAAGTCAAAAAACGGTAAGTGGTGTGGTCAGGCTTAAACTCTACAAAGGAAATATAACCACGGTAGGCCGTAAATCAGACCAATCACTTTACGATCTCGAAATCGCTTCAATGGATGATGACGANAGTGACTATCANCCAGAAGATGCGGGTGGATTTATCCGTTTGAATGCTCTNCGGCTAAAAGAACGNTGCAGGAAACAAGGGTTNAAAGCCTAATAAAATTTTTCNATGCACNTTTTGGTTATAGATAATTACGATTCNTTTACCTACAACATCGTACAATATTTTGGCGAACTNGGTGCAAAGCTTACNATCCTTCGNAATGATGATCANAATGCGGAGGAGATTACCTTCAAGAATTATGATGGNCTGGTCATTTCTCCTGGACCTTGTGATCCGAANAAAGCGGGNATTAGTCTAGAATCCATCCATATGGCGAAAGGCCAGTTGCCTATTTTGGGGATTTGCCTGGGTCATCAATGCATTGGCCAGTATTTTGGTGGATCTATCGTTCGAGCTGATCGGCTGATGCATGGAAAGACCTCTCCCATTAAACACGATGGTAAGGATTTGTTTACCTCCATGCCCGATTCTTTTCCAGCCACTCGCTACCATTCCCTATTGATTGATCCGGATTCCATGCCTGATGAGCTGGAAATTACTGCTAAAACNGAAAAAGGTGAGATCATGGGAATTAAGCACAAAGCACTGCCAATCTGGGGTGTTCAGTTCCATCCAGAATCTTTAGCTACGGAAAATGGAATTATGATCTTGAAGAATTTCTTAAATCTCTGTTAAAAGATAATTGTGGTGATTATGGAAACTGAATTTGTTTATGCTCTGTCCTAAGTGTTCTTCAGACGAACTAAAGGTTCTTGAGACCAGAGCGGGCAACATTGCTTCAACTCGAAGAAGGCGGGAGTGCTTAAAGTGCAATCATCGTTTCTCTACGATTGAAGAGGTTCTCCGTGAAGATCTTGTCGTGGTAAAAAGGGATGGAAGAAGGGAAAGCTTCGATCGAACCAAGTTGGCGATGGGACTAAGAAGGTCCATTGCCAAGCGCCCCATCGATGCGGAGCAAATCAACGGATTGCTGTCGGAAACATTACGAAGAATAGAAAATGAATTCGACAGCGAAGTTCCCAGTCGGGTGATCGCCGAGGCGATCATGCAGAGNCTTCGTAAAGTTGANGGAATCGCATGGTTGCGGTACGCNAGTTTTTACGAAGACTTTCGGGAATTATCCCGTTTTGCGGTGGAAATTGTTAATCTTGGTGGTGGGGGAAAGGGTGGCAAAGGCGGCAACTAAAAGAGACGACTACACAAGACTCCAGAATTTGAACGCTCTCTTTTCCGTAATTGGGAGTGCTTCGACTCAAGAAGAAACCCTTCAACTCCAAAGGACATTAACTTTCATGAGGGAAAATGATGGTGGATCCGAGATGTCGATTAAATCGTTCGAGCATTGTATTGAACAAGTGGTTCGTTTTCACTTCCCCAACGAGCGCAACTTGAACTTTACCCATTGGAATGCAAGACGGCATTCGATTGATCCGCTTTGGGTAAGAGCATCGATCCTGGAATTTGTTAATTCTTTTCGTGGTTCCATGAAAGGAATGCTCTTGGTATCCGGATTACGAGAGTCATTAAAGGCCGGTAAGCGTTGGACTCCCAAAAAGGAAAAAACCTACCATGAGCTTCGTTCCTTTATTGAAGAACTTGTTATGAAATACGCAAGAACCGGTCAGGATCTTTCGGTATTGTTCTTTTAAAAGAATTTAATCTGGAAAATTTTCGGGATAACTTCCGAGAATCTTATGAAACGAACAATTTTGTTTCAATTCCTGCAAAGCATCGTTTGCTTCTGGGTCTCCACTATGGCCGATAAAATCAATAAAAAAGAAATAATCCCAGGATTTTTTCCGACTTGGTCTTGATTCAATTTTGCAAAGATTAATCCCTCGGGAAGAGAATGGAGTTAGAGCAGACTGGAGGGCACCCACCTCATCGGAAAGAGAAACAACCAAACTGGTGCGGTAAGAAACTTCGTTGGATTTAGGTAAGGCATTTCGAGCTACCACCAAGAATCGAGTGACATTATTTCTCTTATCTTGAATTCCTTGCTTCAGCATGGGGACTTGATGTATTTGACCGGCTAATTCTCCGGCAATCGCGGCAATACCATTTTTTTCACTGCAATTCTTAACCGCTTCAGCCGTACTGGTTACAGGAGAAAGTTTTACATTTGGGAAATTTTTCCGAAGCCATTCTCCACATTGTGCCAAGGCTTGATCTTTGGATTGTATTTCAGCAACTTCTTCCATTGATGAATAAGAAAACATGCAATGCTCAACTTGCAAATAAACTTGAGCAATGATCGATAGTTCAGACTCAACCAATAAATCGAGCGACCGATTTACCGCTCCTTCAGTAGAATTTTCAATCGGTACGACACCATAATCGCAATCCCCCCGCTCAACAGCTTGAAAAACATCTGGAATATCGGAAAGCGGTCGATACTCCAAAGTAGAACCGAAGTTTTTTACTGCAGCTTGGTGCGTGTAGGTTGCTTCTGGGCCAAGATAACCGATTACCAACTCTCGTTCCAAGGCAATGGATGCAGAAATGACTTCACGATAGATGGTTTTGAGTGAGTCTTCACGCATAGGACCTTCACTCAAATTTGAAATTTTGCTGAATACTTGCTCTTCACGCGCTGGATCGTATGGGTCGACCCCNAGGTTCGCTTTAATTTTGCCAATCTCGACCGCCGATTGCACCCGGCGNTTNAACAAGTCAACAACTTGGGTATCAATCTTATCGATTTCGTCTCGTAAAGACTCTAAAGTTGGATTTTTCAAAAATGAGGATTGCGATACACTAAATTAACGATTGTGGTCACAATCTTCTATCAAAACAGAAATAACCCATCAATAAAAGTAATTAATAAAAAATCATGAGCAGTTGTAACCGAAATTTTTCTTCAATTGTAGTTGATGGCAATGACCGAGCCCCCAATCGGTCTATGCTTCGAGCTGTTGGCTTTGATGATGAAGATTTTGAAAAGCCTCAAATTGCAGTTTGCTCGGCTTGGAGTATGGTAACCCCATGTAATTCCCACCTTGATGAATTAGGAAAAGCTTCGGTTGATGGTGTAGATTCAGCTGGAGGAAAAGCGGTCCCATTTGGCACCATAACCGTATCGGATGGTATCAGTATGGGAACCCCCGGCATGCGCTATTCTCTGGTCTCCAGAGAGGTAATTGCGGATTCTATTGAAACCGTTGTGGGAGCTGAAGGGATGGATGGTCTCGTTGCAATCGGTGGGTGTGATAAAAATATGCCCGCTTGTGTAATCGCCTTAGCTCGAATGAATCGGCCTGGAATCTTTGTTTATGGGGGCACAATCCTGCCCGGAATCCATAAAGAAAAAAATCTTGATATTGTTTCAGTTTTTGAAGCTGTTGGATCTCATGCATCTGGTCTGATCGATCAAGCTGAACTTACTGAAATTGAAAAGAAAGCGATTCCGGGCCCAGGTTCTTGTGGNGGAATGTATACCGCCAATACTATGTCCTCTGCAATTGAGGCTTTGGGAATGAGCCTGCCTGATAGTTCGGCCCAGCTTGCAGTCTCGGAAGACAAAAAAATAGATGCAAAAAAGGCGGGTGCAGCCGTCGTGGACTTGATTGAAAAAGATATCAAACCCAGGGATATCATGACCCGAAAAGCATTTGAAAATGCGATTACCGTAGTAATCTCACTTGGAGGTTCAACGAATGCGGTTCTACATCTCATAGCGATGGCTCATGCAGCGGAAGTGCCATTGAACTTGGATGACTTTACAGAAATAGGAAAAAAAGTTCCCGTTCTCTGCGACCTTAAACCAAGTGGAAAATATAACATGTCCCACTTTGTAAGAATCGGTGGATTGCGTCCCCTGCTCAAAACTCTTTTGGAAGAAGGTTTACTGCATGGGGACTGCATGACGGTTACCGGAAAGACCCTCGCTGAAAATGTGGCCGATGCCGAACCGTATGCTCCCTACCCCCATGGACAAGATCTGGTGCGTCCCTTCAATGATCCGATCAAACCGGATAGTCACCTTCGTATTCTTTATGGAAACCTCGCTGCCGATGGTGCCGTGGCCAAGATTACCGGTAAGGAAGGCCTAAAGTTTTTAGGAAAAGCCATCGTATACGAATCGGAAGAAGCCTCCCTAAAAGGAATTCTTGGTGGAGAAGTGGAAGCCGGGCATGTCGTTGTGATTCGTAATGAGGGACCGGTTGGCGGACCCGGGATGCGAGAGATGCTCTCCCCCACTTCAGCGATCATGGGAAAAGGCTTAGGTAAGGAGGTTGCATTGATTACGGACGGACGGTTTTCCGGGGGTAGTCATGGCTTTGTGGTCGGACATGTTACCCCAGAAGCTGCAGTTGGCGGATTGATTGGTTTAATCGAAAATGATGACCCAATTACGATCGATGCAGAAAACAATCAATTGACCCTGGATTTACCAGTAGAGGAAATCGAAAAAAGAAGATTATCTTGGACACAGCCCGAGCCTAGAGAAAAACGGGGTGTACTATCCAAATATGCCAAACTCGTAAGCTCAGCATCCTTGGGTGCGATTACCGACGGAGATTAAAACAAAATATGAAATCAGAACTTTATCTTTCTCATCCAGACGCTGAATTCTGGGCAGACTTTTCCTTTGTCGATTTTCCCGATGGATACTTGGACTCGATGTCAGAATCGATTTCCAAGGCACTGACCTCGATGAATGAACTGGAAAGTGGTGCCATCGCCAACCCGGATGAAAACCGAATGGTTGGACACTATTGGCTCAGGGATGCAGAGCTCGCTCCCAACCAAGAACTGACCAACGCGATTGGTGAAACCCTTGCCAAAGTNAAGGAGGTGGCCCAATCCGTTCATTCGGGTTCTCTCCAGTCCCCGCAAGGCCCGTTTACTGATCTTCTTGTTATTGGCATCGGTGGCTCCGCTCTCGGACCTCAGTTTGTGGGCAAAGCCCTTGGACATCCCTACGCCGATAAGCTCCGGGTTCATTTCTTTGACAATACGGATCCGGACGGTATCGATCATACACTTTCCGAAATCGGGGATGCTCTTTCCACCACGCTTGTATTGGTCATTTCTAAATCGGGGGGCACACCCGAAACCCGGAATGGTATGCTCGAAGCCGAAAATGCCTTTACCCAAAAAGGATTAGATTTTTCCGCTCATACGATCGCCATCACTGGGAACGGAAGCAAACTCCACCAGTATTCACAGGAAAAAGGATGGCTCGACTTTTTGCCAATGTGGGACTGGGTCGGGGGTCGTACCAGTGAGACCGCCGCGGTCGGTCTGCTACCGGCGGCCCTGCAGGGAATTGATATTGATCAGTTACTAGGGGGAGCCAAGCAAATGGATGGACTTACCCGCGAATCAAGTTTCAGAAATAACCCGGCAGCGATGCTCGCTCTTTCCTGGTACTTCCTGACAGACGGCAAAGGCTCAAAAGATATGGTGATCTTGCCCTACAAGGATCGCCTGGAANTATTCGCCAAGTATCTCCAGCAATTGATCATGGAGTCTCTGGGCAAAGAAAAAGACTTGGCTGGTAATGTGGTACATCAGGGGATTTCGGTTTATGGAAATAAGGGATCTACGGATCAGCATGCCTATGTGCAACAACTCCGCGAAGGTGTCCCCAATTTCTTCGCTACTTTTATTGAGGTACTTCAAAACCGGGAGGGTGAATCGATCGCCGTGGATGAGCATGGTATGGACTCGGGAGACTATTTACATGGGTTCTTTCTCGGCACCCGGGACGCACTCTACGAAAAAGATCGGAAATCAGTCACCCTGACTATATCGAAGGTCACTCCGGCAGCGGTGGGTGGATTGATTGCCTTTTTTGAACGGGCGGTTGGGCTCTATGCTTCACTGGTGGGAATCAACGCCTACCATCAACCAGGTGTGGAAGCGGGCAAAAAGGCCGCATCTGCGATCTTAGCCGTGCGCAAAGTGGTGGTTGATCATCTAANGGCCAACCCAGGATCTGCCCAAACAGCTTCCCAAGTTGCGGAAGCAATCGGACAGCCTGAAAAGAACACTTGGGTCTTTAAGATCCTTGAAAACCTGGCAGTCAATCATTCGAGTTCCTACGAAAGAATTTCAACTGACAAACCGCTCGAGGATCCATTCCTCGCCCGCTAGTCCAATACATTTGCCGGTCTTTTTAGAGGAACGGGTTTACCCGCATTTAGATTTTGGGGAGGTTTTGGCCGAGAGGCTAAATACTCTTTCCTCCTGAGTGTACGATAAAACCAGTCATAACTCCACCAATCCGTACCCCGATGAGCGGGTTTCCATCCGGCAGGAAACTTTCTTTGATTGGCCAAATCCCGGGCAGCGAGATAAACCCCAAAACTATCGGGAAATACTTCATACAAGAGATAATTTTTTTGCGGGCTTAATCCTGACAAAACCTTGGTTCCTACTCATAAGGGAATTCGAGCAAATGTAACAATATCCGCTCCGGGCCAATATCCGGATGGAATTAGCTGCAAATTTTAGGGAAGGGGAGCAAAGGGGTCTGCACTTGGAGCTTCCTTCTCTATCTCTTCCATCGGTGCGAAGGGATCTTCCATGGGTGCAAAGGGAAAATCAGAAGTTGCATCGTCGGGGGAAGGTTCAGAGTTGGTGGTTTGTGGAACAAAAAGCTCATCACCACCCTCCACAGCTCCATTATCATTGAAATCTTCTTGCTCAGGTTCAAGTTGCTCTCCTTCCATGCCAGATTCAATTTGATAAAAAGGTACTAGTTTAGTGGACGGTTCCGCACTAAGTTCTTCCATTTTTACATCCCTCACCCACCAATCCCTGTAAACTAAACTTTCATTTTCGGTATATTCAAGAACGGACCCCCAACGTGCTCCACTATATTTTGGAATAAGTAATCGACGATCTCGATCGTACTGATGCCTCGCAAGCCATGCTTTTTCAACGGCAGCAGGTGGTCTTCTCAATTTGGTGTCCTTGGAGTTCATTTGCCCGTATTTTCCAGAACGGCTACAACTCGAAAAAATAGCCGCGACCAAGCAGATAAAGATGAGGTGGTTTATAAAAGCGGTAATTCTATTTTTCATGGTTCAATATTATTTAATACTGGAAAGTAGACGCAATTTATTGGAGGACATACTAAAGCATTCAATCTCACCTGTGATCAAATTACACCTGTAAATCCACCTCTCGTTCTCGTCACAGAGGAACTGAAACTTTGGATTTTCACCAGACATTTTTATTACAGATGCATCCATCAAGGATTTAATTCTTTCGTAGTTATTCTTCGTCCTTTCATCAATTCCATTTTTCAAGTTACCAGAAAATTCTGATAGTTGATGGTTCAAAGTTTTTTCAAAAGACTTTAGATCAACTTGATCAATGGGAGTCTGAGGCTTAATTTCTTCGGAGGAAAACGGGTCTTTTTTTTCCTTGGAAGTTTTATCCTGAGTCCAATCTTCAAGGGAACAGCTGAAAAATAAAAACGAAATAAGAAGGCCCAAAATAAGCAGTCCTCGAGTAGGCAAACTCTTTTTTGAAAAAACATTCATGCTTTGACACTCTTTCATCTTCGCTGTTTCGTCAACAATTGTGAGATTTTATTTCNTTTCTCTTAAAAGTTTTAATTTAAAGAATTCATAATAANATGAAAGAAAAAGTGCGTTGGGGNATTATTGGCCCCGGTAGAATTGCTCGAGCCTTTGCTGAAGGGTTACATCATTCTCAAAATGGTAATTTGGTTGCGATTGCCTCTCGNTCNAAANAAAGAGCCGAGCAATTCAGNAAAGAATGGCAGGNTCCTTTTCAATTTTATTCTTATCAAGAGCTGGCAGAAAGCTCGGTNGTCGATGCGGTCTATATNGCAACGCCTCATTCAGAGCATANGGATACAGCTATTCTATGCTTNCAAAATAAAAAGAATGTTCTTTGTGAAAAACCATTAGCAGTCAATGCCNCTCAAGTGAAAAAGATGATCGAAACTGCTCGTGCTGAGAATGTTCTTCTNATGGAAGGAATGTGGTCAAGATTCCCACCATTAATGAGAAAAGTTAGAGAAATTGTACTTGCGGGTTCGCTGGGTGAGATTTTCTCCATCCAAGCAGATTTTGGTTTCCTCCCCAAAAATAAAGATNCAANTGGTAGGCTCTTCAACCCTGCTTTAGCAGGTGGGTCACTTCTGGACATTGGTATTTACCCCTTATCCTTTGCATCAATGATTCTAGGGACGCCANAAAGCTTTGCTGCNCTNGCNACTNTTGGTAAGACTCANGTTGATGAACAAACTTCTTGCATNCTGAAATATGAGAATGGTGCACATGCACTNTTACATTCTTCTNTAAGATGTGAGACCAATCAGGAAGCATTTATTGCCGGTNCAGATGGCTCACTTCGCATCCATAAGCAGTGCTGGAAACCACAAAAGATGACGATTCAATCGCATCATTCCCAAAAAGAAGAATATATAGAAATGCCCTTCGAGGGAAACGGATTCAACTATGAGGCCGAACATTTNGGTCAATTGCTTGAAGAGGGTAAAAAAGATTCTGAAGTCATGCCACTTGAGGAAAGCCTTTCTATAGCAAGAACTATGGACNAANTNCGTGAATCTTGCGGTTTTAAATACCCCTTTGAAGAATNANATATCTTTTCNATTAAGGTCNTTGATACCAAAAATTACAGAACCTTTTAAATCGTATTGCGAAGGGAAAGAGAAGCAGTAGNANAAGGNNGGAAAAAATCTTAANATCTCCATACCAAACAAGTTTTCTAGAAGAAGTTATTACCGGATTTCTGTGTAATATAACAAATCTCTTTCGGGAGCGCCTAAGGATCCTCTTTAAGGAAATTATGAATTGAATCTCTTCACCTGCGTAAAGCTTTTCAGAGAAGCCTCCAATTTTCTCAAAATCTTCGGCTCGGCAAAAAATAAAACTACCTGCTGCCAATTTAAAAAAACGGGATATCAAATTCCAAAATTCTGGGACAAGGACTCCAGATATAAAACGACCTTGATTTTGATCAAACTTCACGGTGGCACCTCCACCCCCATAGAGGGGATTTCTCATCAAATCAAGGGCTTCCCTTAAAACTTCTAGAGGTACAATGGTATCAGCATCAATAAAGATCAATATTGCCCCCTGAGCTTCTCCAGCCCCTTTATTCCTAGTCCTAGCAATGCTTCTCTCTGATTCCTTAATGACTTTTGCCCCTTTTTCTAGGGCAATCTTAATGGTTTGATCGGTAGATGCATTGTCTACTACTATAATCTCGCCGTGGTACTCATTGAGTTGGTCGAGGCAGCTATTTAAATGAGCCAAAGTGAAAGGAAGTAGTTTTTCCTCGTTGTAAGCCGGTATAACTACAGAAAAATCAAAATCTCTTTGAGCTCTACGAATCATGAGCCAGAGATCATGAATTTTGATTACTTAGAAAATTTCTTAGCTCTACGATTATTCCCAAAAGACAAGCCAGAAATCCAACCATCCAAACGAGCCGCAGGTCTTTTGGAATACTGGTCACAATCCCCTTCAGGAAATAAAGACTTTCGTCCTTGGATATCATCTGCAATTTGATCAAGTGAAGGAANCTTTTCGCCGCTATCTGAGACCGCTTCATGTAATAGGGCGAGTTTATCAATTTCAAGTTGCCTNGATAAATTAGCTAAGCTCTTTCTGAATTCAGTCACATCTCCGTCACCGTTGACATGACTTACCTTTGAGGAATCTGAATTTGGCATGGAGGGTGATTCATCTTCCTGAATCGAATCGGGCACACTTTCTTCAACCACGGGAGCAGTTTCCTTGACTTCACTAGATACATCTTCTGGCTCTTCAGGAACGGATGAAGTTGGNGCCAATTCGGAGTCGAAGTCGTCCATACTGAACTTTTCTTCCTCAGCACTTACTTCCGAATCATCACCCTCAACGGAAGGGGGAATTCCTACTTCTACACCTGCATCGGAATCATTGGTTTCTTCAACGCCCTCGTTCTCGCTCATCAAATCAGCAAGTTCATCATCCGTGGGGTTCTCTTCAGGTAAAGTCATGAAGTAAGATAGGTAATTTAAGACAACTAAAGGGGGGTAATTAAAGAGGCAATTTCTGTTNAATTAGTTACTTGTATTTGAATCCCCTGTTCTAATCAAGAAAAGTTTTTCACCATCCTCCACGTTCAAGCTTTTCGAAGANCTTCCAAGTTCGATCCATTCAAGGAAAGAAAACTCATCTTCTACAATAGTGGATCTAAGAACAAAGGGGATTTCCTCAGGAGAAGGGGTTTTTTTCACGGTAAAAAGCATATTTTCTCGAAATCCATTCTCCCTACCCTGATCAATAAATACACCTTTACCTGATGGAGCTTTACTAGATACCGAAACCTCAGTTTCATCCCCATAATAAAGATGTCCTGGATGTTTTAATTCCAATAAAATCTCTTCTCTTTTGGAAGAAAAATTGGATTGAGCAACTTGCCTTTCTCTTGATAGAGCAGTTAAATCCCCAACCAAAGAATCCGCTTGCTTACGAAGGGATTCTAGTTTTTCAAGTGATTTACGGCGCAATTCAAGTAAATCAGTGTGTCTTTGGAAGACCGTTTCATTTTCTTTTAAAATCGATTCTAATGGAAGTTCGGACTGTTTTAATTCTCCACTGATAAGTGATAATTCATCATCTATAATCTTATTTTCTCCTTTTATTTTTTCCATTAGGGGTTCAATTAATTCAATATCCTTTCCTAATTTTTCAATATTATTTTCAAGGTCCTCTATGTTTTGCCTCATTTTGCTGCGTTCTCGATAGAGGTCGGTAATCAGGGCTTCAGATTTGTTTTTATCAATCTCTAATTGTAAGCTCGAATTTTGCTCATTTTTGATTGCCTTCGATAAAGATTCTTCAAGAGAAATAAAAGATTCTAAATTTAGGAAATAGTATATTCCAACCCCAACAAGTCCAACGACTGCCGAAATTCTAAAGATGTTTAAGATCAAAACTTTCTAGCTCTAGCAATTTTCTAGGATTCCCAAACAAGGGCATAATCAAAGCGACCGATCTATTTTGCTCGGCTTCTTTGATCCTAATTTTACAAATTAACTCACCCAAGTGAGCGATTGAAAAAAAGGCACCTGGTTCAAGACCAATCTCTTGACCAACAGGCAAACCAAGTAATCCTTTGTCTAAGTCCAAACTAAATTTTTTTAATTGAATCATCTCGCCTTCTTCGATCCAAGGTCTTTCGTATTTTTCAGAATACAAGGAATCTAAGGTTCGTTCTTGGTGTTCTTTGAGCACTTTTGTGATTTCCGCATAATTGGAAAGAGATTCTTCAACCTGAATACTCCGTGATTTTTCATTTTCAGATTGCATTTCATTTTCCTGAATTTGTTTCTCAATTTGGGGAATTTCTTGGTCAACATCTAAAGCTTTCTGTTTAAGCGATGCAAGTTCCCCCGCATTTGCTCGAATCTCGACTTTCATTTCCAGAATTTTTTTCTCCTTCTCTTCTTTGGAAGCCTTGAGGTCATTTATTACTGAATTCTTGGAAGAAAAAGTGATTTCGAGTTTCGTTTTTTCAGTGGAAAAATTTAAAATTTGTTCCTCCATATCTTGGTTTTTTCTTCTTTCCCTGGAAAACCTTGCCGCATGCTCTTTGGAGAATTCTTCAATTTCAACTTCTAAGTTTTGTAGATTCTTTTCACTGACTGAAATAGCAACTTGCATTTCCTTGTGATTTGTAATCACAGAATTCAACTTCCAAACGCCTAGGCTACAAAGTAGTAATGTTAAGATTGATAAAAAGAGAGAAATTTTTCTCATCAAGGCTATGGGCTGAGCGGAAGAAAAGGAGATGGACCAGTACTTTCAGTTTCTGCCTCNAGCGGCATTGGAGTAAAGGGGCTACTTTCCCCTTCTCCGCCTTCCATATTCATATCCAAACCAGTTGGAATAAATGGGGTTGGTAAAAAATCCATACCATCCTCTTCCGTAGAAACTTCCTCTTCCGCCTCTTTGACTTCTTCCTCATTTCCAAGCAGTTGCTCATTTATTTTCTTGATTCTCATCTGATTCAATTCATCCCACCGGCGCCCTCTTTCTTGGTCTAGCTTCCGCTTATGAATAACCAGCAGGTCTTCTCTTGGCTTTCCTTGACCGTCATAGTATTGAGCATAATTCATCCTGCCTTCTTGATCTCTACCCCAAGCCCGCCCCGCTTGGTGATTATTATACAGGGGAATCAGTTGCCTGTTCTCAGAATCGTACTGATAGCGGGCATCCCAAGCTTTGTAAATCGAGGGACTTTTTAGCTGGGCATGATTCTTCTTGCTTTGATTACAACTAGAAAGGGTCAGCAAGCCAAGGATGCTTAGGCTGAATAAAAAGGCACGATTCATAGTATAAAATTAAAGGAACAACTCAGGAACATCCAACACAAAATAAAAACATCCATTTTTTTAAGTGTCAATTTATGATTGAAATACCACTTTATACTCATCTTGCAGGTGATTGATCCCTGAATTACATATTTAATAGTCCTTGGATTGCGAATCTAACCAGATGGTGACTGGTCCATCATCCGTAGCTGAAACAGACATTTCCTTTCCAAATTCTCCAGATTCAACTTTTCCAGGACAAGTTTTTAAAAAAGAGGCAATAAAATCGTCATAGACTTTTCTGGCTTCCTTAGGTTTAGCTGCTCGGTGGAATGATGGACGAAAGCCTTTTTTCAAAGTACCAAAAAGAGTAAACTGGCTCACAACCAAAACTCCATTATCTTTTCCTAAGGAAAGATTCATCTTACCANTATCATCTTCGAAGATACGAATTCCCAAAATCTTATTGATTAACCATTCTACATCGTTTGAAGAATCAGCCTCGTGAATACCTAGGTATACGAGAATTCCGACTTCAATACTACCAACTGGTCGATTTTCAACCTCAACACTAGCTTTGGAAACTCTCCTCAGTAATGCCCTCATTCACACTGAATCGGTGAAGAGATAAAACCAGAAATCAGAATTTTTGAATCAATCCTCTTCGGCAACCGCGTCCATTACCTCTTCCGCAGCTTTTGCAGCCAGTGGAGTGGATAAGTATCTCTCCCCGCAACTTGCACCCAAGACCACGATGTTCTTGCCTTCCATTTCTGGCCTTTGCCCTACCCTTATTGCAGCAGTTACCGTAGCACCCGTTGAGATTCCTCCGAGCACGCCTTCTTTCAAGCTTAATTCCCGAGCCATGTCAAAAGACTCATCGCTACTTACAAGTAAGACCTCATCAAGGATGTCGATGTTTAAGTTCTTGGGNACNAATCCAGCTCCAATNCCCTGAATTTTGTGGGGTCCGGGCTGNANCGTTTCGCCATTTCGGGTTTGGGTGATAACCGGACTTTCCACGGGTTCAACCGCAATCGATAGCATATCTGGGTTGCGTTGCTTAATCACTTCAGAAACTCCTGTAATGGTCCCACCCGTGCCAACCCCGGCAATAAAGCAATCCACTTTACCATCCATACCAGACCAAATTTCCTCAGCAGTGGTTTTACGATGAATTGCAGGGTTTGCAGGATTGTTAAACTGTTGGGGCATGTAAGCGTTGGATCCATGTTCCTCCATCAATTTGCTAGCTTTCGCAATGGCTCCACCCATACCCTTTGGACCAGGCGTAAGAACAATTTCTGCTCCTAGAAGTCTGAGCAGCAATCTTCTTTCCTTAGACATGGTCTCAGGCATAGTGAGGATGCATTTGTAACCTTTCGCGGCACAAACAAAAGCTAAAGCAATCCCGGTGTTACCAGAAGTAGGCTCAATCACAACGCTGTCNGGNTTAAGGGANCCGTCTTTTTCTCCCGCCTCAATCATGGCAGCACCAATTCTATCTTTGACACTCGCCAGAGGGTTGAAAAATTCGGACTTCANAAAGATTCNGGCACGACAAGCTTGCGTGACCTGCGTTAGTTCGACAAGGGGGGTTTTACCTATGGATTCAATGATATTCATAAAACAAAAAAATTATTATCTACCCTTTCCTCTTGGCCCGAAACTTCTTATGGGTGCATTCCGATTAACTTCCGCATTTTTGAGACGATAAACAATCCGAGCTTTTTCCAGATCTCNCGGGCTCATTTCCATCTTAACGATATCACCAACCGTAATTTTAATAAAATGCTTTCTGAGCTTTCCTGAGATATGGGCTAGAACCTTATGTCCATTTGATAGTTCTGCACGGAACATGGTGCTTGGCAATACAGCGGTGATTTTTCCTTCGACTTCTACGATTTCTTCTTCTGACATAATATTGTGTAAAGTTTTATCATTCCATCTCTACGCTTCAAGTCAAGATTCTCCTTTAAAGAATTTTTAATAATCGTATTTTCAATTTGATTAGAACCGACTGTCCATTTCCTAAAATCTTTCCTTCCCAACTCGAGAAAGATGACCTTTTTTTCATGCAGCATGCTTACAATGAAGCAATTAGTGCATGGATTGCAGACGAAGTTCCGATCGGTGCTGTAGTGGTTCACGATGAACAAATTATCGCCACAGCACATAATCAAACCCGAACTCAAAATGATCCAACTGCTCATGCCGAGATGATTGCGATCACCATTGCTGCGAATCATATTGGGGATTGGCGACTCAATGAGTGCAAGCTGTTTGTAACGAAAGAACCCTGCCCGATGTGTTCCGGGGCAACCATTATGTCAAGAATTGGGGAAGTTCATTTCTCCTTTGAAGATCCAAAGATGGGAGGTCTTGGAGGGGCAATCTCACTTCAATCCCTTGAATTATCAAACCATAAACCGAAAATTGTGAAAGGAACCATGCAGGAAGAGTGCAGAGCTCTCCTCCAAGCTTTCTTTCAAATTCAAAGGCTTGGAAGTAAAAAGAGCTAACCTTTTNCGTTCGGGTTACAACTTAGTCGAGCTTGACCTCTCNCCCATATGTCTTTTGAATAAATTANAAGTTATAACCCCTAAAAAAAATGTCTTATTCTTTACCATCGCTTGAATATTCAGTTGACGCCCTTGAACCCCATNTGGATGCCCGCACCATGGAAATCCATCATGGNAANCACCACCAAACCTACATTGACAAATTAAACGGGGCNCTAGAAGGNCATTCTGATCTCGGTGAAAAATCNATTGATGATCTAATCNCNGATCTGTCCGCTTTACCAGAATCTATACAAACTGCTGTNCGGAATAATGGGGGTGGTCATTTTAACCACACTTTTTTTTGGCAATGTATTTCCCCCAACGGTGGCGGTATTCCCACGGGTGAATTATCCAATGCCATCCATGCTACTTTTGGAAACTTCGACGCGTTCAAAAATGAATTCTTACAAGCCGCAATTACCCGTTTTGGATCTGGCTGGGCTTGGCTCATCAAACAGGAGGATGGCTCTCTTGCCGTTACTTCTTCTCCGAATCAAGACAACCCTTTAATGCAAGGAATCGCGGACCTTTGTGGCACTCCAATCCTTGGCTTAGATGTTTGGGAGCATGCCTACTACCTCAATTACCAAAACCGTAGACCCGATTATGTGGCTGGCTTTTGGAATGTGGTGGATTGGGAACGAGCAAATTCCCTGTTCTCTTAAAGCCAAGAAAAACTCAAAAGCCTGTTTTATGAAGCATTATTTTAGATTTATCAAAACTTACATATTCATCATTCTCGCTTCGGTATTTTCCATTTCCCCTCTTCAAATGTCGGGACAAGCCAACGGAGAAGTTAAACCAGGTGCTATCATTCTCCTTTCCGCAAAAGGTTTGGTCCAAGCCATTGATCCAAATGGAAATGTGGTGGCTGGCATATTAAAACCCGGTGCCGTGTTGGCGGAAGGTTACTCTCTTAAAACTGGCTTTGGGGGAGAGGCAGCGATGTTATTCTCTAACGGTACCGTTGCTACCCTTGAGCCCCGCTCACAGGTCAAGATCGCATCATTTCTACAAAAAAGCTTTGACGCCGGTGATCAAAAGTTATCCGAGGTTCAACAAGAGCCAAGTTCGAGTCAAATCAACCTCGACCTCGATACGGGTTCCTTGGTCGTTCAAACTAAAAAACTAGATCGAACTTCCAGCTTTACTATTGACTCACCTGTGGGAACAGCAGGTATTCGTGGAACCCAGTTTCAAATGGGAATTTCTCCAGCCGGCGAAACTAAACTTGATGTTTCCACTTCGAGTGTAGCATTTACTCCTACCGGAGGTGCCCCCGTTTTAGTAAGCCAAGGAAAAGGTCTAGATGTCTCCAGCACGGGTGCGGTTAATCAAAGACCGATTGACCCCGTAATTTCTATTAATATAAGCACGAAGAATTCCAGTGCATCTAATATTGCTGGTCAAATTCCACTGACAACTGTTAATCAAGCTAAAGAAAAGGCTTCTGCCCTTGCCGCTATGGGATCTGGAAGCTCAGATTCGGATGAAGAGTCCTCGGACGAAAGTGAGGATAGTGAAGACTCCGAGGCGGAGAGTGAAGGTGGAGATGCAAGGGAAAAAGCGATCGAACAAGGCTCCATGAATTTGAGATCTGTTTCAGCAGGTGAACTGGCGAAGCAAAGGTATGACTATTTAAACAGAATTGATGATCTACTGAACCCACCCGATGTAATTCCTGGTTCTGACCCGGGTTACAATCCTGGGCTCCCGCCCCACCTTAGTGCTTCCAAAGTCTCTTACAGTTGGGATCCTCAAACGGGTGAAATAACGATTAGTTTCCTCAACGATAGTGATGTTATTGTTTCTACCAAATCGGTTACTAATTCGAGCACTTANAGTGAAATCCTAAGCATGCTTGGTGGTTGGACCACTGATCAAGACACAACTATTGATGCCTTGGCTTTACTGGTTTTCATGGAGGAATTAACTCAAGATCCCTCCAAATATCAAAATTTTAATGNTGCCATTCAAAGTGCGATCGAGTTCGGCAGAATTTTCTTAGCAGATTTAACCCTCTCCAATACCATCCCCGCTANCAGAGTNTTTAACTCGCAAAATTTAGTTTCTGAATTTACTCAGAACCCATATGCTCATGAGTTCGGTAAACTTTTAGTCCGCTANGGAGCGATTGGTAATTCTGGGTCCACTACTGGTGGCTCCCGGGGTGCAGGTGATGCTATTCTTNATTTATTAGGACAAGGAAAGCTTGGAGATGCGAATTATCTTTCTGCTCTTCTTGATAAAACGATTAAGCCTGGAGACAGCTACAATGGAAATGTTTTAAATGGCGGATTATTAGGAACACGATCAGCAAAAATCTCTGCTGATGAAGCAAATTTGCTCAAAATCTCTACTGGTAATGTGAATAGTGTTGTAGGGGGAGATATCAAGATTGCTGCCAATTCAAACTTAGATGTCTCCGAATACTTAAAAAAGAAAAATGTGGCTCCGAACGGGGAGAAAATCTTTTCGATTGCCGCAGCCAAGGATTTACACATCGAAGGTGATGTAACTTTTGCCAACAGTAATCACACCGAAGATCATGCTCTTGCCCTAGGGGCGGCAGATCATATCGAAATCGTTCCTGGCTCTACCATCAAATACGAAGGCTCCAATTTGGGAATGGGTTCATATAGTTCCCTCACCTTGGAGGATGTAGATATCGATGTAGGAGGCAACCTCGCGATTGGTTCATTGGGGGACTTGAATATTAAAAGTACAAGCCCCAATAGCCCATCCACTTTTTCTGTCGGCCGCTATTCAGATACTGACAATATCTACTTATATGCTGACAACTTAATGCAAATTGATGGCCTCGGTTTTAATAGCAATACTCGCGAAATCTACGCTGAGGCTATTACCGTAAATATGAAAGATGTCACTTTCCCCAGTACTTCGGATGTTATGTTAAGAAGCCAAGACGGAACTCTTCATTTCAACAACTTTAATTCCTATGTCCCAGGTGCCGTAAATTTAACCAATGTTAAGTACGGAACCGAAGTCTTAGAGCAGTCCCACTTTAATGGAAGTGCGGGTCATTGGGATTCAAGCTTGAGTTCCCCTTCCGGTGCCGCAGCGGTGAAGATTCGTGCCTTTCCCCAGTAATTTAAATTAAGCTTAATCCAACCGCTTTCATTTACTTTCTTTAAGCTATGAAAAATTTGCATTTATCAACATTTACTAGAGTTTCTTGCCTATGCCTAATATCTGCTTTAACCCCAGGTATCCTCCGAGCGGATGACCATTTAAGGCAACCCGATTTGAGAACCAATCAAATTGAGGATTATCGAAGCCAGCAATCATTGCTCAATCGGGAAAGAGCTTCATCTTCCACCGGTGGAGAAATTACCAATAGCGATTTAGGAATTCAACGACCGGTTGAGGCAAAAGAAACTGGATTTGGATATCACTTGGGCTTTGAAACCAAGATTGGTTACAGTAATAATCCTGCTTCGATGGATACCACCACTGACAACTTTGATTCTGCCGGTGTTTGGGTAAATTCCTTGCGCAATAATTTTCTTCTGGGAGCATTCGATCTCGGAGGGGCATCTTTCTCACCTCTTGCCAGTATTAATTATTCAAAAACGAATCATTTTGGTAACGACGCACTTGAAATTCTTGATTCCGATTCTCTAAGCCTTAGCTTTGCCGGTATTTTTCAGTTTAGTGGAGGCTGGTCCTTGAGGGGTAGTTTAGCTTCCTCTTTTGATTTCAACCCGAACGCTGGAATGGAACAGACCTACCGGCAGACCTCTCCCACGCTTGCGGTTGGAAAAGGGTTTCAAATCGGTGATGCTCAATCCTTTATCGAGTGGTCAGTCGCCTACCATTATACCAACACCGTTTCACCACCAGAAGACAAGATGGATCGATTTGAAACGGCTCTGATGCTTGGACTAACCGTCCCGTTTGGGAACCTTGAACTCAGTCCGTTCCTTAGGTTTGCAATATCTAAATATTCCAATGAGGATACCACCTTCAACAAAGATCAAACCGATTTTCTTGCCAACCTTGGCTTACAACTAAAATATTCATTTACTGAATGGTTCAGTCTCAAAGGGTATCTCAATTTAAGCACTCGAAACTCGAATATTNCNGNAAAGGANTTTACCCGTATTGACCCTGGATTCGGGGCTGCATTGGATGCAAGGTTTTAGGAATCAGAACTTCGTTTAAACTAACTCCCCATGCAGTATAGATTTCGCTGCTATCTGCTCGGGTGTAGTGTTCTTTTCTCGTTATCCTTATCTGCCCTTGAAGAAAACTGGAGGGTNAAATTCGTNGNTGGTAATGCTTATCTTCAGCCTAAGCTTATTAATATCGACCGGACCAAAAAGTTACAAAATGGCTTTGAATTTACNGATCCCCTACCCTATGCCATTGTTGCTTCAAAAGACGCTTACCTTGAACTAGAATTAAAGGCTCCATTCTTTCAAACCTTAAGGTTGGGACAATCTACTGCCATTGAATTAAGAAAGCAGAATGAATTCTTTTTCTTTCAAGGATCTGCACTCTTCTCCCACCGTAAGCAAATTAAGTTCATCTTGGCGACTGAATCTTGCCAAACACTAGTTNTTGGAAATGGAACATGGTTGGTTGAAAAAACGGCCCACGAAGGATTTAAAATCGTGGTTCTTGAAGGTGAATTGAAGGTTGGAAACGAAAAAGTAGACGGCATACTTCAGGCAGGCGATCTTGCCATCGTTTCAACTAAAGAAGGAAAAGTCAGTCAAAGCATAAAAATTGAACTACCNTTNTTACTTTCAAGTTCACGGTTACTTAATAAATTTCCGACAAAATTAGATTCTCATTCCAGATTGATCAGTGCGGCACAAGTTCAAGCCATCCGGATGAAGAAGAAATACGAAGCCTTTATTGGGGAAGTAAGTCCNGAAAATAAAGTCAGACTTTGGACTATTAAGGAAAAGAGTCAGAAATAAGGCAACGGATCATCAAGTTCCTCAAACCCCNTTTTGGGTCCTTACTTGAAACTACTTCACCTTAGCCATTTGATTACCTTGCCAGTCCAAGTAGTTATGGGTATTTAAGCATCTGACAGTATGCAATGAGTAGGGAATTTAAATACAAGGCCTTCATCACTTATGCCCATCGTGATGAAGAAAAGGCTCGCTGGCTCCGAAAAAAGTTGGAGAATTTCCGAGTACCCAAGCATCTGGTAGGAAAAAATAGCCCTTTTGGACCCGTACCCTCTCGATTATACCCAATTTTCCGGGACCGAGATGAGTTAGCTGGTGCCGCACAGTTAGGCCCGCTGATTGAACAAGCACTTCATGACTCTTCCCACTTAGTTGTACTTTGCTCCCCCCATGCGGTCAAATCACGTTGGGTTAATGAAGAGATTCGGATGTTCAAAGCGATGGGCAAAGCCGACCGAGTGCTTTGCTTGGTTCTGGAAGGAGAACCCATGGCCGAAGATGTTAAAAATGACCCGGAAAAAGAATGCCTCCCGCTGGCCGCAAGAAGAAGAATTGATCCAAAAGGTGAGATTACCGATCAAATCCATGAGCCTGGGGCCGCAGATTTAAGAGAAGATGCAGATGGCGAAAAAGATGGTCTTTTGAAAGTGATTGCTGGCCTTTTGGGCATTGGTCTTGATGAATTAAAGCAACGAGACATGCTCGCCAGGCAACGCCGTCTTGCATGGGTTGCCACTGCTTCAACCACCCTAGCACTATCTGCAATCGGACTTTCGGTATATGCCTTTTATCAGCAACAACAAGCGAGTTTAGCCAGAGCCAGTGCTGTTTCAGAAAGACAGGCGGCTGAAGAAGAGCTAGCCAAAACTCAAACCATTACTAACTTCGTACAAGAGCTCTTTGTATCCCTTGACCCTCAAAATACCGCAGGAATGGATACCGAGTTGTTGAAAGCGATGCTGGATCAGGGCTCAAAAAGAGCAGCTGAGCTTTCAGTTGAGCCAGAAGTGGAAGCTGAGATCAGATATTGTCTGGGAAAAACATACCGTTCGATCCGGTCTTATGAAAAAGCACAAATAGAACTTGAACGGGTTCTTATCCTGTTTGCTGAGAAAATCAGAAAAGAATTACCCACCCGTTTGGAGGCAATGAATGAAATTGCCATGGTTCATGAAGCCTTAGGAAATTATTTGGAAGCCGAACCGATGATGGTTCAAATGCTTGAACAAAGAAGTAGGGAGTTGGGCTCGGATCATGTAGATGTCATTGATGCTCAAATTGATTTAGCCACCGTATTCAGGCGCATTGGAAAATTTGAACAAGCTGAAGACCGCTGCACGGAAACTCTATCTCT
>NHDN01000053.1 GCA_002171765.1 Verrucomicrobia bacterium TMED60
CGGCAAGTAAAGCATCATCGGGGTTTGCAAGCTCAACGGTTGAAGAGTTGGATGAGCTTGTACTNGTNCTTNNANTATTCGATTTAGTTACCGNAGAGAGTGCAGGGCTNAGCNCAACGGGTTTGCTTTGAGCAGGAATNTCGACCGATGGAATCTCNTCAACTTCNATCATAGGCCTCGTAGAAGTTGGAGGCGGGACGGTATTGGATGAGACTAATTTTCCTTCAATCCAGGTTCCGACCANGACATTTCCATTTGGAAAAATTAATTTCCCTTTGCCATGCTGAACATCGTGCAACCATTCCCCTTCATAGCGAATTCCGTCTGAAGCAGTGAAATTACCATTTCCATGTCGTTTCCCTTTGAAATATAAACCTTCGTAAANGGAGCCGTCGGGCCAGCGATANACTCCNCTTCCTGTTCTTTGGTCTTCGAGGTAATCTCCATCGTAAGTTTCTCCGTTTGCCCAGAGAAAACGGCCTTCTCCATGTCTTNGATCGCGAACATACTCACCGTTGTAGTATGAACCATCACTCCAGCGGAAGAATCCTTTTCCGTGCTTCTGNTTCTTGCTATTCAGNTCTCCTTCATAAGAACCGTCTGAAAAGTCAATCGTTTCAATCTTTGCGGACTTNCACCCCCAGCAGANAAGTAAGCAAAAAGAGAAAAGTAGATTTAGNACCTTAGGCATAACATTTATTCAAAATCACAATCGAATTCCAAGCAAGCGTGGAAATTAATCATTTCTACCAAGTATCGAACCTAAAAGTGTTGCCACCAGATTTGAGTTTGACAAGATTTGTACCCTTGGAGAGGTGGCAGAGTGGTCGAATGTGCCCGACTCGAAATCGGGTGTGCCGCAAGGTACCGGGGGTTCGAATCCCTCCCTCTCCGCCACTGTTTTAGGGAGTCGGGGCTTTTTGTTGATAGAAACTATTGATCTTGTCGGCGACATCACGAAAAGAAATATCGGTGGAATAAACTGCTTTGTATTCTTCGAATGCTTTTTCNTTGTTTCCCATGGCTTCGTGACAACAACCAAGTTCGTAGATCGCATCTTTTTTGCGCTCGTCCATTACTTGAATTTCGGATTTCAGGATGGANAATTGCTCGATCGCCATATCCTGAAATCCCTTGCGACTGTATGCTCGCCCGAGGTAGAGAATGGCATCCAATCTTACTTTTGCATTTCTCTGAGCCAGTTGGAAATGCTGGAGGCAATCATCAAATTTTTCTTCTTCAAAAAGTAAAATACCAAGTTCATACCGATACCCATAATCATTTGGATACCTTTGAACCAGAGACTCAAGCTGACCAAACTGATATTGCTTCTTGTTGCCAATCGCCGTGTCCAAAGATTTTTTCCACTCTTGATTTTCGGGTTCTCGGTTGCAAGCTTCTTGCCATTGCTCGATAGAGTGCTCGAAATATTCTAGGGTTAAAGTACGCTCTTTTTCTTCTAGAGATACATCCCCCTTTCCAGCTTCCTGCTCACGGGCTTGCTGGATCCAGGCAATCGCATTTTCCAAATCACCATACCTTTGGTAATAATCGCTAAGCTGCTTGTAATGGTTGATATTATTTGGTTCTTCTTGAACCTTGTCATATGCTTGGCGAATCAACCCCTCTAGTCCTTTGGAGTCGGTCATGGTTTTGGAGGCTTGCTCGAGGGACTGAGCTTCAGCTTCGTCTTTTAATTGAGTCCGAAAATCTTCGGATTCCTCCCACTTTCCTCGATGCATCGCAGCAGCCACCGAGGCCCGTTTCATAATATCTTCAGCATCTCCATCTCGGGGGTTTATGCTCACGATTAAGTTGCCCATCTCGATCGCACTCTCGGTTTCTCCAAGCTCGATNTAAACATTGGCTAGGTCTTTGATATTATTCAAATCCTTGGGCTGGATTTTCTTAATTGTTTCCAAAGCAAATGCAGTGGTTGTCAAAATTCCAAGTGCTCTTGCAGCATCTGCGACCATTTGATGTGCCGCTGTATTGGAAGGAGATTTTGAGATCAAGAGTTCAGCTTTTTCAAGAGTAGCTTGCGGGTCCGGGTCTTCTTTCCCTTTTTTGAGAAAAGGAGCAATGGTAACTTTTCCTAGCATGCCCGCGATTCCTTTCCCTGTCTTGCCAGCTTCTTTAAGTTGAAGATTCCTGAGTTTCTTACGAAGTTCCAAACAACCAGGGTACTGCTTAAGGATGGAAGCATAGATTTCCATGGTATATGCAACATCCGAAACAGCCGCTTTATCAGCGGCATCTAATTGCTTTATTATACGGGGGTCAAGTTGGGCTATTTCGACTTCTTGAATCATAGTTGGGGTAAAATAGTCTAGTGAAATTCCGAAGGGTATTCTTTTCGGACACAAATGAGTAAATTACAATGTTTTTTGTATAATATTCATAATATATGTGAANATTTCATCTGCCAAATTTTCATTTCTTGCTTCAACCAANAATCNAATTTTTGGNTCNGTTCCTGAATACCTCAGTAAGACCCTACCATTATCNGCCAAATCNTGCTCCNCTTTTTCCAAAGCNTTTTGGATTTCGGAGCAGTTNNCAAGAGGAANTTTTTCTTTGACCTTGAAAGAATCGGATCTGCAAGGCCAAAGCTCCACCCAATCCGTAAGGTTCTGGAGCGATGTCTGACTTGGNCCAACTTCAGCAGCTATACAAAGTGCAGTAAANAAACCATCACCAGTTGGTAAATAATCATGAGCCACCACATGACCAGATGATTCCCCNCCCCAGTTGCAACCAGTTGCCTCCATAACATTGGCAACATTTCGGTCTCCAACTTGAGCCCGNTGCAACTCAATACCGATGGAGGATAGAGAAGCGGCAAGCCCTGAGTTGCTATGGACGGTTGCTACGAAACNTTTCTGNTTAAGATTATTTTTCTTATCGGCAAGCAATGCCAAGAGGCCAAGAATCTTGTCTCCATCGATCAGCTTTCCGGAAGAATCAACNAAGACTACTCGNTCTCCATCCCCATCATGGGCAATACCAAGATCAGCTTTCATATTCATCACTTTTCCTTGAAGCGAGTTGGGAGCCTCGGATCCGCAGCAGGAATTAATTACACCGTCCCCATTATGAATAGAAATTACTTCTGCACCGAGTGCAGTCAAAACTGCTGGTGAAGTTACAGAGGTTGCCCCATTGGCTGCATCNAGCACAATCCGTTTTCCTTCCAAAACATCATCGGGAAAGAAACCGCAAAGATTGTTTTTATAATCGTCCTTAATCTTGACGGATTTCATGTCAACGGAATCGGATTGAACCTGTCTGTTTGATCGCAAAAGGTTTTCAATTCGACATTCCTCATCGATCGATAATTTGGCTCCGGCAGATGAAAATAACTTAAGCCCATTATCGGCCTCAGGATTGTGTGAAGCAGTCACCATGACTCCCATCTTACAACCCAAAGACTTGACTCCAAACGCGAGAGCAGGTGTGGGTACGATCCCGGCATCCAAGGGTTGGTGGCCAAATTGATGAATCCCGGAGGCACAGGCTTTTTGCAGGCTCTCGCCTGATTCTCTTGGGTCACGGCCAAGGAGGATGGTTTCATTATTCAATCCCTCCTCCTCAAGATACTTACCTATCGAAAAGCCNAGAGAATAGGCAAGATCTTCATTCATCCCTTCGGTCCCATAAGGTCCCCGGATCCCATCNGTTCCAAATATTTTATTCTTCATTTTCAAGCGAAAAAATCGGAAGTAAGGTCAAGCCACTTTTTAACTTTTCCATCCTGGATGAGACTTTCAGCAAGCTCGACACCCTCTCCGAGAGATTCAACCCGTTCGCAAATTAAAAATGCGGTAGCTGCATTAACCAGAATGGTTGCCGTCAATCCGGGAAAGCAATCACCATCCAAAATATTTTTCATGATCTTCAAGTTTTCACTCAGATCACCTCCCTTGAGATGACGGATGGGATATTCTTTTTGGTTCCATTCGGAAGGGGACCATTTCTCCACTTCCTTGGTCTGGTTCCTACCAAAACCAAAGACCAAATTTTCCCCGCAAGCGGTCAATTCGTCCACGCAGGTAATTTCATCATCTTCAACCTGGCAGTGAGCGATCAAGCCAGATTTTAAGTTGTTCGTTTCCAATGCCTTCGCCATGGGCCTCAAATAATTGGGGTCAAAGCTTCCAACCAGTTGATAGGAGGGCCGGGCGGGGTTAATCATGGGACCCATGACATTAAAGAATGTAAGAATTCCTTGCTCTGCCAGCCTTTTTCGTACTGGAGCAATGTGCTTGAACGCGGGGTGATATTGAGGTGCAAAAAGAAAACCGAAGTTCAGGGACTTTAAGCCCTCTTGGAGCTTTTCTTTAGCGGGAGCTAAAGGGATTCCGACTGCTTCTAACAAATCCGCACTCCCACACTTCGAACTAATGGAGCGGTTTCCGTGCTTGATCACCGGGATGCCCGCAGATGCGACGAGGAAGGAGACAAAAGTCGAAATATTAAAACTTCCGGCCTTATCACCCCCGGTTCCACAAAGATCAATGGCCCGGGTTGAAAATTCATCAAGTTCCGGACTAATTGCCCGTTTTCGAAATTCACGGACGAAATGAGAAAATTCCAATTCAGTCTCGCCTTTTTCGGTCATGGCAGTGAGGAACTCAAGCTTTTCAGACTCTTGAACATCGGGGTTGGTAAGTGCATCAATCGACTCTGCAATTTGGTTTCCGTTTAACTCTTGGTTTTCGGAAAGAAGATTAATTAGTTGAGGTAAAGGAGAGGAAAACATGAAATTTTTTAGATTTTGGATTTTTTTAGAAAAGTTTTATTTCTTGCACTTAGTGCCGTTCTCACCTTGTAGAACACTATCGTGTTAATTCGACAATCATTTTTGTACCCACTGGTAATTTTATTGTGGTTCGCAAACGGATCTTTCGCCCAGAATGGAAGTGAATCCTTCCANATTGATTCCAATCAATCTTTAGGAATGAGCTACTCCGATGCTACAATTTATGGTTTGGTTGAAGGGATTACCGAGTTTTTACCTATTTCATCAACGGGTCATTTGATTTTAGTAAGTGAAGCATTGAAGGAAAGTGAAAAGGCTGGATTTGAGGAAGCGATCAATGCCTACCTCATTGTAATCCAAGCAGGTGCCATTTTAGCAGTTGCTTTGATTTACAGAAAGGAATTGTGGTCGATTGCCTTAGGCATGCTAGGCCTTGATCCAAGGGGGAAGCGATTGGGTTTCAATTTGTTTTTGGCTTTCTTGCCCGCTGCACTCGTAGGCCCTTTTCTCGATGATTTGATTGAAAGTATGCTCTTCGGTCTCCTGCCGATTGCCTTTGCCCTATTTGCTGGATCCTTGCTGATGGGATGGGCGGAGAGTAGAAAAAAACGGCAAACATCTGATTATTCAATGGGGAATGAGAAAACACTGGATGATTTAACTTGGACAAATTCCTTATTTATCGGAATCATGCAATGTGTAGCAATGTGGCCAGGTACAAGTAGGTCAATGATGACGATTGTCGGAGGATACTTCGTTGGCTTGGAAAGAGCGAAAGCTGCTGAATTTAGTTTTTTACTCGGACTGATTACCTTAACTGCNGCCGCAGGTTATAAGNGTTTGACCAAGTGGGAAGTGATGTCCGCCAACCTTGAGTTAGGCCCTGTATTGTGGGGATGTTTTGTTGCGGGCATATCTGCGGCTCTTTCGGTTTTTTGGCTCGTTGGCTATCTGACCCGGAGAGGGTTGGGTTTATTTGTTTGGTATCGAATGATCCTTTCTTTTCTGATCCTTTATTTTTATTTTACCTAAAACGAAACCACTAACTTGTCTTGACCATCGAAAAAACAAGTGCTTTAATATGTCTTTGCTATGGGACAGCCAAAAAGAAAAAACTCCAAGCAACGCAGTCGTAAAAGACGCGGAGCTAATCGATTCAAAGCACCTCTTCTATCCAAGGAGGCTGACGGGTCTATGTCTCGTCCTCACCGCGTTAATCCCGAGACCGGGCAGTACCGTGGCAAGCAAGTTCTCGACCTAGAGGTATAATTTGCAGATGCAGCTTCGGCATGAGTAAGACCGAGGCACGGATTACCCTTGCAGTCGATGCAATGGGAGGAGACCAGGGTCCACAGGAAATACTGGCAGGAGTTTCCAAGGCCGTTGATGTTTCTCCGAGAAACACCCATTTTGTTCTTTTTGGACAGGAAGATGTCTTAGGTCCAATCGTTGAGCATGATCTCAACTTGAATTCGAATCAAGTAAGTGTTCGCCATGCCCCAGAAATTGTAGGAATGGACGAAAAACCAATTGCTGGAATAAAGGGAAAGAAAAAGTCCTCCATGTCTTTGGCTTTGAATGCGTTGAAAGAGGGAGAAGCGGATGCGCTTCTAAGTTGTGGCAATACCGGGTGCCTAATGGCTGGAAGTGCCATCAGGTTACGAACGCTTGAAGGCGTGGAGCGACCCGCCCTTTGCACCATCTGGCCCGGGCGTGAGAGATATTTTACTTTGTTAGATGCGGGAGCCAATCCCCACGCCAAACCTTATCATATTGTGCAAAGTGCGGTGCTTGGTTCCAATTATGCCAGGGTAGCATTAGGGTTGGTCAGACCGAAGGTGGGACTTCTGACCATCGGCACCGAAGAAGGAAAAGGGAATGAGGTTATTCACGAAACTCATTCCATGCTCAAAGACATCGATGGTAGTATTATCAATTACGCTGGTCTCATTGAAGGCTTTCAAATTTTTGAAAATGTTGTGGATGTAGTAGTTTGTGATGGGTTTGTTGGAAATATCGTTCTCAAAGCTTGTGAATCCTTAAGCAAGTTAATCCGCAGTTTTCTCGATGAGGAATTACGCAGAAATACCCTTAGGAAAACTGGGGCTTTGCTTTCGAAAGGAGCTTTCAAAAGCTTGAAACAACGGATTAATCCTGAACAATTCGGAGGGGCTCCATTATTGGGACTTACCAAAAATGTTATCAAAGCCCATGGATCTTCTAATCAAAACCACATTTGTGGTGCCATTAAGATAGGCCTCGATCTTGTGCAACATGATATGCTTGCCCAAGTCCTCGATGATATTGGTGAGACCAATGAGATTCTTCGCCCGCCAAATCCAATCCAAAACAGCTCTCCAAATTCCTGAACCATGGATCAGGGAAAAAGCGTCATTCTTGGTTTGGGGTCTTTTGTCCCGGAAAACATTGTAGACAACCAAGCTCTCAGTAAAAAGGTGGATACCTCGGATGAGTGGATACGCAGTCGTACTGGAATTAAGGAGAGAAGATTCGCTCAGGCAGATGAATCAACCAGTGATCTTGCCTTAGGTGCCGCACAAAAAGCCATCCAAGAATCTGGAATTTCGACCGACTTGATTGACCTTGTGATTGTGGCTACCATTACCCCNGATATGGCCTTTCCTTCAACTGCTTGTCAACTTCAGCATAAGTTGGGGCTAGGCAAAGTTGCATCCTTTGATTTGGAAGCCGCTTGCTCTGGTTTTTTGTACGCTCTGGATGTTGCAGATGCGATGCTCGCTTCCGGGCGTTATCAAAATGCCTTGGTGGTGGGGGCGGAAAAAATGTCCAGTATCATGGATTGGGAAGACAGGACTACCTGCGTTTTATTTGGAGATGGAGCNGGAGCAGCCGTGTTATCCCGAAAAGGAGANGGTCCAAGCCTGTTAGGTTTTCGTTGCGGATCTGATGGGGCTAATCCTTCCCTGCTTTATCAACCTGCCGGAGGATCTAGAAGTCCAGCCAGTGCTGAAACGATTGAGAATCGTGAACACTATTTGCGGATGAATGGCCGAGAGATTTTCAAGTCCGCGGTCCGGGTAATGGAGATGGCATCCCGTGAACTTTTAAAAGANCATGGAATGGATCCTTCCGAAGTGGATCATTATATCCCTCATCAGGCTAATGTAAGAATTGTTGAGAGTTTGGCCAATCGACTCGAGGTGCCTCTGGAAAAGTTCTTTTGTAATCTCGAAAAACATGGAAATACTTCTGCGGCTTCGATACCTTTGGCTTTGGATGAAGCCTTTCNAGCTGGAACTTTCAAGCCTGGGCAACTGGGCTTGCTTGTTGCCTTCGGAGCAGGCTTGACTTGGTCGGCAACCCTTGTTCGATTCTAAAACTACTTNTTGATAATCAATGAAAAATTTCGTCTTACTAAATTTAAGTCTCTTTTCCTTTTGCGTTTTTAATTTTCTCGANGGTGCTACCAGGGCCAGAGGGCCTGGGGTTGTGGACAAGGAATATACTTTTCCCGGCACAGGCTTCTTTATTAAAAATCGGGATCCTTACAATTCGGAGGAAGCAAGAAAATGGTTTATCGAAGCCAGCAAGCTTCAGAAAGAAGGATCACTCCGAAAAGCTTTGGGACTCTATGAAAAATTTTCAAAAAGGCGGTCAGATGCTANCATAAAAATAAAAAATTCTCTGGTTGCAATTGGTCCGGAGTCTCTCTTCCGTGCCTCCATTCTGCGAGAGCAGAAAGGAGACTGGCAAAAGGCTTTNGAACACCTTCGCTTAGTCGCACAAGCTTATACGAATTATGATTTTGAAAGAATTGCGGAATCTCTTATGCGATTGGCTGAGCGGTTGGCAAAAGAAGATCTTCCCCGAAAATGGGGAGTAGTGCCCCGTTTTCGGTCCGGTATTCAGGACCGGGTCCGGCTTGATGAAATAGCAAATCTTGCCCGTGGACCGAGGTTTGCACCCCGAGCACTGATGGCACTTGCCGAGATTGCCTTAAAAGANAACAAGGAAGAGGAAGCCGTGGATGCTTTGGAGCGAATTGTAAACTTGTACCCAGAGAATTATCTATCCGAAAAGGCTTATTTCATGTTGGCAAAAGTCTANCAGGATAGAGTGGCGGGCCCTGCTTATGATCAAGGTTCCACACTGAAGGCGCTCAATTTTTATGAAGACTATCTTATTTTGTATGCTACCCCTCCTCCTCAAAGTCCGCATGAATCTAAAGAGNCTTACCAGCTTCGCCTGAAAGAGGCGGGTGAGCGCTCATCCATGGCTGAAAATGGNAGAAATGAAATGAGGCAAACTCTTGCANCCAGCAAACTTGAAGTCGCTCAGTATGTTGAAAAATACGGCAAATATTTTCTGGTCCGATGGCGTGAGTTGGGAAATCGTCCTGCTTTGCAGTTTTATAACGAAGCCATCAATTCAGCACCTGAATCCGAGGCTGCTCGTCTCGCCGAAAAAAAAGTTGCGGAGTTGAGAGCCAAGGATGAGCAATAAGCGATTTCAAGCAGGCTTCTTTGGCCTGCTGGTTTTCTTTTCTGCTTCAAGTTGTCGGTATCAAGTTGGTTATCCCCTTGAAAATTCTGGAAAGAGTATCTTCCTAGATGTCGAAAATCGCTCCACAGCCCCACAATTCGGACCCGTTTTAAACCGTATGCTCAAAGAGGAATTGGTCCAGGTTGGGATTCACCAAGTTACTCGTAGCCCAAAACAATCTCAACTTGTGGTAAAAGTAATCATTGAGGACTACTATCGTGATGCGAAGGCCTACCATTCTGATGATACCCTGCTTGCCTCAGGGTTCGAACTTAGGCTTCAGGCACGAGTTGAAGTGCGAAAAAGAAAACAAAAGGTTGAGCTTGGATCTTTCACCTTGCAATCCCAAGGCTATGCCATGAGGGCTAGCACACTCGAGCAGCCAAAAGACCGCCAAGCATTGAACGATATCGCCCGCAGTCTTGGGTCTCGGATCGTGAGCCGTTTGGCAAATCAAACTTGGTAAAACTTTTCTTTATCCATGAAAATTCTCGCTCCCTCCATCCTTGCTGGTAATCACGCAAATCTTCTTCAGGCCCTACAGGTAGCGGAAGAAGACGGAAGAAAGTGGATCCACTTGGATATTATGGATGGTCACTTTGTACCCAATCTTAGTTTTGGTCCGCAGACCGTGGCCGACTTACGAAAGGACTCAAAATTATTTTTCGATGTTCATCTGATGCTGGATCAACCAGACCGTTATGTGGACCCTTTTATCCAGGCAGGTTCTGACCTTATTAGTATCCACTTGGAACCGGAGTATGATCACAATGCTACTCTAGATAANATAAAGAAAGCGGGAGTCCAAACGGGAATGGTGATCAACCCAGATACTCCCGTTGAAGGAATTATTCCTTTTCTAGACCAACTTGATTTGGTTTTGTTGATGACGGTTTTTCCAGGTTTCGGAGGCCAGAAATTTATAGAAAGTGTACTTGAAAAAGCACAGGTTATTGCAGAGCTAAGAAAGGAAAATCAAAATAATTTTCTGATTGAAGTCGACGGCGGAGTTGGACCTGAACATGTGACACCCTGCCTCGAATCAGGCGTGGATATTATCGTTGCCGGGACTGCTTATTACAAAAGAGATCAAGCCGGCAGAAAAGAATTTGCTGAAGCAATCGAATTAAATTGAGAAATCGGGGAGTTTAAAAGACTCGGCTTATAGATAAGGAGCCAAAACCAGAGCGACAACCGACATCAATTTTAACAGGATGTTCAAGGANGGACCTGAAGTATCCTTCAGGGGGTCACCCACGGTATCACCCACAACCGCTGCTTTGTGTACATCCGATCCTTTGCCATGNACGGTTCCATCTATTTCATAGCCTTCCTCCACCATTTTCTTGGCATTATCCCAAGCTCCACCCGCATTGGATTGAAAGAGAGCCATAAGGACTCCAGAGGCGGTTACTCCAGCAAGTAAACCCCCAAGCATCACGCCTCCACTTCCGGGGAAAAGATAATTTCCTCCAAGTCCGACAACCACAGGGGAAAGTATGGCAACCATACCNGGAAAAACCATTTCTTTGAGNGCAGACTGGGTGGAGATTTCCACGCATTTTCCATACTCCGCAGAATCAATGGCTTCATCAAAACTTTTTCGCTCTTCTTCAGTCCATTCATCTGTGGGTTTGCCTTCGTTACGGTTCATAATTTCCAGGGCTTTTTTCAANGCAGGAATATCATGAAACTGCCTGCGAACTTCCTGGATCATAGACATTGCAGCTCTACCGACTGCTCCCATAGCTAAAGCACTGAAAAGAAATGGAAGCATGGCTCCAATAAACAAGCCAGCCATTACTTTTGGAGCCGACACATCAATTACATCAATGCCAGCNGTTTCCTTAAAGGCAGCAAATAGGGCAAGGGCGGTGAGGGCGGCAGAGCCAATAGCGAATCCTTTCCCGATTGCGGCNGTGGTATTTCCTACTGCATCAAGTTTATCGGTTCTTTGACGAACTTCTGGTGGAAGCTCTGCCATTTCCGCAATCCCTCCTGCATTGTCTGAGATTGGACCATAGGCATCAACGGCAAGCTGGATCCCAGTATTTGAAAGCATGCCAACTGCGGCAATTGCAATTCCATAAAGCCCAGCTAATTCATAAGCACCCACTACAGCTGCAGCTAGAATTAAGATTGGAAATGTGGTGGAAATCATTCCTACTCCCAGACCCGATATTATGTTGGTTGCGTAACCTGTAATCGATTGATCGACAATGGCCCGGACTGGTTTTTTATCGGTGCCAGTATAGTGTTCGGTGATGAAACCAATAGCTAGTCCGGAAATTAAACCAATGATGGTCGCCCAAAACACTCCCATTGCGGTGAATGTGATATCCTTGTANACCCAAGTCTCAGGCAAAAATTTATTGATGATGAAATAAGAAGCAGCAACCATGATCGCGGAGGATGCAAATTCTCCGGTATTCAATGCCTTCTGGGGATCGTCACCATCTTTAACTTTNACTAAAAAGGTGCCAAGNATTGAAGTGATGATTCCAACTGCNCCGAGAATTAAAGGAAGGACAACGGGGGAAAGTCCGCCCAGAAAGTCAGTGAAGTTACTTGCTCCTGCGACCATGGCGGCACCCAGAACCATGGTTCCAATGATCGAGCCGACATAGGATTCAAATAAATCTGCTCCCATGCCTGCAACGTCCCCGACATTGTCCCCTACATTATCCGCGATGGTTGCTGGGTTGAGTGGATGATCCTCAGGAATCCCAGCTTCCACTTTTCCCACTAAATCTGCACCCACATCCGCGGCTTTGGTATAGATACCCCCACCTACGCGAGCAAATAAAGCGATCGATGATGCCCCAAACGAAAACCCAGTAAGAACGGAAAGGGTAACTCCTAAGGAAGCCCCCTGTTCAAATGCGTTGAAATGATTTCCAAAAATATAAAACAAGCCACCAAGTCCAAGGATTCCGAGCCCAACTACTCCNANTCCCATCACNGNCCCTCCGGAAAAAGCAACCTCGAGTGCTTTCCCCAAGCTATCTTTGGCCGCATTCGCCGTCCTAACATTTGCCTTAGTGGCAACCTTCATGCCCAAGTAACCAGCCAAGGCAGAACAGATAGCACCCACGGCGAAAGAAACTGCGACTAAGGCATGGCTTTGTTCATTATTGGAACCGCTCCAGTAGAGCAAGGCAGCAACGGCAACCACGAAGATGATTAAAATTCGATATTCGGCTCGAAGGAAAGCCATGGCACCCTCTTGGATACTGCGGGCGATTTTGGACATGCGGTCCGAACCTTCGGGAGTCGAGTTGATCGCTTGGGTCTTCCACCAAGTGAAAATTAAGGCAAGTACACCAACAGCGGGTAGGGAGAGAAGGAGGTTATCTAAGTTCATATTTGGGCTGTATTGATTTCGTGATATTCAATTAGTTTTGATCGTAAAGGATCGATTTTAAGTAAAAGGCAAAAGAGAGAACAATCCTTATGAACTTATTTTGGTACGATAGCGATACTGAATTCGTGAATTATGTATTTTCAGCTCCCTTTTCTTCAACCTTGCAATTAAGAAAAGAATTTACAAAATTACTAATTATGAGAACTGTCTTTATTTGTCCGCTTATCGCTCTATTCACTCTTCTCTTTTACTCCTGTGAAAACAGTTACAGGAATCGCGGACAACCGAGTACCAGCCAGCCAAGTACCTCAAGCTTAAAGAAATCTGCTTCTCCCGAAGCCCAAAAAGCAGGTTTGGCTAAGGGTGCCTATCAAGTCACATCGGCCGAGTTTGATGAATTTTTTATTTACCGCTATGGCTTACTGTATCAAAAGTTTTCTGACAACCCCTTCAGTGGCAGAATCGTAACCATCGATCAAGGAGATAAAGGTGATTTTGTTTCGCAGGACGAGGCTTGGGTAAATGGTCGTAAGGACGGCGTTAGTACTCGTTGGTTTTCNAATGGGATTAAAATGTATGAACGGAATTATANCGAAGGCAAGTGGCATGGTACTGTTACTCGGTGGTGGCCAAATGGACAAAAGATGTANGTTCGTGCCTACACTCAGGGTAAAAGATCCGGAAAAGAAGCCACTTGGCGTTCGGATGGNACCCCAATCGATCAAACGGGACAAAGTGCATCCGCTTCTCCCTCAAGTTCTTCCGGGGGAGGGGACTCCCTGAATTCAAGTNATACTGAACTACCAAGCGTATTTATTCCTTCCAGTACAGAAAACGCTGAAGCCGCACCTGCTTCTTTAACTCCTTTGGANGATCCGGAACTGAGCCTTGATCCCATTGCTTTGCCTTCTGAGCCAGTATTGGATGCTCCTTCTGTAGACCTTNGCATGCCGGAAGCTNCCCCCGCCTTTGAACCTCTGGCTGAACCAAGTGTGAGTGCTNCAGAAATGCCCGCCTTTGAACCTCTCGGGGAACCNGGCTTAGCTCCGCTTTCCGAGCCAGNATTACCTCCTTTACAAGCGGAGGGTNATTCCCTTCCCCCTGGCTTACCACCTCTGGAACCAGACAGCCCCGCAACTGAAGAAGGATTTCCTGCCATGCCTCTTGACCCAGCTCCATCTGATGGGGGACTGCCTCCCTTACCCGGAGAAGATANAGGAGGATTGCCCCCTATGCCCGAAGCAGATTCTGGTGGNTTACCTCCTCTTCCNGATAGNNGNGGGCTTNCCTCCTCTTCCNGATNNTGGTGGGTTGCCNCCTCTGCCTGATGATGGTGGGTTGCCCCCTCTACCCGATTTCTGATTGGTAGGAGTGTTTTGGGTTACTCGTAAATAATAGTCCCAAGAATTTATCTGATCCATGCCTTGAATTTTAAAAAAATCGATCAGNTACTTTTTTTCTTTCTCTTTCTTTTCGAGATTGTGGTTTTCTATCAATAACTTTTTAAAGTTTGTGGATGAGTGATAAAATAAGATGAACATTTTTGTTTCTAGGGATGGGCAAACTTTTGGTCCTTACTCGCTGGAGCAGGCGAAGCAGTATCTGGACGCCGGACAATTATTGCCCAGTGACTTCGCTGTGATGGAAGGACAAGCGGAGTGGAAAAGCCTCACTGAAATTCTGGGTGTGCAAACTACTGCCCCTGCACCCCAACCAGCACCAGCTCCCGTTCAAGCAGAACAGAGTACTCCCCAGCCTGCAAAACCGGTGGAGGCATCAGTGGCCTCCGAGACCAAACCAAAAGTGACCCCGAAAGAGGGCGGAAAAAAAGTTCGAAAGATTAAAAGTGCCGCACAGGTACAGACAGTATATGTCGCCCAAAAAAAGGGAATTTTTTCCCGAATTTTATCCACCATTATGGTGTTTACCTTCATGATGCTCTTAGCGGTGGGTGGGCTTGTCGGTGCTTATTTTGCAATGCCTGAAAAATTGGGTCCTATTTTTGAAAAATTTGGATTACCTGTAGATCAACTGCTAGCGGCTTCACCGATCGGGGAAAAAGAAAGTACTCCTGCCGTCACTGAAGAACCGAAATCCGCGGATGATATTTCACTGGATCCAGAATCCTTTCAAACTCTTCGTCAATCAGGTATTAGAATTCTGCCGATTGAGAACAATAAAGGCTTACAGATTATAGCACCAGCGGATCCTCCGATGGAAGACAATGAATTAGAGACTTTGATGCCGATTGCGAGTCATGTGGTTTCATTGGATCTTCCAAATTCAAAAATCACCGATGAGGGAATGAATTCGATTACTAAGCTGGTAAATCTTCGAAAATTAAACCTGGAAGGTTCATCTGCAATTTCCGTCTCCGGTGCTGCGAAGCTGAAAAGTATGGAGCAACTGGAGCATTTAAATTTAATCAATGTAAAACTCGAAGACTCCATCGTGGATACCTTGTCGGCAATCCAAAGTTTGAGGGAGGTATATTTATTTAATTGTGGAATTAGTGAAGAGGCCATTAAGCGCTTAAAGTCTGAGCGTCCTAAGATATTTGTGAATGCCGGTTAAGCCTTTCGGTTCTTAACCTTATTTTTTCGCTCCGGGAAACAAGTTTTGCAAATGGGACATGTTAAGCCGTGACAGGCATGAGCGGGACAATACTCGCGTCCGTAGTAAATAATTTGCAGATGTAAGGAATTCCATCTGTCTTCTACAAAATGGCGCTTCAAGTCTTTCTCGGTTTGAGCCACACTTTTTCCATTGGTTAATTTCCAGCGTTGGGCAAGCCGGTGAATATGGGTATCAACAGGAAAAGAGGAGACCCCAAATGCCTGGGCCATCACGACGGAAGCGGTTTTATGACCCACTCCTGGAAGGGCTTCCAGGGCATCCATAGACTGGGGCACTTTAGCCTTATGCAGTTTAATAAGCAAATGAGAAAGCTCGTGAATCGCCCTGGCTTTTCTTGGAGCTAAGCCACAAGGCCTTACGATTGCATTGATTTCATCAACCGATCTTTGAGCCATTTCTTCAGGAGTGGAGGCAAGTTGAAAGAGAGCAGGGGTCACCTTGTTTACCCTTGCGTCTGTGCATTGAGCGGATAGAAGAACTGCGATCAATAAAGTGTAGGGATCCACATGATCGAGTGGGATTGGTGGATCCGGATATAATTCATCTAACTTTTGATCTATAAATACGACACGCTCTTTTAGTTTCATCAAAGTAAACCTACGCTGGAATCGAATAATCTAAATGGGTGCATGATTTTAATGAATGGAATAAAGGAAAGAAAAGTAGCCTTTCCTTTTCATTTGATCGAGAACGGAATCAGAAAAGAGCAAAATTGAGCCAAAATGTCTCTATCGAGGAGACTTATTTCGGCCTTGTCCCATTGGGAAAGATAAAAAAATATTTCACAAGACTTTAATATACAAAAGTATAAGGTTATAACTGGATTCATTGAGGAGATCTTTTTTTCCTAAATTTTCGGAACGCATCCTGCACTTAAACTCTCATGAATATTGATCCAGAAAAATTCACCGAGCTTGGAATTTCCGCCATTCGTGAAATGTCGGAAGTGGCCAAGCGTAATGGGCAGCAAGAAGTGGAAGTCTGGCATCTCCTGTCCGCTTTGATGGCTCAGGAGAATGGAATTGTGCCTGCCCTATTAGAAGAGATGGGGATTGGAACCGCACCGATTCAACTCGCATTACAGCGTGAATTAAAAAACTTACCCAAGATTGCAGGTGATGTGAACACCGCCCGGTCTTATGCCTCCGCACCCTTAACCGAAGCGGTTGAAAAAGGGCAACAGATTTCACAGGATATGCAGGATGATTACATCAGTACCGAGCACTTATTGCTGGGACTGGCAGCGGTGGGAAAACCCGCCACTTTTAAACAATTTCTTAAGAACTTCGAACTTTCGGAGAAGAAGATCAAAGAAACTCTGACCAACCTTCGGGGTGGGCAAAAAGTAAGCTCTAAAACACCCGAGAATTCTTTTCGGGCCCTTAAAAAGTATGGGATTGATTTAGTTGAACAAGCAAAAGCTGGAAAATTAGATCCGGTAATTGGTCGCGATGCCGAAATCCGTCGGGTCATACGCATCCTGTCCCGTAAGACCAAAAACAATCCGGTACTGATTGGTGAACCGGGAGTGGGGAAAACCGCGATTGTGGAAGGACTGGCCCAGCGAATCGTTCGGGGTGATGTACCCGAAGGGTTGAAGGANAAGACCATTTTTACTTTGGAGATGGGGTCCCTACTGGCNGGGGCAAAATTCCGCGGGGAATTTGAGGAACGGCTCAAAGCCGTCTTGACCGAAGTGAGTAAAGCAGAAGGCNGGATNGTTTTATTCATCGACGAGATGCATACCATCGTGGGTGCCGGTAAAACGGAGGGTGCGATTGATGCNGGCAATATGTTGAAGCCNATGCTTGCCCGNGGCGAACTTCATTGCATTGGTGCCACCACCTTGAATGAATACCGTCAACATATTGAAAAGGACGCGGCCCTCGAGCGCCGTTTTCAGACCGTNNTCGTGGATCAACCNGATGTGGATGATACCATTTCCATTCTTCGCGGCTTGNGGGANCGCTTTGAAATTCACCACGGAGTCAATATCCGGGACGAAGCTCTGGTCAATGCAGCGGTTCTTTCCAACCGCTATATTTCNGACCGNTTTCTTCCGGATAAAGCCATTGATNTGGTGGACGAGGCTTGTGCGATGATTCGGACCGAATTNGACAGTATGCCTGCCGAACTTGATGAAATCAGTCGCCGTGTGCTCCAGCTAGAGATTGAAGAGACCGCCTTAAAGCAGGAAAAAGATANGGGCAGTAAAGACCGGNTGGAAACTTTGCGTCAGGAACTTGGTAACGCNCGGGACAAGATGGAAACCATCAAGAGAAAATGGGAAAATGAACGCAAGGGAATCGATGATGTCCGAGNNCTTCGTGAACAGATTGAGTCNATGCGTGCGGAAATGGAACGGGCCGAACGGGCTTACGATTTGAACCTCGTTGCCGAGCTNAAACATGGAAAATTACCNACNCTGGAGGCAGAACTNGANGCTCTTGAAAAGGCGGAAAAGAANGATGATTCCATNCTCAAGGAGGAAGTCACCGCGGAGGAAATTGCNGATATTGTTGCCCGNTGGACCGGNGTGCCGGTTACCAAANTNATNGAGGGTGAACGGGAGAAATTNTTGCGTNTGCAAAGTATTTTGCATGAACGGGTNATTGGCCAGAACGAAGCGGTAGATGCNGTATCGGAAGCNATCATGCGAGCAAGNGCNGGNATCAAGGATCCCAATCGCCCNATTGGTTCCTTTCTCTTTCTNGGACCGACGGGAGTGGGCAAGACTGAGCTTGCCAAGACCCTGGCCGANAGCCTGTTCGATAGTGAAAATAATGTGGTTCGGATCGATATGTCCGAGTACATGGAGAAGCATTCNGTTGCCCGCCTGATNGGTGCNCCTCCTGGATATGTNGGNTATGAGGAGGGNGGACAACTTACCGAAGCGGTCCGGCGTAAGCCCTATGCAGTTATTCTTTTCGACGAGATTGAAAAGGCTCACCCCGATGTCTTTAATGTTTTACTTCAATTGATGGACGACGGCCGCCTGACTGATTCTCAGGGGCGTACCGTGGACTTTAANAATGTGGTGGTGATCATGACCTCGAATGTGGGCAGTCGTTATTTACAGGATAACTTGATCGATAATGAAATTTCTGAATCTGCAAGAGAATCGGTAATGGCAGATTTACGGGATCATTTCCGNCCCGAATTTCTCAACCGGATTGACGATACTGTTCTTTTCAAACCCCTCTCCTTGGAGGAAATTACNGAGATTGTGGATCTACTGGTTACTAGCCTGAACNAGCGCCTCGAGGATCGAAAGGTAAGCGTTGNNTTTACCGATGCGGCAAGAAAATGGATCGGGGAAAAAGGATATGACCCAACCTATGGTGCCCGTCCCTTGAAACGATTTTTACAGAAACAAGTTGAGACTCAGCTCGCCCGAGCCTTGGTTGCCGGGGAAGTGGAGGAGGGCAGTGCGGTTGCCTTTTCGGTCAAAGATGACGAACTGGTTATGAAGGTGAGCTAGGTTTCGAGGCAATTTACTTTATCGGATCAGATCGATGACTGATTTTTCGATCACTCGTTTGTTGATCCAGCAGAATAAGACCCCATAAATACCAAGCAGAATAAGACTTTCTGGGGAAAAGCCAGAGGGGAGTGAGAGGTTGATCTGAGCAGCCTGTATCAAAAGAAAATACTTGGTAGCATGGCCCAGGATGAAAGAGCCCCCCAGTACCCAAAAAAAGAGACGAAGNAANCGGGCAAAGAAAATTTGACTGANNTGGTNCCGGGAAAAGCCAAGNAGGAGTAAGTTGCGGGNATGCTCCGCTGCCCGGGCAACCACCAGGCGGTAACTNGTGGCNAAGGTGGAGATGGATAAGAGAGAAAGCAGGCCACCGATACNACCCATTCCAAGGAAGAGTCCGCTGATTGCTTTTTTGATCAGGTCCTGCTCGGGGAATTCCCGGTTTAATTCATACCCATTCTCTTCGATGAATTGAAGCAAGGAGGGAGAAGGGCTGTCAACGACCTCCAAAATGATCCGTGATGGATGAATGATTTTCTCTTCAGAATCTACGACGGATGGAGCAGGCACTCGGTCGGCGGCGTTACCGAGAGGGGAGACTTCCCAGGAGGCAAAGGCGGGGTCGTCCATCATCTTGATGAGTTCGGCCCGCGAGCGCGGAGGACCATCAATGGAACCTTTCTTCCAGAGAAAGAAAAAGTCTCCGGTGTTGGGTTGTCCGAATTTTTGATTGGCCCAGGTGAGAAAACTTTCCGGCACCAGTACGCTGTTGATTCGNTTGCTGAAGGCGATAAATCGACCATCTAAGGTGGCTTCCCGGTTCTGGCCAATAAAGACCTCAATGGGCATGCCGGTGGCNGCTTCCATGGAAAGGGTGGGATATTCCACCCTTGAGGGAGCCAGCCCNAAATTCCAAAGGTCGAGGTAGAACTTCGGAACCACGATCGGAACAAAGCTGGCATTTTCTTCCCAGTTCCATTGCTCTGGAATAAAGTCAAGAAAGTCATCGGGAATCGACTCGAAGAACAAATCGGCTTTGGCGGCGGATCCCATACCCACTTTTCCAGTGGGCCAGATATAAACCGTTACCGGAAATTGATTACGAACAAAGCCACCGATCCGCTTGACCCCTTCCAGGCTTCGGATGCTTTCCAATTCTGCAGGAGAAAAAGATGGATCTTTTTTCCCTAAATTTACCAAGGCTCCGCCTTCCACTTTTTTGTTGAGAGTGAAATAATTCTTGGGCCCCTCATTTTGATCCAAATATTGATTCGCATCTTGAAAAAATTGAAGGGCTAGAAGCAAAAGGGTGCTTCCCAATAGGCAACCGAGGGAGGCGATGGCAAGTTCACGCCGGGGGCCAGCCACTTGAAGGCAGGATTGAAGGGTTGCATTTTCCGGGTTCGATTTCACAAGGAATATTGATCATCAAAGGAGAGTGCAGGGGCGGAACCAAGGGAGGAAAGAATTAAGCCGGCTTGCTGTTGCTCGACTACATCACGAATCAATTCACAGGCAAGGGTTTGGTTCATCTCGTCGAGGTGACTGAAGGGCTCGTCCAAGAGCAGGATGCGAAAGGGTTTGCGTAAGGCTCGCATGATTGCAATCCGCTGGCGTTGTCCATGAGAAAGGGTGGAGACCGTTTGCTGAAGGTGAGAATTCATTCCTAATCGATCCGCCATTTCCATGATCGAAGGAGAAGATGGATTGCTTTGAGGGATGAGGTTGAGATTCTCCTGAGCGGATAGGTGAGGAAAGAGGCGAAGGTCTTGAAAGACCAGAGATAAGGATTCCCTCCTTAGCTCCTCCCACTGAATAAAAGAAAAATCACGGGCTGGTTTGCCATCGATTAAAAGTTGACCACTATAATCCTGCCGAAGNCCGTAAANNAGATGNAGCAGGGTAGANTTNCCAAGNCCGGACTGGGCGGAAATCAGGGTTTTGGATTGAGGCTGNATGANNAGGTTGAGGTTCCAGATTTCAGAAGAATCGATAANCTTATCTGGCAACGGGCTNGGGATGATCTGATTCAGTTCAATTAACATGGGAGGAGAGCNAGGAGGTTGTTTCCAAANATTGCATCTCTTTCTGATTCCGACAATTCAGCTTCTTNNAAAACAAGNTTCTTGAAGNTAATAAAGTCNGGTTCTTTTTGCCTGGCCGGAAATATCCGCANCGGATAATCGGTTCCCCAAAGAATTTTTTCAACCCCAACGACATCAATCAGTTTTCGATAAATTTCAGGATCATAGAGGAGGGGACAGGCGGCGAGATCATAGTGAACATTTTTTAACTCGGGTCGAATTTTCGGATTCAGTTCGTAAAATGGAAAAAGTCCACCTGCATGGGCCAGAATAATTTTGAGTTCTGGAAGTTGGCGGGCCAACCAAAGAAATTCCTCGAATGGAGTCTGNACCCGGCCAGGATAATCATGACCAACNGGTTCGGTAACATGAAAGNTAACCGGCCAACCTNCCGCAGCGGCAAATTCCATACATTTCATCCAGTTTTCGTTCTGGATGGATGCNCCCTGTAGCCANGGGTGACATTCTCCGATCCCNAGAAAGCCAAGATCCATACTTCTTTTCAGGCTTTCGATTGGATTTTGAAGTTCAGGGTGCAAACTAAAGAATCCAATGAATCGTTCTGGATCCCTGGAGATCCATTGACTACACCATTGATTTTGGAGTTCACTGGTTTCCAGATTCTCCCAGTACCAGCCAAGAAGAACCGCACGCTCCACCTCAGATTTGTCCATGTCCGCAATCATTTTCCCCCGAGTGGACCATCCCTGCAGGCTTTTTTTATTTTCTGGGCTAACCAATTCCAGCCAATGCCATTCCTCATGCAATTGGGCAAAGGACTGGGGATCTTCTAATACCTCTTCAGGATATCGGTGGGTATGGGCGTCGACGATCACGGTTCAACATCATGTTGTATTTTGCTTCCGGGAGCAAAGCACAAAATGTTCAACTATTTAAAAAAAGACTCGCAAATAAGATTGCTATTTCAGCCCTGCGTTCGACTTGGGTTTTTCGGGTTTGAAATCCAGAAACTCTTGTTTTGATTTCAAAAATTGTTTGATAATAGCTTGGTCAGATAAAGATAGTCTTTCAATGGAAACGGTGAACAATTTATTCTCGGGAGTTAATAGCTTCACACTTTTGTAATCCGCATCATGAAGCCTAGCATCAATGGTCTTTCCATTAAGAGATGTCCATAACCTTGAATTAGATGGTGTGATGGGTATTTCTTGCACAAGTTTTTTTTCAACAACTGCCGAAGCGATTTTTTGAATATGTTCATCCGAGACAAAATTCTCTTCAACAACTGCCGAAGCGATTTTTTGAATATGTTCATCCGAGACAAAATTCTTTTTAACAACATCTAAAGCAATTTGTTCGATATCTTTCTTCGTTAGGTTTGGGCTGTAAAAGTTGAGGATGTGTCCCCTGAAAACGAAAGCTGCGAGAACTAAACAAATTATTAATATTAGGTAAACTTTCATAAAAAAATAATACTATTAGATATATTTTTAAATCATAAGTTTACTCTATTGTGCAAGACTTAAATCACCAGTCTGGTTATTTAATCCTGAGAAAAAATTTAAAATTTTATTTCCCAGTTTTTCTTGAAAAATTTCGAAACTACCAATGTAAATCTATTCGGAAGCCGGATCGACTGCCGATTTATCGGGTGAGTTTGAAAGTTGACGGGCAAGAGATGCCTCGATGAAGGCAGCAAATAAAGGGTGGGCCTTGTTGGGCTTGGATTGAAATTCCGGATGAAATTGTACCCCGACATACCAAGGGTGATTGCTGACCTCGATGATCTCCACAAGATCACGATCCGGGTTGGTTCCGGAGATAACCAGGCCAGCGGCCTCCATTTGCTCCCGGTAAGAGTTGTTGAATTCAAAACGATGCCGGTGCCTTTCCGAAACCTCATCTTTTTCATAGGCAAGGTAGGCGGAGGAACCCTTTTTGAGGGAGCAGGGACAAGCGCCAAGTCGCATGGTCGCCCCTTTATTCTCCACCGTTTTCTGATCGTCCATAATATGGATTACGGGATCCGGTGTATCCGGATCAAATTCTTCGCTATTTGCTTTTGCCAAACCCAATACATTCCGGGCGAAATCAATCACGGCAATCTGCATACCCAGGCACAATCCAAAATAGGGGAGATTATTTTCCCGGGCAAATTTGGAAGCGATCACTTTTCCCTCCGTTCCACGATCTCCAAATCCACCGGGAACTAAAATGCCATGGAGATCAGCAAGATGGGCATCGGGACCATCCCTCTCGATGTCTTCCGCATCGATATGAACCACCTCAACCTCACAATCGTTACGAATTCCACCGTGTACCAGGGACTCGTTTACCGAGAGATAAGAATCTTGGAGGTCCATGTATTTCCCTACCATTCCAATCCTGACTTTATGTTTTGGATTCTGCAATCGATGGACGACTTCTTCCCATTCGTCCAGTTTTGGAGCCGGGGCGTCTAAACCAAGAAAGCGAGTAACTAATTTGTCCAGGCCTTCTTTCTTCAACATGTGCGGAAGCTCATAGATGGAGTGGGCCACATCCATTTCCTCGATTACCGCTTCTTTGGGAACGCTACAAAATAAAGAAAGTTTTTCCCGAATCTCTTCGGTAATGGGCTGCTCCGTTCGACAAACCAGGATATCCGGTTGGATACCGATTTCTCGAAGTTTGGCCACACTTTGTTGCGTTGGCTTGGTTTTGAGTTCCCCTGCAGCCCGGAGGCTGGGCAAGAGTGTCATGTGGACAAAAAGAACATTTGCCTTACCCACCTCGGTTGCGAATTGTCGCATGGCTTCGGTAAAAGGTAGGCCTTCAATGTCACCGATGGTTCCCCCAATTTCCGTGATTAATACATTGACCCCTTCGCCAGCCGCGTAGATGCGGTCTTTGATCTCATTGGTGACATGGGGAATTACCTGCACGGTCTTGCCCAGGTAATCTCCTCTTCTTTCCTTTCGAATCACCGATTCATAAATTTGGCCACTGGTCAGGTTGTTAAAGCGGGAAAGTTTCCCGGAGGTAAATCGCTCATAATGACCAAGATCCAAGTCGGTCTCGGCTCCATCATCCAAGACATAAACTTCCCCATGCTGGAAGGGGCTCATCGTACCCGGGTCCACATTGAGGTAGGGATCAAACTTTTGGATTCGTGTGGTCAATCCGCGTTGCTCCAAAAGGGCTCCAAGAGCACCTGATGTAAGCCCTTTTCCCAAGGACGAAACCACCCCTCCAGTTATGAAAATATACTTCATGTTCTGCAGACCATCAATGACAGGTACTGCTCCCTCCTTGCAACTCTCTTTTGTTCACACTATCAATGAGGACGAAAAGCGATCGGCTCGATTGGAATTACTATTAATCCAACTAATTGGTGCTACTTATACTAGGATCTTATTAAAATTTGTACTCGTCTTTTGTTTGAGGAGGTTCAAAAATCTTATAAAGTATATCTTTATTCCAATCATGTTTACTAGTTCCATCGGAAAAAAATACCTCATGGCTCTCACCGGCATTGTATTGATTGGGTTTGTNTTTGTACACATGGCNGGNAANTTNCAGATTTTAATGGGTCCTGAAAAAATNAACGCCTATGCCCANGCATTNCAATCACTCCCCTTNCCNATTCTTTGGGGATCCCGAGTTTTTCTGNTGGTTTGNGTGNTNCTNCATGCTTGGACGGCAATCGTTTTAATCCGAGAAAATCGNGCTGCCCGTCCCCGGGAGAANGATGTTGANGTTACTAAANGAGCNGGATTTTCTTCTTTGAAGATGGGACTCACCGGTACCATTTTACTTTTCTTTATCGTNTTTCATTTACTTCATTTTACGGTTCGTACNGTCTACCCTGAATACAATGACCTTATGACAACGGTGGGAGCCCCAGANGGCATGGAGGTGCACAATGTTTACTCCATGGTTTTGGCGGGATTTCAGCACACTTGGGTTTCCATNTTTTANGTGGTTTCCATGTTCCTGCTTTGCGGGCATTTGGGGCATGGCTTTAGCAGTGTATTTCAATCCCTTGGAATCCGTTCCGAGTCTTGGCGAATTAAAATTGATTGGGCAGCCAAGGGTTANGCTTGGCTCATCTTCTTGGGCTTTTCCATTGTACCGATATTAGTGNTAGGTCAGAAGTTTGATNTTATTTNNTTNTTTGAACCATCTTTATTTTCAGAACCATTAGCCATGCGGTAGGGGATTAAACCCAATACATTACTATGAATCTCGATTCCAAAATACCAGAAGGACCCCTTTCCGAAAAGTGGGANAACCATCGTTTCTCTTCCAAATTGGTTAACCCTGCAAACAAGCGAAAGTACCGGGTCATTGTTGTNGGTTCCGGTCTGGCCGGGGGATCGGCAGCCGCGACTCTCGCTGAACTTGGATACAATGTGGACTGTTTTTGTTATCAGGACTCTCCCAGAAGGGCTCATTCCATCGCAGCCCAAGGAGGGATTAATGCCGCTAAAAATTACCAAAATGATGGAGATAGTACCCATCGCCTCTTTTACGATACCGTCAAGGGNGGAGATTTTCGATCCCGGGAAGCCAATGTTTACCGACTCGCACAAGTCAGCACCAANATCATTGACCAATGTGTNGCTCAGGGTGTTCCCTTTGCCCGAGAATATGGGGGTTTGCTCGCGAACCGCTCTTTTGGTGGTGCTCAAGTCAGCCGAACTTTTTATGCCCGGGGACAGACGGGGCAGCAATTACTCTTAGGTGCCTACAGCGCCCTAAGCCGACAGATTTCCGCAGGTCAGGTCAAAATGCATACCAGGCAGGAGATGCTTGATATTGTGGTGGTTGATGGGCATGCCAAGGGCATCATTACCCGTAACTTAGCCACTGGCGAGACCAAGGCATGGACTGCAGACGCAGTCCTATTATGCACCGGTGGTTATGGAAATGTCTATTATCTTTCCACCAATGCAATTGGCTGTAATGTTACCGCTACTTATCGTGCTTACCGGAGAGGTGCAGGCTTTGCCAATCCATGCTTTACCCAGATTCACCCAACTTGCATCCCGGTGTCGGGGGATCACCAGTCGAAATTGACCTTAATGTCAGAATCCCTTCGTAATGACGGCAGGGTCTGGGTTCCGAAAAATGCGGAAGATAGCACCAAGAATCCTAACGATATTCCTGAAGACGCACGGGATTATTACCTTGAAAGGAAATATCCCAGCTTTGGAAACCTTGCCCCCCGTGACATTTCCAGTCGCTCCGCAAAAGAGGCTTGCGATGAAGGTCGGGGAGTCGGTCCGGGTGGTCGCGGGGTATACCTTGATTTTGCGGATTCTATTTCCCGTCTTGGAGAAAGTGCAATCCGGGAGCGCTATGGAAATCTCTTTCAAATGTATGAGAGAATCACGGGTGAGAATGCGTACCAGCGCCCCATGCGTATCTATCCAGCAATCCACTACACCATGGGTGGGCTCTGGGTTGACTATAATCTCATGACTACGATTCCCGGTTGCTTTGCCCTTGGTGAAGCGAATTTTTCTGATCATGGAGCCAATCGATTGGGAGCCAGTGCCTTGATGCAGGGACTGAGTGATGGATATTTTGTGATTCCTTACACCATTGGAGATTATCTAGCCCGTTCGGGTGCTGGTTCTATCAGTCCAGATTCTCCGGAGGTAAAAGAGGTGATGGAGTCGGTTCGCCAAAGGGTGGATCAACTTACTTCAGCATGTGGTAAGCGATCTTCTCGTTCTTACCACAAAGAGCTTGGACAGATTATGTGGGATCATGCCGGAATGGCACGAAATGCAACTGGCTTGGAAAAAGCTATNGGTCAGATTCAAGACCTGCGTGATGACTTTAATAAAAACCTCTTGGTTCCCGGTTCCGGAGACACTCTAAATGCTGAGCTTGAACGGGCTGGTCGGGTGCGAGATTTTCTCGACTTTGGAGAACTTCTTTGCCGAGATGCTTTAGAAAGAAATGAATCTTGTGGGGGTCATTTTCGTGAAGAATATCAAACGGAAGAGGGGGAAGCCACCCGGGATGATGAAAATTTTGCCCATGCTGCGGTCTGGGAGTACAAGGGTGAAGAAAAAACGCCAACCCGGCATAAGGAGGAACTCAAGTACGACAATGTTAAGCTTGCGGTNCGTAGTTATAAGTAAGAAAANTTTTTNATGAATTTGATCTTAAAAGTATGGAGACAGGACGGGGCAGACGATGATGGTCGTTTTGAGACTCATCAGATAAATGGTGTCTCGGAGGATTCCTCCTTCCTGGAAATGATGGATCAATTAAATGAGCAATTGTTGGAAGAAGGAAACGAACCGATTCTTTTTGACCATGATTGCCGCGAAGGGGTATGCGGAACCTGTTCTTTAACCATCAACGGCCTCGCTCACGGCCCTGAGAATTCGACCACCACTTGCCAGCTTCACATGCGTAAATTTAGTGACGGCGAGACCATAACAGTGGAACCTTTTAGAGCCCGTGCTTTTCCCGTGGTCCGGGACTTGGTTGTGGACCGCTCTGCCTTTGATCGTATCACTCAAGCCGGTGGATTTATTACCGTTCGTACGGGTAGTGCTCCAGACGGAAATGCTTTGCCTGTTCCTAAAGACGATTCAGACAAAGCCATGGATGCCGCTGCTTGTATCGGATGTGGTGCTTGCGTAGCTTCCTGTAAAAATGCATCGGCGATGCTCTTTACGGCCGCAAAGGCTGGGCATCTCAATCTTCTTCCTCAAGGCCAAGCGGAAAAAGACAAACGGGTACTCTCCATGGTATCAGCAATGGATAATNCCGGGTTTGGNAATTGTAGAAATTATGGAGAATGTTCCGCTGCCTGCCCTAAAGATATTTCTTTAGATTACATCGCCAAGCTCAACCGCGACCACGCGAAGGCCAAGCTTAAAAAGATTTTTGCTTAAGCACGGTTTCCATTCGNAACCTCATTTTGGTTGCGACAATTCTCATCCTTTGGATGATGTTCTTTTATGTCAAAAGATCAAAAACAGGTAACTTGGGGAGGTCGGTTTTCCGAGCAACCAGATGCCTTGATGCAGGTATTTGGTGAGTCCGTCTCTTTCGACATGCGTTTGGCAGTCTATGACTTAAAGGGCAGCCTTGGGCATGCCTCGATGCTGGCACATGTCGGACTCTTGTCGGATGTCGAGTTTCAGTCGATTGAAAAGGGGATTCAGGAATTATTTGAAGAAGTCAAAAATGATTCCTTTCCCTGGAAGCTTGAACTTGAAGATGTGCACATGAACCTAGAGCAAGCCCTTCGTTCTAAAACCGAGGCNGCGGACAAATTGCACACNGGAAGAAGTCGAAATGATCAAGTGGCCACCGATATGCGGTTATTTTTCAAGGATGCTTGTGGGCAGGTAAAGACAGGAATTGAAGGCTTNATGCTTTCCCTCCTTGCTTTAGCCAAGNAGTATGCAAACNTGCCGATTCCNGGNTATACTCATTTACAGCGGGCNCAACCNGTNACGGTAGGGCACCATCTGCTTGCTTATTTAGAATCCTTTGGGAGAGATCACGAGAGATTTTCNCANGTTTCGGAACATGCGAATGTTTGTCCCTTGGGCTCAGGNGCCATTGCCGGNACCACCCTTCCTNTAGACCGAGAATTTACTGCCAANGTACTTGGTTTTGTCGATGCCGAGGGAGAGCCCAGGATTACTGCAAATGGAATGGACGCGGTTGCAGACCGTGATCTTTTCGTTGAGTTTTCCAGCACCTGTTCTATTTGTGCTTTGCATTTGTCGAGGCTTGCCGAGGACTTGATTCTATGGAATTCCACAGAATTCGGATTTATTAGATTACCGGATGCCTTTACCACCGGTTCTTCTCTGATGCCGCAAAAGAAAAACCCAGATTCCTTTGAATTAATTCGTGGAAAGACNGGGCGTATCATTGGGAATCTGACCAACTTATTGGTTACCATCAAGGGCTTGCCCCTGACTTATAACCGAGACCTTCAGGAGGATAAACCCCCGGTTTTTGATTCCCTGGATCAACTTAGCCAGAGCTTAGCCGTCGCTGCGGGCTGCCTNTCTACTGCTCATTTTAATGAAGAACGCTGTCGGCATGCAGCATCGGATCCTTTGCTTCTGGCAACGGATCTTGCTGATTATTTAGTCGANCTGGGGATCCCATTTCGCAAAGCCCATCATGTTGTCGGAGCCCTGGTTGCTCTTAGTGAAGAGAAAAAGCTTTCCATACCCGAGTTGTCAGATGTCGATGTTCTTGCAGTATGTCCAGAGCTGACAGGTGACTGGCGGGAGGTTTTCGATTTGGAGCGTGCTTTTGCAAAGCGGGAAAAACCAGGTATGCCAGGTCCTNNNCAAATCGCATCAAGGGTTCAGTTTTGGGAAGGTATTCTTCAGGNCTGANAAAGGGGNTTGGANNGAGGTGGCNAGCCTNTTTGCTTATTCTTATCNTACCAATTTCTGGAAATGCCAGAATTTGGAAAAGTGTAAANGGNACNGAAATTGAAGGCACTGTCTTTGAAGTAAAAGGGGAAANAGTCGGNCTCCGAATCAANGGAAGGGATTATCATTTTTTAATCTCCCGTTTTCAAAAGTCAGANCAATTATATTTACAAAAATGGTCTTCNGAAANGCGNTGTNCATCCTGTGCGGGAAAAATTNCNGAAGGNTTTCGTGAAGCCGGTGGCTTGAAATANCATAAGCAATGCTTTCGATGCCTCNNTTNCCGAAAGACTTTCGAGGGAGGGGATGGGTTAGCAAAAGATCTTTGGGGNGGNCTGGTACATTTGGANCACCTTANNAGGGTTTCAACTTGCGATACTTGCAANCGGTTTTTTCGAAGAGAAGATGCGGAANCCAAACAATTTTTTCCNGATGGGCGNATGAGTTGCAAAATTTGTTTCAACGATGGTATTTTTGANCNTCAAAAATTACACCAAGTNAGGGAAAGAGTTTTGCCAATCTTGCGAGGTGTTGGGATGAAAATATCCGCTGATTTAATTCGAATTGAATTGGTNGATCGNNCTTTCTTGGACCGGGAAGCTTTACGAATCAAAGCGGGAGGAAAACTNAGGGGACTGACCTTAACCAAATATAAAATTACCCGAGGTNCGAANTTTACAAANACNGATTTCGANCATCGGATTTACCTCCTTTACGGCTTGCCCTATGTTGAATGCATTTCAGTTCTTGCCCATGAGTATGCCCATGTTTGGCTCAATGANCGCTTTATCGAAAGNACTCCCTTGGAGATCGAAGGCTTTTGNAATTTGGTTTCCGAAATTTGCCTAGCNCAAGACAAGACCAAGATAGCAAGCATNCTTCGGGAGAATATGATTCAAAGTGAAAATCCAATTTATGGAATGGGTTTCCGCAAAATGAGATCCAAATTAAAAGCCCTTGGCTGGAATGGTTTACTNGCTGAAATGTTGGCAAAAGCAAGCCCGCCTTAGGCCANGGTGNTANTTTTAACGCTGGTAGATTGGTAAATAGTGATANTTCACTGCGAGTGCGAGTAAGGCCATCGAGGTCGCNTAGACCTCGCCATGTCCGGACTCCGCATTNCCACCTTGCCAGGANCCACNTTCTTTTTGCATNGGCAAAAGAATTTCCTCGACCCANTTTCGACCCATTTTGGCGTGTTCATTTCCTCTTTGATACATTGCTTGGGCGTAATAGTAGGTGCCNTAAAAAAAATATTTTCGATTTGCTTGGGGCTTATGTTTAAGCAACCAGTCAGCACCNCCGAGNACAAAAGGGGATTCATATTCCCCGCATACTTGCATCGCAAGCAGACCGGCGGCGGTGGTAGTGTATTCCGGATGTCCACCGGGTTGATAGGCAAANCCGGACACTTTATCCATGGGATTNCCTTGTCCATCCAGCTTGGATTTATAGGACCTTTTTAAATATCCAACCGCATCCGAAATCGCACTGCTCGGAACCTGCAGTCCNGCATTTTTTGCGGATCGTAAAGCCATTAGTTGCCAAATNGTTACGGATAGATCCGAGTCTCTGGCATCTGGGGTATAACGCCATCCNCCCTGTTGTGCTTTATTCTTATTCACCTTTTGAGAACGAAGGATCAGATCAATTGCCAACTGGCATTTTTCTCGGATGACTTGATCCACTTGGTCATCCATTCCCATTCCCAGCATTTCNGTCAGGGTCAGGGTAATGATCCCATGCCCGTACATTCTCCCTCCGTTTTTACCAAAATAACCAATTTCATCCTGATTTTNATCCTGGAGTATATAATTCAAGGCACGAGCCATTGCCTTCCCATTTTCATTCGGATGGATTGGCAGGTGACCGACCGCAGCGAGAGACATCAGGGAAAGTGCGGTTATTGCGGGGGGGTGATTTTTGTCAAAGATGGAACCATTATCTTTTTGTTGCTTCAAAATATATTGGATACCAGATTCAATCGCCTGATCTACTTGATCGGGTTTAAATGGGTTTTTCCAGTCCGATGTATCAAGCCTACTGTTGGATTCTTTTAAATCCGTTTGCGCCCAGCTAAAAAAAGGGGAGCACAAAAGGGAAAAAAGAAGGAAAATTTTCACAGAATTGGGAACCAAGGAAGATACTACAAATTTCATCACTTATTAGTCCTCGCCTTGGATGACATTGCCTGGAAGTAGGCTTGTACTTGATTTCGATAGTTTTCGGATACCCTTTCTCTTTTTGCTTCCATCAGGTCTTTGGCAAGTTTGGGGGGCAATTTCCCCCAATCCTCGGCTTCGACCTCCTGATCCAAGTTCGGAATTTCTTCGACCTCCTGATCCGGTTCTACTTTATATTCACCCTCGCCGGAAGTGAATTGATTTCCCTCTGTCTCCCTCAGAATCTGGGAGCGCTTTTGAGACATGGATTGTGCATGGGATTCCGTTGCCATTCGGAGGGCTTGCAAAGCCTGTTCCATAGCCAGAGGATTGGAGTAGGAACTATAAGCACCATTACCTCCGGTACCAGAGCCTCCTTTCTTTTGCTCATCGATAGCTTCCTTTGAGGTTTTGGAGTTAGGTGGTGGGATTGGGTCCGCCATTTCTTCGCCGGATGAACCTGAGCTTTCTCGAGTTTCCGGGCTTGGTTGAGGTGCGGTTTCTGAGAATGGATTCTCCGCACCAAATATGGCTTGATCTAAAGCGTCCAAGGTTTGGGCAAGTACTTCACTAACTTCGGGATCTGAGAAGGGGGAACTATTTTCGAATGGGTCGGTTTTACTGTCCTCTTGGTTGGCTCCCGGGTTNTCCATGGATTTGCTTGGGCTTGNGCTTTCACCGGACGGTAAATTTTCAAGGGCATCGAGTTGTTTTTCCAGTGCTTGCCCGACTTCATTTAACGCCATTCCCGCACTGGGAAGCTCGGCCATTTCCAATTCGGAAAACGCAGGAGATTTCGGAAATTGATCGAGTAAATCTTGAGCGTCAGCCGCCAAATCGGAAGCACTGGAAGCTTGTTGCTCAGCTTGCTTGGCTTGCTTCGTTGCCTGTTCTGCCTTGTCCTGCCCGATATCCGCTTGTTTTTGAGCCATGGAAAATTGCTTTTCCGCCTGTTTCGCATCTTCTTTGGATTGCCCGGCTTTTTCCTTAGCTTTCTTAATTTCGGATCCACTGGACTCACTGGTTTCCAGGTTTTTTACCAGCTCCGCATCCTCCCGGGCCTGTTCCATCGCAGCTTTCATTTCAGTGTTCTCATTTTGGGCTGATTCCTTGGAAGCATTGGCTAAGCTTTGGGCTTCCTTGGCTTGGGCAGAAAGATCCTTGGCGATTTCCTGCAACTCAGTTTTAGCGGAATTTGCTTGTTCACTGAAGGATTCCGCTTGGTTTTGAAGTTCTTCAAAAGTGGGGTTTTCCTGGAGTAACTTCTCCGTCCATTTCGCTTCGGCTGAAAGTTCTGCCGCAACCTGCTCGTCTCCACTCGGCTCTTGATCGCTCAAATCGGTGGATAATTCTTTTGCCGTTTCCGCTAGTTCTTCAAGCTGGTTGGCTAAGGCCTGGTTTTCCAGAGCTTGTCCGGTTTCGGGGATTTGATCGAGGGCAGTGCTCTCGGTCGCCTCGGCCAATTCCTCAAGCGATTGACCAGCCATTTGATTTTCCAGCCTTTGTTCATGCCTGGCCGCCCGGGCCAAATCTTGAGAAGTTTCAAAAGTGTCTTCACCAAGTTGATTTTGAGCTTCTTCCGCTTGAGTCAGTAGTTCAGGGTTTCCTTTGGCTTCATCCGTTAATTGGTTGAGGGTATCGGCAAGTTCAGCAGCCTGCTCTTGAAGTTCCTGTGCTTCCTTCGCGGCTTCCTGGGCAAGTTTCATCCCTCTTTCAGAAGCTTCGGCAATCGCTTCTTNTTGCTCGGGATCCACGAGGGCATCCGCTATCTTTTGTGCCTCCTCCGCCCTTTGATTCGATGCATCTGCAACCTCCTTGGCGTTTTCCATTTCTNTTTTAAGCTGCTCCGCGGATGCCTTGAATTCTTCGNCTTCTTGTTTAGCCATTTCGGTTTCTTTTTCCTTTTCCCTAAACGCTTCGATTTGTTCAGCNAAATCATTCTCGGCCCCTTTCAAATTTTCTTGAAGAGTTGGATCCTCGGGGCTTTGGNTGACCATANCTTGGGCTCGCTCAAGGGCCTTCTTGGCATCGGACGCTTTTTCCTTCGCTTTTTCTGACTCGATTTGTCGAGCTAAAGATTCTTGCTGAGCTTCTTGAGCGAGTTGCTCTTGTTCCCTTGCTTGCTCTTGTAAGCTTTCCGCTTCCTGTTGTCTTTTCTTGGCAAGATCCTCGGTTTGATCCGCTATCTCTTGAGCAGATTCAGGGGTGAGCCCAGCCTGGGTATCAAGTTCCGAAGCGATCGCATCCAGATCATCCTTTGCCTGCTGAAGGGACTCAGCAAGTTCGAGAGCGGCATCCTTCAATTCCTGGGTAGTTGCTTGTTCTTTGCTTAGCTCTTCCATCTTTTGGGCAACCTCTTCAAGTTGATCCCNGGACTCTTTGGCTTTTTGTGCGGAGGTCTCGGCCTTGGCTTGATTTGCTTGATCATGAACCGGATCAATCTTTTCCTTCGCCAGGGCACCGGACTTCTTTGCGAGCTCGGTAAGNTCCTCAGCGAGATCTTNCTTTTCTTTACCAATGGATTGGTCCAGGTCCTCCATTTTTNTGCTGAATTCTTTCTCTTGGGCCAAGGTTTCCTCGAGCTGTTCTTTCGCTTCTTCAACCGTATCCTGGGCAAGGTCAGAAAGTTCCCGCTTCATCGGTTCATTTTGTTCAAGTTCTTCTTCTAANGCTTCAAGTAATTTNTCGGGTGCAAGTTGAGCNAGGTCGGCGAGTCGTTCGGCTTGTTNATACTGCTCCTCGATTTCATTTCCGACTTCAAGCGTNTCNTCCATCTGTCTAAGTTCTGGNCTGGAGTTGGCNAAGGCATTGGNGTCNTCTAAATTCTCGAAGTGCTCCGCGATCAAATTCAATTCTTGGATTTGTTTCTCTTGTTCATCGATTGTATTTTCTCCTGAAATCTTTAATTCCTCCGCGTTTTGGGCCTGAGTACCTTGCTCAAGATTTTCTTCNACTGCTCGCTCTCTTTCCTCAACTAATGCAGCGGCCGCATCCGAGTCTCTCGCTAGTTCTCGGCCTTCCTGGTCTAATAAATTTTGAATATTGGCCTCTTGCCTAAGGGCTTGGGCAAAATTTTCAATCGAATCCCCAATCTCTTGTTGCAGTTCAGTGAGTGAAACAAGTTCCTCTCTTTTTTCGGTGAGGTCCAATTCCTCGTCTTCNGTGAGTTCTTCCAATTTCTTTTTTTGAGCCTGAGTTTCCTNGGCTAGTTCTCTCGCGAGTTCCGGAAGGGTCGGGGCTGATTGATTAACCAAGGACCTAGCCTCGATCACCTCTGGTTTGATTAACCGGATGATTTCTTGGAGCTCTTCGAAAACTTTTCCTGCCGGCACGATCATCGATTTTGACTGGTGGTTTGAGGACTTTACCCGGGCTTGCATTTCCTGGATCAANATCTTTCGATAGGATTGGTTGGGCAATTTCCGCATCCGATCGATCGCATCCTTGGAAACTCTTAATCGGTTCATTATATCCAGAGCTGGTTTCCAGACCGCTTCGCTTCGCCCCCATTGCCGAGCGGATTCAGGCCCATTCCATCGNCTTGAATCNGTACTTTCTTGCCTNATGAAGAAGAGTACTTGGTTGGCTGAACCAATTAAATGATGCTGGAGCGTAAGCAAATGGAAAGCCTTACCGAGTTTCTCAGACTTTTCGGATAAGGTGGATAAGTCTTCTCGAGCACCGGGGTGGGCTGCCCGAACTTCCTGTTGCAGTTGGATCAATGCTCTTCCGGTTTGACCCGCATCTTTGACGAATAGTGAGTTCTGATCTTTTCTAGCCTGTTCAACTTCGGCCCGCATCATGGTTTCACCGGTTATCGTACTCATTGCCGAGAGGACTTCACGGGGTAGAAAGGCAGAATCTGCAGGCCTAGCTCGAACCAACCGGTCCCATTTCCTTTTGAGGTCATCCCAGTAGGTATAATGGGGTTCAAGATTCCAGAAGAGCTCTTCCGGTTTCTTTCTGAATGATTCTTTGGTCTTGGACGCAAGTTTTCGTTGGGCTTCTTGCAAGATGCTATGAATATTTTTTTGCCAGGCTTCGATTTGTTTTTCGAGTTCTTTCCCGTTCTGNATTCCATCGCTCAGGGANTCCAGCAGTTTTACTTGTTCGGAATTAGATCTCTTGATCGAGGAGGAACGGTCCCAATCTTTGGAATAGGAAAGGGTTTGAGCAATCGGTTCCCATTGGTACAGGGCAACTTTCTGGCGTCTGCCAAGAAAGGGTATTGCCTTCNTGTTTCGATAATCTTCCAGCAATTCCTGCTGTCTTTGATGCAGGGAATGCAGGTAGGAAACCGCCACCATTTCTGCGTGTTGATTGAGAATATCCTGACCAATATTTTTTAGGTTTCCCGAAATTCTNTTTCGCTTGCTGGTAATTTTCCCAAATTCGTGGCTACTGGATCGAATCCGGTTGGGATCCGACTCCATCTCGATTTGATCAACCGAGTTTTTCCAATGGGTTGCTAAACTTGTAAAAATGTGCCCTTTTGCCTGAGCATAAATCGAAACNTCATGAGANTCTGCCCCTCTGGGCATTTTCAGGAGCGTTTGCAACGAANCATGGTAAGCGGGATCGGCAACCGCAANAAACCCTGCCTCNNCTTGGCTTATTTTTTCCAGCCAGGTATTTTTTGAAACTTTTTGTTGCTGCNAATCTCGCTGGGTTTCCTGAATGAGTTTTTGAGACTGAGAGCATTGATCGTAAAGCGTATCAAGCTTGGCAATCATTTCCGCCTTCGCTTCAAGCAGTTTGATACTACTTAGGTCGAAATCTCGGGATACGATCGATAATTGAATTATTGCCGTTTCCGCACTCGTGCCTTTCAAGTCTTGAGCCCTTANCTTTAAAAGTGCTTGCGTACCGGGCTTCAACTTGTGGCCCAAGAGATCGAGTTGAAAGGAAAGNGCCACCTTTTGTTNCCTTCTTGGNTCNAGGAACTTGGGGATGGGAAAGGATTTCCAGGCANCCTGATTTTTCTTNAGCATATACTCAACCCGGGCGAGACCAAGGTCATCTTTTGCCAAAGCNGAAAAGCTCAAGAGATCATTGGGTGCAACCAGTAGGGTGTTCTCCACCGGTTCAATCCATTGGACCGAGGGTGCTAGATCGGGTTGGACCGAAATTTCAAAATACGAAGTGGGTCGACTTTTCCATCCAAGCCTGAGGTCGATCAGGTTTTTAACTCGGTAAATACCCGGGTCAATCAATTGGATTTTCGTTCGCAGAAGATTTTTTTCCTGTTCGGGAATGAGATGCCTAAGCTCTTTGTTTTTCCCAGTCCATTCGATTGCTAAGTTTCCAGATTTCACTTCCTGGCTGAGTTTCATCGATAGCTCAACTTCAGTTCCTTCCCAGGCTTCAAGATCTCCGTGACTCTCCTCTATCTCCACCGGTTTGAGCTCAGAATATTTCGGAAATGTAAACTTTTTAGAATATTTGGAGACGAAAGGCCGGGTGCCAACTTCCATGGTNCGCCATTCGGTTTGAGGAGCCTGATCAATCANNACACGATATTCAAACCTTTGTTTTCCCACATTGTAATCTACAAAAAANTTCCCTCGTTCTCGCTTGGATAAAGGAACCGCTTCCTTTTTCTCCAGGCTTTTCGTTTCCAGGCTAATCTCCTCGAAATTGAGCCCTTCATATTTGGGTTTTATCAAGGCAACAAAACGTAGAGGTTCATTACTGGGAGTGCGGGTAACATTCTCATCAGGTGCCAAAATCCGAACTTCAAAACCAGTGACAGGNGGAAGGTTCGCACCGGGCATCATTGCCCTTTGCATCAGCAATTTTAAATCACTTCCAAATTCAGGAATTTGAAAAAGGCCCANGGTGAGGACTACCAAACCAGCGGAAGCAAGTAACCAATTTTTGAGCCTACCCANGGGAAGAATANTTTTAATNTCGATCTTACTGGCTTTGGTCGAGGCTTGTTGCTGTACAAGCTGGCGAAAGATTGTCGAATCTGCCTTGGATGGATCTGCCNTCCCCAATTCCACGGCGGAGAGTAAATCCTCTTGTAAATCGGGTGAAGACTGCTCGAGGATGCGGGCCAGTTTTTTTGCNCTTGGTAATTGCAAAAGAGGATGGATCGAGGTTTTCCAAACCATGAGAANAACAAAAGCATATCCAGCAATCGAAAGTACCTGCCTTAANTCATTTCCCATNCGGGCTTCGGATAGGTAATCAATCAGNGCGATNAGNACAAAGGCACCNAAGAAGCAGAGAATNGCAGTGCACAAGCCTCNAAGCAGGATCAAATTTCGTCTGCGGATACGAAAATCATCAAGCTTGCGGGAAATGACAGGATCTAACTTTTGATTCATTTAGGTGTTTAGGTGAGAGATTATAACATGCCCGCCCTTTTACGGAGTAACATTTCAAGACCAAGTAGAAATACCACCACTCCAAGCCAACCAAAACTTTGCCAAAGGTTAAGCTCGCTGATGATGATTCTTCCCGAGCTAATCGGACGGAGAACTTCTTTCAGTTCATGAAAATTTTCTTCCCGGAAGAAACCACCCCCGGAAGCATCTGCCATTTCAACCAGCAGGTCTTCGTCACAAGTGAGAAAACTTTTTTCCTGATTGGGTCCATCTTTGATTTTGAAGGGCAAACGTTTTTCGGAAAATTCCATCTCATCGATTAGGGCGGGAGCACGGATCGTGAGATCATAGGATCCAGCCTCTAATCCATATACTTGTCCCGAAAATAGTCCGTTGGTAGATTCCTGACCCTGGAGAGGAATTGTAGCAACCACTTCTTCNTTATTCCAGACTAAGGCATCGACCTCNGGGTAGGGCGGTTTGGGAATCTTTCCATNTTTGTCACGGAGTCGGACCCGGATTGGGATCGCTTTATTAACCGCATGAAAGCCGCCCCCGGCATCGACGGANAACCCTTCATGATTNAGGGCGAAAGGCTTTTCCATCACCCAGGAACTCAATTGATTCCAGAATCTTTGNTGGTACAAGTCCGCGACTTCGTACCGCCATCTCCATGATTCATCAAATCCCAGATAAAACGATTTTCCAGCCCCTACTTTTTTTCCCACAATCACGGGAACACGAACCTCTTCGGATTGATTCTCTTTCCCGTTTTCAACGGAAACTTCGAGAAATACTTCGGCTCCGGGTAAAGCTTGGACCGGTGCAGTCCAGGCGGGAACTGGAAGATATTTCCATACTGCTTCGTTTCTTTCCTTAATCGGGTCCAGGGTGAGTGCAGATATACGGTTGGATTCTTCCGGGCGGTGAAAGGAAGAAGGACTTAANCGGACCGGACCTTTCTGGTTCCATGCAACCGGAAGAAGGGAGGAAATTGGTTGAGAATTTGGATCGTTATATAAGCGAAGCTTTTGCCTGGGGCCATCGAGGAACAAAATACCTCCCCCTCTTTGAGTTACGAAATCAAAGATCCAACTTTGTTCNNTAAGNGTGAATTCATCTTNATCAATTTCACCAAAAAGAATCAGATCAAATTTGAGAATATCTTCTTTTTTCTTGGGNAATAGATTTTTTTCATCCCCCCGGGGTAATCTCTTTTGGNTGTCCCTGGGCTCACCCCAAACACAGGAAACTTCCCAACGGTCATCCCGCTCGAAAAGATTATTCAGATATCGGGTTTCCCAGCGGGGCCGACTNTCTAANATCAGGAGTTGATTTTTGCGCATGTTGGCATCAATGGAAAAGCTCCAGTGGTTGTTGGCCNTTTCTGCCTCCCCCTCAATNGGATCTACCAAAACTTTGAAGTTTAAGGGNATGGTGCGTAATGCTTCTTTTTCCGATTCCGGAATTCCTTGCAGTTCTCTCTCCACGATTTCCTCGGCTGGAAAGTCAAAGGAAAATTGTCCCTGTCCCTTTTCCATACCCACAAAAGATTGGTTCCAAACCCTGGTTCCATGTTCATCTTCAATGGAAATAGAATATGGAGTGCCCGGGATCAAATGATCTTTGTAGGNAAGAACGCCCCGAATTCTGTCCTTTTGATATACGGAATCGGGAGTCGAGGTGCGAAGAATGGCAAAATCCGGCGGGCGTTGATCACTGCCCAAACCAACGGTGAAAACCGGCAGGTTTCTCGCGGATAAAAGCTTGGCGGTTTGCAGGGGAGAACCCTCTTGATTATGGCCGCCATCNGTNATCAAGACNGCAGCGGAACGAATCTTTTCAAGNGNGCCCACATTCTCCTCGGAGTTTTCCACCTTTAAGGTTTCCAGGATACCTTTGGATAAATCAGTAAGGGGAGAAGTGGGATTAATTATAGGGTTAAATTTTGGGGTGTCGGCTCGGTTATCCCAAATCACTTTACTTGCATTTTGGGAAAGGTTTCGAATTTCCAGAATATGAGTATCCTTGAACTCTTCCAGAAANCCATGGGTTGGATGCTGCAATAATCGGGTGGCCCGATCCATACGGGAAAAAGCTTCAAAATTTGCAATCGCTTCGTTCAGAGGAATGATATTTTGATCGAGTAAGGAATCGGCATAGCGATCAAAATTCTCCTCCAGCATAGCGGAAACCTCGAAAGCTTCACGGGCAAGAAGGTCGAAATCAAGGAGGTCAGAATTCGTGGCTTGCTCCAGGGGAGCTCGGATCGTTTTCTGAATTCTCTCTGGCAGAGATAAGTTTTGGAGGGCGTCCTTTTCGGACATAGGGGCGGAAAACCTTTCCCCGGGAATCGGTCTTTCTTGTTGGCCATTTGGCAGAGTCCAGCCGAAGGAGCAAAAATCATCCCCCGCACCTTCCTTGTGAATCATTTCAATCGGGTAGGATTCCCCGGCTCTTAAGAAAATAGATTCGCTCCGTAAGTTTTCAGACCAGGCAAAGGGGGTGTAGGATTTACTCTCTAAGATATTTCGGAAATTTGATTTTCCAGGCTGGGCAATTCGAAGAAGGGAGCAGTCGTCCGAAAAGATCCAGAATTTATATTCTCCATCCAGAGGGGGCTGGAGGAAGGCCCGGATCTTTCGTCCAAAGCGGTCTCCGATATTTCGACGGCTTTCCGCTTTGGAAAGGTAGTTGGTTTGATCGGGCTTTCCATTTTTATAGCGATCATTCTGAAATAAAATTTCCAGCTCTTCTCCATCTAGATTGAACCATAGCTCCTCAAGCAAATGCTTTTCCTTGGTGCGGGCTACAACTTTTGATTCCATTCCCTTCAAGTTCTTCAGGGTTGTGTCTAGGATGGAGCTTACCTCCTGCAAATTCTTNGNGNCCGAAGCAGAGGATTTACTTTCTCGAATGAGAATGGCAACCTTTTCCATGGCTCTACTCGCGTGATGAAGGCGGAGATCAACCAGTTTGGATTCCTCGGGCAGAAAACCATGTTCTTTGGCCAGAAGAATTTTTCGTCCGGGAGAGAAAGAATTATCCTTTAAATTCATGCTCTCGGAGGAATCAAGGAATACNGTGATTCTTCCCCGATTTCCTTCTTCTTTTTCCATTCGCAATACCGGGCCGGCTAAAATCAAGGATAGTACAACCACAGCCAGGCACCGCAGGGTGGGAAGCATCCACTTTAAGGATCCGGTGGTGCCCTTACGGATTTCCGATCGATATAATAAGGAAATGATCAGGACGAGCAGGACACTTAAGCCAAGGGCTTTGCCCAAGGACCAATCACCCAACCAGAGTAGACGGAGGCTGTCGAACTCGGGGATCATCGTACCATCCTCCCAAATCTTCGNAGNAATACCATTTCCATCACGATTAATCCCAGAACCACGGCGAGAAGAATTTTCCAAGTTTCCCGACCAAATTTACGGTGCTGGTCTATGGCTTGATAGGCATTCCAAGCTTTTCCATCCCGGCCATCAATGAGGGTGAGCTTTTCAGAGATCCCTGCAGAAGCTTCCATAATTTGCTCCTTTTCCACTTTATTCAAATTGGATTCCGCCCTAGAGGCTAGAACCACAAACTTGGAGATTACTTGGCTTTCTTCCGATAAATAATAAGTTCCGGGCAGTCGGGTCTCGGTAAATTCCAGGACATAACGATCCTTTCTTTTGCGCGGAATAAGTTTTCTCTTCGAACCGTTGGGAATCATCAGTTGGTACTTTGTCTCGGCCTTTCCTTCCGAAAGGTAATGAGTGAGTGGAAATCCTGCAGACACCGTTTTGGGAGGCAGTACCTTTTCCGAAAGATAGGTGGAAATTTGCTGCACAAAAGGGAGGTAGCTCGGCCGGGCTGGAAGATTATTCCAGTCGGTATCAATACTGGTTGTCAAAAACATCACCACCCCTTTGCCCCATTTCTTTTCCACCAACAGGGGATCCCCATTTTCCAGCCTTGCCACCACCGTCACCCCGGGATCATTACGGGCTTGGGATTCATCGAGCTGGATCCATTTTTTAATCCTTGCTTCGGATAAGCTTCCATTTCGCGGGTCATTGAATAAGGAAAGGGCGGGGTGTTCGAAATAAGCGTTGGCGATCTTGGAGAACTCAAATTCATTCTGTGGGTTTCCTTTGCTTCCGGTGATGGGCAAGGGGAGAAAGTTGGAGCCTTCCAGGCCCCAGTGCTGGTTGTACCAAGATAGATTCATTCGATTACCCCCGCAAATTAAGACTCCCCCACCATTTTCTACAAATAAGGGAAGTTCCTGCATCATTGATCCATCCAGGCTTTCCAGGTTTGCCAATACGATAAGACTTGTACCCACGGTTGGGTCCATATTTCTAAATTGATCGGCTGGAATCGTACTTGCCTTAATCAGATCTTTCATCTCCAGTCCNGNTCCGGATTTCCTATTTTTTGCCGTGGTATTTTCTTGAAAAGGAGTGAGGGCTAATTTGATAAAGTCGGTTTCTCCCCGTAACCATTCCTTGGAGGGATCTCCATCGACCAGAAGTACGCCAATTTGCTCAATGACTCCAACCGCTACGCTTCTTCGGTTGTCTTGAGGTAAATCATCCGGTTCGGATAGTTCAATGTGGAGCACCTTCGGGCCCGCTTCCTTAAAACGATGCGTAAAAGAAACCTGAGTCGATGCTTTTGGCCCAACGGAGACCATGGCTTCATCAAGAGCCGATTCGTTTTGATCCCCTAACAAGCGAACCAGTAGATTCCCTTCAAAAGATTCATCGCTGAAGTTTCTCAAAGTCGCCCGGACCCGAAGTGGATGGCCGATGCCAACGGTTTGGGCAGACAAAACAATTTTCTCAACGGATAGGTTTTTTTGGGCCGAATTACCAAAGTCTACCCAAGTTAAATCGGGAGGGTTTGGAGTGGAGTTTAGCCTTTCCCGAAAGGCATCCCCAGTGGCATTTTTCCACTCTTCCCAATCGGGAGTTCGAAAGTCAGACAGCAGGATGATTTCACGCTTTAAGTTCTTCCCATTGGAAACGACGGAGAGGGCTTGATCGAGACCAGAGAGGAGCGAGATTTGATCCCCTTGGGCAAATAGACCATCCACCCTTAGTCCAAGGGCACCGGGGTCTGATGTTGGCTTGTCGAAAACAAGGGCAGGTTCACCACCCAATTGAATAACNGCGGTCTCCGATTGTGGGTTCATGTTTTGCAAAAATCCAGAGATAAAGGATTGTGCTTTGGAAAAGCCATTGGCGGTATTCATCGACAGGCTATCATCCAGGAGAATAACGGTACTGGCTGGAACTTCTCCGGAAGGGGCGGAAAGTTTTTTTTCCAGGCCCCATTCGGGAACAAACCCAAAGGCTCCCAAGAGGGTGGCAAGCAGGCAGGCAAGGCTGAGGAATCCCCAGAGCCAACCGGTGGTGCGGCTGAATGCAATCAGGATGAGGAAGAGGAGGGCGGCGAGGGGAAGAAGGAGGAAAAAAAGAAATGAATTCCAATTCATTACCACCATCCGGGCAAGGGTAAGGGCCAGGATCATAGGTATGGCACAGCGAATCAAAAGAATGATCCATTGCTCCAACTGAATTTGTTTACGGTTTTTGCGGAGCACCGATTCCAATAAGTGAGTAGCTCCCCATTTGACGATTTTAAAACGGCTCCGGTTGAAGAGGTGTATGGCAAGGGGAACCACCGCCGCAAAGGCCCCCAGAATCAAAATTCCATTTAAAAAGCTCACAGGTGAACGGGCATACCCACCTTGGCCCGTGCGGAGAGGAAGGAAGCCAAGCCTTCGGCATAAGGCTGATCGGTTGTCATGGGAAAAAGTTGTACCCGATGCTTGTGGCACCCCTGGACCAAGGACTCCCGGTATTCTTTGAGATTCTCAAGGTAGGCTTCCTTGAGGTGCATCGGGTCAACGGTGTGTCTCAAGCCTTCCTGTTCAAGGCAATCGAACCGGGTCCAGGAACGAAATGGAAAATCCAGTTCATCCCGGTGCCAAATTTGAAAGATTACCACATCATGTTTGGCGTGATTAAAGTGAGCCANGCCTTTTAAAATNGATGGAATATCTCCAAAACAATCCGAAATAATGATCACCAGTCCTCGTTTTTTTAACTGGGGTGCGATCTCATGAAAAACGCCACCAAGATCGGTGTCCTCTCCAGCTTTGCTTTTAGCAAGCAGGTCGATAATTTGCCGATTATGAGAGGCACCCCCACGGGGTGGAACCATCGATCGAATCGTAGCATCGAAGGTAGTNANCCCCACGCTGTCCGTTTGCCGGAGTGCGAGGTAAGCGAAGCAAGCTGCCAGCCTGGATCCATAAGCTAATTTGCTCGGGCTCTCTTCCTGGTCTTCACCATATCCCATGGATCCGCTGGAATCCAAAAGCAAGTGACATCGCAGGTTGGTTTCCTCCTCATATTCCCGAATGTAAAAGCGGTCACTTTTCGCAAATACTTTCCAGTCAAGCCTGCGGATTTCATCGCCCCGGGTATAAGCCCGATGCTGTTTAAACTCGATACTAAACCCCTTGTGGGGAGAGCGGTGCAGGCCTGAACAAAAACCTTCCACCACCCGCTTCGCCAATACCTGATGGTTCGCGAGTCTAGATATATCCCTGGGATCAAGAAAGTCGTTGGGGTTAGCCATCCTGGAAAAGGTAGCAGGCTTCTAAAGGATCGCTTCTTTCTTTTCGGGCACCCCTTCCAGGCACCGGTCGATAATCGATTCTACGGTGATGCCCTCGGCTTCNGCATTGAAGGTCGGAACAATCCGGTGNCGTAAAACCGGGTGAGCCAAGGCTTTTACATCTTCGACCTTTGCTGCAAAACGACCTTTCAATAAAGCCCGGACCTTGGAACCCAAAATTAGTTGTTGGCAAGCCCGNGGGCCCGGGCCCCAGTCGATCAGATCCTTGACCCAACCTTCAGCCCCNGCNTCNTTGGGNCGGGCCATNCGGACCAAATCAAGCACATAGTCNTATACATGATCCGGCACNGGNACTTTNCGGACGGTTGCCTGACATTTTTGCAGGGTGGCTCCATCAATTACCGGTTCCAGCTTGGATTCGAAAGTGGAGGTGGTTTGCTCGATGATTTGCCTTTCCTCCTCCCGGGTAGGATACTCCACAATTACTTGAAAGAGAAAACGGTCTCGTTGTGCTTCGGGCAAAGGGTAGGTGCCTTCCTGTTCGATCGGGTTTTGGGTGGCTAGCACGAAGAAGGGTTCGTCCAGGTTGTAAGTAGTTCCCCCAATGGTTACGGAATGCTCCTGCATGGCCTCCAAGAGGGCAGCCTGAGTCTTGGGAGGGGTACGATTGATTTCATCGGCTAAAATGATCTGACTGAAAATAGGCCCTTTTTCAAAGACCAATTCCCGGCTTCCTGTGGCCTTGTCTTCCTGGATGATATCGGTTCCGGTGATGTCCGCAGGCATCAAATCCGGGGTGAATTGAATCCTGCGAAAACGGAGGTCAATTGCCTGGGATAAGGAACGAATCATCAAGGTCTTGGCCAGTCCTGGAACTCCTTCCAGGAGGCAATGCCCCTTGGCCAGCATGGCAATGATGAGTTGCTCCAAAACCTCATCCTGNCCNACGATCACACGCTGNACTTGTGACTTGATNGTTTCGTAGGATGAAACCAATTCNTGGGCNAGGCTTTCATCGTCTTGGCTGATATTTTGAGNGGACATTNCAAAGAAGAGTTTTTTGGNTTTANTGGACAGCGGTTGGGCATNGNGCCAAATGCTCCNNCCATTGAGAATCCACCTTTNGATTCAAAGCAAGAATAATGAAACAAATTTCCGAAAAAATCTGCTACAATTTACGAGTTNACCAAGCTTTTTTGAATGACCTCAAAAATATCAACCGCCTCGATTTCTTCTCCCGCCATGCCATCCGGTGCAAGTANAACCGGCCAATCTAAAGAATCTGCCGGGATCACCCCGTGNCTTCCCNGCACCAAGCCTGCATCCAGTGGAATCAGATCCATGTGGGTACGAAAGCCCANTTTNTTAGCTAGTAGTTTCTGNAGAACTCGAAGCTTGGGTAAGCTGAGATCGGGATNAAGAAATAATTCNGCTGGGTCNTATCCATATTTTCGGTGGATATCAATACAGCGGGCAAATTCCGGTGCCTTTTCATCNTCCTCCCAGTGGTAGTAGGCAAACCANGCATTTTCNTCNGCAAGTGCGACCAGATCGCCCGANCTTGGATGTTGCAATCCCGCTNTTTCCANCTCTTCCCCCTCCAGAACNNGGGCCACCCCGTCCATGGCNTCGAGNCAAGACCTTACTTTTCGTCGATGCTCCCCGTCNTTTTGATTNAGATAGATGTGAGCCATTTGATGGTCGGTCAAAGCAAAGGCNTGGGACCCTCCACAATCCAAGGTTTCCCCTCCAAATTCCTGNTTAATGGACAACCATCCTTGATGGCGGAATTCGCGGTTGGGAAAGATTGCCTTGTCCACTTTGGAGATTCCGTATTCAGAGAGGATCAGGGGGGTAATTCCCCGATTTTCAAAATACTCNATCAATTCACCCGCAACCTGATCNATTTCCCGGAGGGCTTGCTTACTTCTTGCATCNTCNGGNCCGAAGCGTTGCAAATCATAATCCAAATGAGGGAGGTAAATTAAAGAAAGGTCCGGGTGATGTTTCTCCTCCNCCCAGCGGGCGGAATCCGCAATCCATTGAGAAGAAGCGATTCCGGCCATCGGCCCCCAGAACGAGGGGAAGGGAAAATCGCCCAAATCATTCTTGATTTCATCGCGTAAGCCCATGGGCTGGCTGTGGATGTCAAAGACTTTGTTTCCATCCGATGCATAGAGTGGACGGGGTGTGATCGAGATATCTGCGGAGGAATACATGTTGTACCACCAGAAGAGTTTGGCAGTACGGAGTCCGGGTCTTTGTTTTCGGACCCTTTCCCAGATTTTTTCTCCCCCGACCAGGGCATTGGATTGTTTCCAGAAATGATGTTCATTGAGATCGCGGTCATACCATCCGTTCCCCACAATTCCGTGCTCTGAAGGAAGTTTTCCGGTCAAATAAGTGGCTTGAGCGGAGCAGGTAAGAGCGGGAANAACCGGACGAATGATCGATGCCTTTTGGTCTTGGCGTTCCGCGAATGCGGTAATTCGGGGCATGTCACCACCGAGATGCCGGCGGCANAANCCGACGAGATTGACGACGGCGACTCGGGAAGATGCACCCTCCATGCTCGTCATAATCGATTACTTATCTTGGCGGANCGCTTGTCGTANCTTCAGATCCTCCACAGATTGAAGGATTTTTTCCTTATCCATGGCATGGACTTCGACCCCTTCTCCAATCCCCTGTAAAAGAGTAATGGTGAGCTCACCCCCCAGGTGTTCCCTAAACTCTTCCAAGCCGTCCAGAATAACATGGGAATCCGGTTCGCTTTGAGAAGATAAAATTGGATCGAACAGGNAGAAACCAAGGCGTTCAAGGAGGCGGAGGCAGCGTTCGGCGGAAGCTTTTTTAATCAAGCCAATTTTGGCNGAGTATAATAAATCCACGCCTAAACCAATGGCTACGGCATCCCCATGTCCAATTCGAAAGTCAGATAATTGTTCGAGTTTATGAGCCACCCAATGCCCAAAGTCCAGCGGTCGGGCCGAGCCAACCTCGAAAGGATCCCCGGAACCTGCAATGTGTTCCAGATGAAGTGCGGCACTCTTACGGATNACCTGTTGCATGGCAACTTCATCAAATTGAGCCAATTCATCCGCCCGTTCNTCGATCTGTTCAAAAAAGGAGCGGTCCCGGATTAAGGCAACTTTGACCGCCTCCACAAATCCAGCTCTTTTTTGCCCATGAGGTAAGCCNCGNAAAAANTGAAAATCATTGANCACCGCATACGGAACGGAAAAGGTNCCGANCCAATTTTTNTTACCAAAATAATTGATTCCGTTTTTCACACCAACCCCTCCATCTCCCTGGCTGAGGGTGGTAGTTGGGAACCGAACCAGTCGGANACCACGATGNGCGGTGGAGGCCGCGAAACCAACGAGGTCCAAAGNGGCCCCACCTCCAATTACCACGACATAGGAATGCCGGCAAAGGGCGTAGGTATTGAGATCATTCCAAATCTTGTCGACCAGTTCCCATTCATTNTTGGCGGACTCACCACCACGAATAAAGACCGGGGAACAAACGAGCTGTAAAGAATCTTCCCTGGCCTTGAAATAACTTTCAATTTGCCCGGGTAGGTTNGGGTTTCCATCCAGGATTCCCTCATCCAAATAAACGATCACTTTGGAGAGTTGNTTCTTGCGATGGGGTTGTACGATACCGGCTAAGGTTTCATTAGCGTGGGAAAAGGAGTCTTGGGTAAAGTACACCCGGTGACTGAAGTCCAACCGTATGTTCTTTCGGATCGTGGAGTAAGTAGAAGGCATAATACAATAGAATAATCGAAGCTNAAGTCGCCGCAAACCTCTTTTGTATCCAAAGNGCAAGTGGNTTNAAGCAGAGCAGGGGAGCGATGAGCATCGGCATACAGAAAGAAACCACTAGGGCGTCAGTCACGCAAATCCCTGCAAGCAAACGGGATACACCGNATCCGATCNCCCCCTTTTTTCCTCCCCGCATTTGTAGGATGGCGTCNAAGGCAATCCACGCGATCAATAAGCCAACCAGATTCACCAAAAAGACCCGGATGGGATCCAAATTATTCCAATGAATTAAGGCGGCGAGGGCAANCAGNGCGGGACCAAAGAGAAAGACAATCGAAAGTTTGGGAGCTTCTTCTTTCGCCTTGGCTTCGCCCCGGGCAAANAGGCTGATGCCGACCACATAAAAAGCAAGGGTAGCCCCCCAGATCCAGGTCAGAGGATAGATGGTTTCACTCACGCCACAGGTGGCAGCCCCGGCCCAAAGCAATAAGCGGCATCCCCCCATGAGCATGACCCCACCNGACCACTTTTTATGCAAGGCATCGTAAAGAATAATACCCAAAACCAAGGCCCCAATCCAGAGGGNNTCACATTGGGCAAGATCGATCAGCATCCAGGCTCCCAGCCCGAGCTCAGCGGATCCAAGAGTCCAGACCCTGGCAGGAGAAATANCACCGGAAGGAATCGGTCGTTCCGGATTGTACTGGGCATCGAATTTTTGATCGAAGGCATCATTCAAGGTACACCCACCCATGTAGAGCAAACTGGCACCCAGAAGGAGAGGAAGTAAAAGCAAAGGATCCAGNGCNTTTAAATCNNNCCAATCCGGAATTGCCCGNACCCAGCCATGGGCACAAAGGTTGATCGCCNAGGCGGCCAGGCAATTACTCCAGACTGTTGGCAGGTTTGAGACCCTTCCCAGGGTTAAGGTATGNTNNAGNAAGCCCTTGNAATTTGAAGCTTTCAAGAGGAAGATANTTTTTGAATGCCCCGTTNGTTCAGNGCCTGTAAAGTCCATTGATATTCTTTGGCTATTTGATCGACCACCTTTTCCGCCCGTAAAGCTTCAGGCAATACCTCCCAAGTGTAGGTTTCCATTTCCAAATGTTTACACTTTTCAGGTTTGGAGGCGAGCCAATCCAAGGTGTCGAGGACATGTTTCCCGGTATCCGCTAATCCATTTCCTGGGGATGCATGCAGGGGAACATGAAAGTGAATCCTCCACTCATCTCCTTGATGAAAGCCTTCCTCCTTTGCTTTTTCCAAAGCTAGGTCCAGGTCCTTGATGCGTTCTAAGACCCTTCCATTTTGATGGATTACAACTTGATGGAGGTAGACCTCTTCTATGAAGCTTTTTAAGGTTTCGAGCTTTTCCGGATCGGGAGTGGTGGAAAGTGCGGAGCTTAGATGCAATTTACTGAGTCGGATACCGGCATCCTCCAAAGCATTCAAGCCCACTTTTGCCTCTTCCCCTTCGATGG
>NHDN01000054.1 GCA_002171765.1 Verrucomicrobia bacterium TMED60
TTTTAATTTACGGTAATACAATGAAAGTAACTCAAAAAGGGCAAATAACTATTCCTAAAAAATATCGTGATCGTTTTTTTCTTAAAACTAATACGAGGGTGTCATTTGAAGAGAAAGAAGATGGGATTCTAATTAAGCCAATTGTGAATAGTGGTTTGAATGAAATAAAAGCCAAAATCGAGAAATTTGCTGGTATTGCAGATAAAAATTTGAGTACTGAACAGATTATGAGCTTAACCAGAGATTAGCTCGTGATTTTGGTAGATTCAAATGTTTTTATTGATATTTTTACTCAAGATACTGAGTTGTATTCTTGGTCGTTAAACGCTTTGTCAGATGCAGCGTCCAAGGAAAGAATCACAATTAACCCAATTATTTATTCAGAAATTTCAATAGGATTTCATTCTACAAGCGAATTAGACAATGCACTCTCCAATATCGGTGTTCTTAACGAGCAAATTTCTAAGGATGTCGCTTTCGCTGCAGGAAAGGCTTTCGTGAAGTATAGGCGAAATGGCGGGAAAAAATCATCTCCCTTACCTGACTTTTTTATCGGTGCACATGCGAATTGCTCATCCTACAAACTTCTTTCACGAGATCGGCATAGGTTTTTGAATTATTTCCCAAACCTAGAACTGATCAATCCTTCTAATTAAATTTCTGTTTGATGAAGCCTTGGGAAACCGAAACCCTTTTTCAGAAATTGACGACTTTGCAATTTTCTGTCATTTAAATATTTAATTCTATGACACCATCCATCTATAGCTTATTTGTTTTAGGAGCAGTTTTGACTTGCATCCTAACTCCTTTGATTAGGTATTTTGCTTTACAAAAAGGTTTCGTGGATTGCCCCCAGCGTGCGAGGAAAGTACACGAGCAAGCTACTCCTAGACTTGGAGGTGCTGCGATTCTTTTATCTTTCATTGTGGTTGTTTCAATTGCTTCTTTAACCGTGTCGCAATTAAATAAGATATTTATTGGGGACAATGCAGTGATTGGAACCATCTTATTAGGATCAATTGGAATATTTGTAATTGGTTTTCTTGATGATTTGTCTCGGCTCTCGCCAAGAACAAAACTTCTGGGTGAATTTTTTATTGCAGGCTTTGTAGTTTGGGGGGCAAATTTAAATTTTACCAATGTACAGCTTTTAGGGCTTGGTTCTATTTCTTTTTTGGAATGGTTAGGGTTTGCCTTGGCTTGCCTGTGGATTGTTGGAATGGCAAATGCTATAAATCTTATCGATGGATTAGATGGGTTGGCTTCAGGCATTACATTGGTTGGTTTGATCGCAGTCTCAGTTGTGGGCTATCTCGCTGGTATTTCAAGCGTTACATGGTTATCAACATTGCTGATAGGTTGTTTACTTGGTTTCTTAGTCTATAACAGCAGACCTGCTTCCATCTTCTTAGGAGATTGTGGAAGTCTTACCCTTGGATATTTAGCTGGTTGCCTGACTTTATTGGCAAGTTTTAGAGGGNGTGGACTAATTGATGGAATCTTTCCAATACTTGCATTTGCCNTACCNATTCTTGATTGTATNTTTGCNATTTTCCGGAGGACCATGNGAGGNAGATCCCCTTTTTCGCCCGATATGGAACATTTTCACCATCGTCTGATGGCNAAAGGATTATCACATGGTAAAGCTGTTTTAGCTATGTGGGCGGCATCCTTCAGTTGTTCCCTNGTAGCTATNGCTGCCGCTTTCGGAAAGGGAGATCAACTCTTTGCNGTTTTTGTTTTCTTTGGTTTAGGAGGGTTTATTTTATTGCGATATCTTGGATATTTTCGNTTTGAATTTTTTGGNCAGGGGNTGTCTTCGATTATNGAGGACCGAAANAGNACAAAGTCGNTGGAGCAAGCAATTAAAGAGGCTGAGTCNATAGTTGGAAATTCGGAAACTTTAGGACAAATTAAAGCCTGTTTGGAAAAGNCTGCNAAGGGAATGCAATTCCAANANGCCAANATATCTTTCTTNTCNACAAATGGAAGGTTAGGNACCAAAATAGACNNNCAGGNTNACTCTCCTCAAATTGGAAAGATAATTTCTTGGTATGANCCTNAACAGAATGGTTATTTTTCGCGAGATGAAGAGTTTGTTGCTGAGTTTAGTATTTCTGGTCGAAACTACTCCTATGGNAAAATAAGGTATGTGTTTATGGACGGTCGAAAAAATCTAAGTGTTCAGGAGGAAGTTTTGCTTGAAAGAATTCATGATTCTCTCGCTGGGCTTGCTGGTAAGTTGCGGAAGGCTGATTATCAAATATAGAACCCCTTTATTCTGTAAATATTTCAAAGTTTTTAAAAGCATTCTCCATCTTAAGCCCACGGGCGAAGAGAAGAATGCTTTTTTTATTTCCTNTGTTGNTCATTGGGATGTGTCTGGAAACCTTAAGTGTTGGGATGGTGATTCCAGCAGTAGGAATATTGCTTCAACCTGATTACCTAGCTCAGTTTGCCTGGCTAGATGGTATTTTGCCTTCCCTAGGTTATCCTAATCGAGAGCAAGTTGTAATCATCGGACTAGTTTTATTAGCTGGTATCTTCACTATCAAAAATATTTTCNTATTCTTTCAAGTATTGTACCAAGGTACTTTTGTCTACAGTGCTCAAAGAGAAGTAGCGGCAAACCTATTTCAGCATTATCTCTCCAAACCATATAGCTTTNATTTGCAGACAAATAGCTCTGTTTTAATACGTAACCTAACCATTGAAATTAATGCCTATTGTCAATATGTGTTAATGCCCATCTTAAACCTAACCAGTGAAGTCTTGGTCGTTATCGCTTTGTTAGTAATGCTAATTTTAGTCGAGCCCGTTGCGACCTTATGTCTTGGTTCATGTCTTCTTATAGTCGCCCTGGTTTTTCATCGCTTTACAGACTCAAATGTATCCCGCTGGGGTGAGGCAAGGCAGGTCGCAGATGAAGAAAAAATTAAATACTTACAGCAAGGGTTTGGGGGTATCAAGCAGATCATGCTTAGCCAGAGTCTTGATTATTTTTTACACCTATTTCAAAGACCCAACATTGTTTCTGGCTTAATGACAAAGAAGGAATACATCTTTCAATATTTACCCAAGCAATTCATTGAAATACTTGCCATTGTTGGGTTGGTTGGTGTCTGTGTATTTATGGTTTTGCAAGGGCGTACAAGCCTTGAAGTGATGGCGATGCTAGGTTTGCTTGCTACTGCTGGTTTTCGGTTAATTCCAAGCTTCAGCAGAATACTTAGAAACCTTCAATCTATTCGCTTTGGTTGGGTAAGCGTTGAAGTGCTAGCAAAGGAAATGAGCAGGAATGGAAATAAACCAGAAAACAGAATGCCCTTTGGTGAAAAGAAGAACGATGATCTTTCATTTAATCATGATTTGAGGCTTAGAGATATTTCTTTCCGTTATGAGCAGAATGGCAAAGAACTGCTTCGAGAAATAAATTTTGAAGTAAAAAAGGGAGAATGTATTGGCATTGTCGGAGAAAGTGGAGCGGGGAAAAGTACCCTGACCAACCTTCTACTTGGCTTGGTTTCCCCATCCAAAGGAGCTTTTGAAGTGGATGGTCATGAAATTAAATCTGCAAAGATTCAACCTTGGCAGCGAATGATTGGCTATGTTCCTCAGGAAATTTATCTACTTGATGATACGATTAGCCGCAATATTGCCTTCGGCGTTAATGATACTGATATTGATCATACTCAAATTAGGAAGGTTGTCGAAACTGCTGGAATCCAAAAGTTTATTGATTCCTTTGATGATGGGTTAAATACTAAAATTGGAGAGCGTGGAGTACGCATAAGTGGAGGCCAGCGTCAAAGAATTGGGATTGGCCGTGCCTTATATCAAAACCCGCAAGTTCTCATTCTAGATGAAGCAACCAGTTCCCTAGATTCAAAAACAGAGCAAGAAATTTTGAATGAATTAAGAAAGATTAGAGGTAAAGTAACCATGATCTTAGTTGCACATCGACAAAGTACACTTCAGTTTTGTGATAAGATTTTCAAAATCGAAAACGGGAAAATAAAATTAGCAAGTTGAGAAAAGTCATCAATCTATAAACTTTAATGGATATAAATGGATCTAAAATTCTAGTAATTGGGGGAGCAGGCTTNATCGGAAGCTTTGTAGTTTCTGAATTGCTTAAGACCAAGGTAGGTAAAATTGTGATTTTTGATAATTTTGCCAGGGGTGAGGCANCTAATGTCTACGAAAGCCTTAAAGATTCTCGTTGCGAAATTTATCCAAATGGGGGAGATGTTCGGGATGTAGATATTTTGAATGATGCCATGCAGGGTTGTGATGCAGTTATTCACCTTGCTGCGATGTGGTTGTTGCACTGTAAAGATTTTCCTCGTACCGCTTTTCATGTAAACATTGAGGGTACTTTNAATGTTTTGGAAGCTTGCGTAAAAAATAAAATTAAAAGGCTAGTTTATTCTTCTTCAGCTTCGGTTTACGGGGATGCCTGCCAAGTTCCAATGACAGAAGAGCATCCCTTTAATAACAAAAATTTCTACGGGGCAACCAAGATTGCCGGTGAGGCAATGTGTCGGGCATATCACGATCGTTATGGTTTGAGTTATGTGGGATTGAGATACATGAATGTATATGGTCCTCATCAGGACCAAACTGCGGCTTACACTGGAGTGATCCCCATTATGCTCAATAAAATTGATGCGAACGAAGCACCTACAATCAATGGTGATGGTTCTCAGGCCTATGATTTTATCGATGTCGAAGATGTTGCCCGCTGTAANATTTGCTCTCTAGAATCAGANGTAGTCGATGANTTNTATAATGTTGGTACTGGTGTTCAGACAACCATCAAAGAGCTTTGCAGTACCATATTGGAATTAAGACAGTCTGTCCTTGAAGTAACCTACAACCCTTACANTGAAGATGATGCAAGAAGACTTGTTCAAAATCGTATAGGTTGCCCAAAGAAAGCTTCAACTGATTTGGGCTTTAATTATAAATATGATTTAAGAACAGGTCTCCAGAGGTTAATCGATTGGCGTAAAACTCATTATTCAGAAAACTATTGAATATACCGATCGCTAAAACAAACCTCACAGANACAGAAATTAATNCTGTTCTTGAACCTTTGCGTTCTGGTTGGCTCGTGCAGGGACCGAAAGTCCGGGAGTTTGAGGAGAAATGGTCTGACTTTACAGGAGCAAAACATTCGATTGCAGTTACATCCTGTACGAGTGGACTTCATCTTTCCTTGGCGGCTTCGGGGTTTGGACAAGATGACGAGGCTATNGTTCCTGCCTTTACTTGGATTTCAACTGCCAATGTGATTGAACACCTTGGAGGAAAAGTCGTTTTTTGTGATATCAACTTAGATACCTTCAATATCGATNTTGAACAGATAGAATCTAAGATTACAAGNAAAACGAAAGCGATTCTACCCGTTCATCTCTTTGGNCTTTCCGCGAATATGGATCCCATCATAAAGTTGGCGAAGAAACACNAACTCTTGATCGTTGAAGATGCGGCTTGCGGATTTGGTTCAAAATATAAAGGTCAACATGTTGGTACATTTGGCGATACAGGTTGCTTNAGCTTTCACCCTCGTAAGGCTATTACAACTGGGGAGGGAGGCATGATCACTGCGAGTAATGAATCTCTTGTCGAAAAGATTAGAAGGCTTCGAGACCATGGAGCCTCGAAGAGTGACCTCCAGAGACATCTCGGACCCCGACCATATCTTTTAGCGGATCACCCAGATGCAGGTTACAATCAAAGAATGACTGACCTGCAAGGGGCCTTGGGCTCAGCCCAAATGAATCGGGCAAACGATATTGTTTTACAGAGACAAACCTTGGCAGAAAGGTATGACGAGGCCTTTGAGGGNCTNGGTTGTTTACAAAGACCTTTTAAACATAGGGATTACGAGCACGGGTATCAGAGTTATCCGTGCCTTTTCATGCCAAGTGAAGTAANCCCTGANTCGATAGCCGAAATCAATTCCAAACGGAACCGCTGGATGGACGACTTGCAAAAAGNTGGAATCTCTACACGACCAGCAACTCATGCGGTGCATATGCTAAGTTTTTATAAAGAAAAATATAAACTGCAACCCTCAGATTTCCCAAGTGCTTATGCTGCAGACCATTGTAGTATATCCCTGCCTCTTTTTCCCGGGATGAGTAATGCGGAACAAGATTTTGTAATCGAAAAAGTTTTGGAATATAAAGACTGATGTGCGGAATTGTTGGACAGGTTAACTTTGACAATAGTCCCGTATCCCCCGTCGTTTTAAAGAGGATGACCGATGTAATTGAACACCGTGGACCNGATGGAGAAGGACATTGGATTAAAGAGGGAGTTGGGTTAGGACATCGCAGATTATCAATTATCGATCTTTCCCCAGCGGGCCACCAACCAATGATTTCTTCGGATAATAGGTATGTTCTCACCTATAATGGAGAGATTTACAATTTTCGTGAGNTACGAACTGAACTTGAAGCAAAAGGGTATTGCTTTCGTTCTCAAACCGATTCTGAAGTGGTATTGTACTCNTTAGCAGAGTGGGGGAGTGATGCTTTGCTTAAATTTAACGGTATGTTTGCGCTGGCTTTCTGGGATCAAAAAGAAAAGACNCTNNTNATAGGTAGAGACAGGTATGGAATCAAACCAGTTTATTTTTACCAAANCCATAAAACTTTNCTTTTTGGNTCGGAGCAAAAATCAATTTTTGAAGAGCCTTCATTCGATAAAAAGATAAATCAAAAAGCTCTTCTTGAGTACCTTACTTTCCAAAATATCTTCACCAACCAAACTTTGCTNGAAGGAGTTATGCTTTTACCTGCAGGTCACTATGGGGTGATCAGCCAATGCAGTAAAACTCCTCGACTGAAAACTTACTGTTACTGGGACTACCGGTTCTCTGAACCTGAAAATCCAGCAAGTCACCAAGAGTATGAAGAGGAACTCGATCGGTTGTTTAAACAGTCAGTTAACCGTCAACTTGTCAGTGATGTTGAAATAGGCTGTTATTTGAGCGGAGGGATGGATTCTGGTTCAATTACCGCTATTGCGACTCAATCATTTCCATACCTAAAATCTTTCACCTGTGGTTTTGACCTCAGCTCAGCCTCAGGGATTGAATTGGCCTTTGACGAAAGGACAAAGGCAGAGGCTATGTCTGCTCAATTCAAGACTGAACATTATGAAATGGTTTTAAAGTCAGGTGATATGGAACGTTGCTTGCCTCAGCTAGCATGGCACCTTGAGGAGCCTAGAGTTGGTCAAAGTTATCCCAATTACTATGCAGCACATTTGGCTAGCAAATTTGTTAAAGTCGTCTTATCCGGCGTTGGGGGAGATGAGCTGTTTGGAGGTTATCCATGGAGGTATTACCGAGCTGTCAGCAACCAAGGTTTTGAACAATATGTAAAAAAATATTATGATTACTGGCAGCGTTTGATTCCTCGATCAATTCTTCCAAAGGTTTTTTCTCCCATTTGGTCAAATGTTAAGGATGTGGACACCAAAGAGATTTTTCGAGAAGTTTTTTTAACCCATGATAATGTCTTGGAAAGGTCTGAAGATTACATCAATCATTCTCTTTACTTCGAATCTAAGACATTCTTGCATGGTCTCTTTGTTGTGGAGGACAAGCTCAGCATGGCTCATTCTCTGGAAACTAGAGTCCCATTTATGGATAATGACTTAGTTGACTTTGCCATGAAATGTCCCGTCAATTTAAAACTAAACCAATTAGGAAAGGTAACTCGGGTGAACGAAAATGAACCTGGCGGGAAGTTAAGTAAATATTTTCAGAAAACGAATGATGGAAAAAAGATTCTTAGGAAAGTCATGAGTAACTATATTCCGAAAGAAATTTCTGAGGCCGATAAACAGGGCTTTTCTTCGCCTGATGCTAGTTGGTTTAAGGGCGAGAGTATCGAATATGTCAAAAGATTGATCCTTAATAAAAATGCCAAAATCTACGATTTTCTAGATCGTCCTTCAATTGAAACTTTAGTTTCTTCTCACTTGAAGGGTAAAGAAAATCGTCGACTTCTTATTTGGTCTCTTCTGAATTTGGAGCAAATTCTAAATTAATACAAAAATGACAATGCAATTAATAAAGACATTGTTCAAAACAACTCCTCATGTAGAAAACGGTGTTTATATCCAGTCGGTGGACTCTTGTTATGAAAATCAGAATCAGACCAATGATGCTTTCAGTGAAAAATGGAAATCCCTTCATCAGAGCGAGCATGATCGAGAAGACAGTTGGAAGGTAATGCAGTTTGAATGGTATCTAAAACTGTACGGCTATGAATCAGAAGAGATTTTAAAGCAATATATCCAAAGTCGAAAAATCATTCTCGATGCAGGTTGCGGCTTAGGGTATAAAGCCGCTTGGTTTTCTGAATTGGCTCCAGATTCTTTAATCATTTGCATGGATTTTTCAGATTCGATTTTCGAGGCTGCCAAACGATATGAGAATCGTAGAAATATGGTTTTCGTAAAAGGAGATATTGCCAATACTTGCTTTTCAGATCGAGCTTTCGATATGATTAGTTGCGATCAAGTCCTGCACCATACCGAGTCTCCGCCCGCCACACTGCAGGAGTTTACTAGGATCACAAAAGAGACTGGTATTCTTAATACTTATGTTTATGCGAAGAAAGCATTACCTCGTGAACTTTTGGATGATCACTTTCGACAGGCATCAAAGGAATTTAGCCACGATGAGGTATGGGCCTTAAGTGAACAACTCACTCAATTAGGTAAAACTCTTTCTGATTTGAATATAACAATAGAGATCCCAGATATTCCAACTCTAGGCATAAAAGGAGGTAGTCAGGATCTACAGCGTTTTATTTATTGGAATTTTATTAAGTGTTTTTGGAATAAAAATATCGGTTGGGATGATTCTGTTTCGGCAAATTTTGATTGGTATTCACCTAGNAATGCTTTTCGGTATAGTCGGGAAGAATTTCTTCTCATGTGTGAAGAAGCTGGTTGGTCAAATTCTTTTTTGCATTCTGAGGAAGCCTGTTGGTCTGGATGTTTTTCCAAAAAAACATAGTAAGTTTGAGGTAGCCTTTTACTACTTTTGAATTACGAGAATATTTTTAAAATCATTTTGTAGATGCAAAACAGAGAAATTTTAAAAATCAAAGAAAAAATATCTCAGCTTAATCTCAATCTTGAAGGTTTTGAAATACTTACGGAAGTTGGATCCGGACTCTACAATTATATGCCTTTAATTCCCTTGCTTGCTGGTGCCCAAAAAGTAATGGCTTGGACAAGAGATTCAAGGTTTGGAACTGCTTCAGAAGTCATCAATAATTGCCGAGAAGTCGCTCAAGTTTTGCCAAACTTTAATAAAATTGAGTTTTACATTGGAAATCTTAACGAACAGCACTTAAGGCAAGCGGATTTGATCACGAACTCAGCTTTACTTCGCCCTTTGGATCAATCAAAATTAATGTATGTAAAAGATTCAACGGTGATTCCGCTTATGTTTGAAGCTTGGGAAGCCAGAAAAGAAGATGTGGATATCGGCTACTGCAATCGACGGGGCATAAAAGTCGCTGGAACAAATGAGTCCCATCATCANTTAAATGTTTTTACTCAGGTTGGTCACCTTGCCTTAAAGATGGCATTTGAAGCAGGATATGAGATTTATGGAAATAAAATTNTTATTTGGTCTGATGACGATTTTGGGCAAGTGATAAAGGAAAAATTTCTTATGTTGGATGCCGCCGATGTCATTGTTACNACTGACTNCGAGAAACTTACACAACTAATTCCAANTTTAGATTTTGTGTTTATTTCAGATTATGACGAAGAACGCTCCTATAATGACTCCACATTTTTTAACCTAGATCGATTAAGGAAATTGAACCAGAATTTTGGAATTATTCATCTTTTTGGTGAAATTGATTCGCTTACATTGCGAGATAAAGGATTTAATATTTATCCACCAGATAACGGTATTGGGAAGAATATGTCCCGCACCTTGAGTTATCTAGGCATTGAGCCTTTTTTCTCGTTNATGGTTGGAGGATTTAAGGTGGGAGAGCATTTGTTGCGAGGAAATNTGAACGAAAAGATATTACAAGTCTTGGCTTAATTTTATGAACACAACTATCAACTTTACCAATTATAGTGATCTGTCAAATCATGTTCAATTTTCCCATTTTGGTTTAATTTCTAGTGAAAATCCNGCTACGATTTCTTTTTTAGAAAATAGGAAATTTTTAAACCATCTTTTGAATAATCANAATATTTGTGGAGTGATAACAAACCATGAACTGGCTGAGCAAATTAAGGGTAAAAAGAATGATTTAATTTTAATCATCAGTAATGATCCTAGGCATACATTTTACCTTTGTCATAATGAAAGAGCCTTGTCCCAAAATAAAAGATTAGAGAAAACTAACATTCATTNTTCAGTTAAGATTCATGAAACAGCATTTATTCATGATCTCGGAGTTGAAATTGCCAGAAATGTNGTGATTGAACCTAATGTTACGATCTTATCTGGAGTTTCCATTGGCGAAGGTAGTATTATTAGATCTGGCAGTTGTATTGGCACTGAGGGTTTCGAGCATAAGAGAGTAAACGGGCAAATTCTTTCGGTAGTCCATGATGGATCTGTCAAAATCGGAGAATATGTTGAGATTGGGGCAAATAATACAGTTGCTCGTGGTTTAATGGGTAGAGATACCTTGATTGGTTCAGAAACCAAGACTGATTCACTTGTACATGTTGCGCACTGTGCCCAAATAGGAAGACGCTGCTTGATCCCTGCATGTGCTATGATTGCTGGAAGTGCAGAAATAGGAGATGATGCTTGGATAGGACCAAATTCGAGTGTTTCATCTCAAGTGAAAGTTGGAAATAAAGGTTTTATTTCAATTGGTTCAGTNGTTATTAAGGATGTTGATCCTGAGCAGCATGTATCTGGAAACTTCGCTCTGCCACATTATCACTTTTTAAAAATAATAAACAAGATGAAGAAACTTATTAAATAGTTTCAAATTTGGTGATTTTTATAACTTTCCTTTTCAAATATTAGCATCGAAAGCGAATTCTTAGTGCCGTTTATCTTGGTACTTAGTACTTATGTCTTGCGAGTACTAGTGGTAATTAAATCAAGTAANAATTTTGACGCCTATGGTCACTTATACTTTACNAAATTAATTAGAGACAAGTCTGCGGGTCCTTTCACTACCGTTGATACCGACATCCTATGTTCTGAAAAATTAGCAAACCCTTTTGTTTGGCACTGGTTAGTGAGCAAAATACCAAAGTTATTAGTTCGTAAATTCAATAAACACTTCAACAGTTTACTCGATGCAGTCTATTGCGGGGTGATTTTCTGGGTTTGTAAAGAGTTAGGATTGTCCTCAATAAAAGCTTGTGAAGTATGTGCATTGTATATTCTTTCTCCAATCTTCTTTTCTAAGTTAAACATTGGCCCACGCTTGTTTTTTACTCCAAGGTTGTTTTCTGAGTTTATAACTAATTTATTTTTTATAGTAACGATTCTTCCTTTAGATTTAAGCCAAGATTTTAAGATTATTGCCGGGGCAATCTGCGTTTTCCTGGTTTTAGGAAGTTCGAAGTTTGGTATACAGGTGATGCTTTTTATGACCCCACTTATTTGTCTTTTAGAAAAAAATTTAATTCCTCTATTATCATTTTCTTTGGGCTTTTTATTTATCCTTACACTTTCAAGGTTTTCTTTTCTTAGNTCTATTAAGAACCAAGTCTCTCATCTTATTTGGTATTTCAAAAATANTTTGAANGGTAATATGCCCATTTCCAAGAGAAACAACCTCCGGAGAATATTTTCATATGATAAGGNTAAAAACCTCCATAATAATCTCCTTCATATGATTATTCGTTTGGTGCAAGATCATTCGATATCCTCTTTGGTTTTAAAATTTCCATGTGTGCTGATCTATTTTTTCCTACTTTTTGAATCATATAAAAGTGAAACATTTCATGCACTCGGTTCATTTCATGGACCAGTNTATGCAGGAATGATACTTTTTACATTAATTAGTCTGCCCCTCCTTTTGTTTTTAGGCGAAGCTGAAAGATACATTAATCACATTTCTTTTTTTGTAATTCTTGGCGTTGTGTCAATGTGTGAAGCTCTGAACATGGAATTCGTTTCTTACTTATTGCTCCTGTATGGGTTTCTGTATTATTGCCTTGAGATTTGTTTTCTAAAAGACAGAAGGGCTGCATCTCAACATGCACAGGAAAAAATACTAACTTTTCTCAATAATCAAAGGGCAAAGATTAAACTAGTAATCTACCCTTTTCATGCGGTTAGTATCTGGCGGGTAATGCTAGAAACATCTGCAAAAGTTCTTTACCCATTGAATGTTGTACCTGAAAAGAAAAAAATGATTACCGAACATTTTTGTCCTGAGTATCCATTTACTGACCTAAATCTTCTTGATGAAATGGCCTCTNATATTGGTATAAATTTAGTCGTTATTGATAAAGGTCAATTGTCTACAAATCTACCTGGTTGGAAAAATAGTACTCNTTGGGAAGAGCTTGATCTTGGAGGGCAATATTACTCGGTTTTCTCGAGAAAAGGTCTTGAAGTTATACTTTAATCTAGCCAAGGATATCCTAGGCTACGGTATATTTGCCGCGGTTTCCAAATGTTCGGGTCTTATCTTGCTACCAATTTTGACCCGTTTGTTTACGGAGCAAGANTATGGCACTTTTGATGTCATCATCAGTATCTCTGTTTTTGCGAGTATTTTAATTTCGCTTTCTTTAGAGAGTGCATTGGTCAGATTTTGGTCTTCGGGAGTTGATCGCAAACTTAATGCAGAGAAATTCACGACCTGTTTGATCACCATATTCATTTCAGGCCTTTTGATCATTACGATTTCTTTAATTGTCGTAATACTTCCTCTTTCAGTTCTAGAAAATCACCAAGATATTGTATGGCTTATTCCCATTGCAGTTACCTCTGCGCTTTTTCAAGTACTTTTTAACTTAACCAATACTTGCTTTCGGATGTGCAGAGAAATTATCAAATTCAATGTAATGAATTTATTGTACACAGTAATATATACTGTCGGCTCCTTGCTATTTATTTTGGAATTTGATNACGGTATAGCGGGTCTCTTCTTTGGATCTTTAACTTCTGGAATTTTCTGCCTTCTTCTTTCTCTTTTTTTGAATCGGGATTTTCTTACCCTTAGTTATTCGTCCAAGCGATTATTTTCTTTTTTAAAGTATAGTATTCCGACTATGCCAGGTGTTTTTACTTCATTAGTAAATACTCGAGCAGATCGCTTTATCATTCTTCACTTTCTGGGCTTTGCCACAGCTGGAATTTATGCGGCTGTATTCACTTATACCAGTATTCTTCAAGTTTTAGTTTCTATTTTCCGGAATGCATGGATGCCACATTCAATCAAGGCTTTAAGTGAGGATGTCGTTATAAGGGACAAGATTTATGTTAATATATTGCACTGCTATTTGTTGACTTTCATTTTGTTGGGAAGTGTTTTTGTCCTTTGCTCAGCTTTTCTCATGAAATTGATTCTTCCACCAGTTTATCAATCAGGAATCGTAATCGTACCCTGGTTAGTTGGAGCAGTAATACTGCATGGTGCTTCTTCTGTTGCGAATGTTGGAACCGTGGTCACCCAAAAAACAATTGGAAATAGTTATGCCTCGATTCTAGCATTAGTTTCCAATATTTTGTGCAGTATATTCTTGATCGAGAAGTATGGATTAAAAGGAGCGGCTATTGGCACTTTTGTTTCCGAAGTTTTATTTTTTGGTTTTCTTCTCTTTCTAAGTCACAAACAAATAAAAATAAGTTTTAATTACCTATTCATTGCAGCAATCCTGGTTTTGTATTCATTATTTTGTTTCTGGTTTACTTTTTTTGATCCTGAAATGTACCAACTATGACTCAATCTTCATGGGAATTTTTCTTCGATCTTGCGATTGAGCAAAAGCTATATTCAAACAAAAGAAATTTAAAAACCCATTTAAATTTCATATTCGATAATTTTGATTTTAAAGAAAAAAATATGCTGGATGTAGGGGGTGGTTCCGGACTTTTAAGTTTTTATGCAGGTTTAAGCGGAGGGTATTCGATTTGCTTGGAACCTGAGCTAAATGGATCTTCTTCAAGTTCCCTAAAAAAATTCGATAATCTACAAAAAAAACTTTCGAATATGTCTGGGAAAGTGGAATACGAAGCAAAAAGTTTTCAGGATTATGAATCCCAAAACAAGTTTGATATAATTGTAATGGCTAATTCCGTTAACCACCTTGATGAGAACGCAACGATTGATCTTCATGAAAACAAGGAATCACGAGAGATTTATAAAAAATTGTTCTCGAAAGTGCATCGTTTACTCAAACAAAATGGAATTTTGATTATCACCGATTGTAATCGTTATAATTTTTTTCACTCTATCGGTCTTAAAAGTCCATTTATGCCAACTATTGAGTGGCAAAAACATCAGTCTCCATACACTTGGTCCAAGTTGCTAAATGAGGTTGGGTTTAAATTTCAAAGCCTGAACTGGAGTTCCCCTAACGGTTTGGGGAGGATTGCCAGGATTCTTTTGTCCAATCCTCTTTGTGCCTTTTTCTTACTTAGCCACTTCAAGATTAAATTCTTAAAATAACTTTTGAAAATTTTGCTTGTCATTGATTCCTTGGGTTCAGGTGGAGCTCAAAGACAGATAACTAGCTTAGCGTGTGGATTAAAAAAACGAGGGCATCAAGTCGAAATCTTTAATTATTATCCAAACCATAATTTTTACAGACCAATTATTGAGAAGACTAAGATTAAAATAATTGATGTATTCGGAAAAAAACGAGGGTTTTCTCCCAAAGTTTTATATCAATTAATCCTAACCCTTCGTAAGGGAAAGTATGATTTGGCATTATCATTTTTAAATTCTCCTAGCTTTTATTTAGAACTTAGCCACTTCCTTAGCCCTTTGACCATCAAGGTAGTTAGTGAAAGAAATAGCATTTTAGATTTTCGATGGAGAGGGTTCCTAAGATATTTTCATCGATTGAGTTCATGTGTCGTTGTGAACTCACAAAGCCATTATGAAAGCTTGTGGCAAGCATATCCATTTTTGAGGAATCGATTGAATGTGATTTACAATGGAGTCGATATTAATGCCTTTACAAAACAGCCATTTCCAAAAAAAGGAAAATCAACCTTAAAGCTTTTGGGAATCGGACGAATTTCACCACAGAAGAATCTTCTCCAATTGATCCATTCTCTCCATTTTTTTTATAAACAAAATCAATGGGTTCCTGAACTCAATTGGGTGGGGAGATGGGATCATAGTTGTGCCAGACAAGGAGCTTATTGGAAATCAATCGAAGAATTAATCGACAGTATGCCCGAAGAAGTTCGTAAAAGGATTAATTTCCTTGGTGAACAGAGGGACATTCAAAAACTTTTGGCAGATTCCGATGCACTAATTCTAGCTTCACATTATGAAGGTCTTCCCAATGTTGTCTGTGAAGCTTTAGCATGTGGTAGGCCTATTTTAGCTTCAAATGTTTCAGATAATCGCGTCTTAGTAAAGGATGGGTATAGAGGATTCTTATTTGACCCTAATAAACCGGATTCGATTTCCGAATCCATCAGTAGCTTGATGAAATTAAAACCTGAGCAAAGGAATTTAATGTCAAAGCGTTGCCGGGAATATGCAGAGCAGTACTTGTCAAATGATATTATGATTGAAGGGTACCAGTCCCTATTTGAAGACCTTAAGAAAACCTTAACATTGAATTAATAATCCACCGGTAAGGAAATAAAGCACACCAAGCCAAAGGTTTTAATAGTGGGCGCTTTCCCTAAAAAAAATGGAAAAGTTTTCGGAGGATTTGTGACCGTTTGCAACGCACTATTGGAATCCTCTTTTCAGGATAAATTCAGATTAATTTTGATTGATTCTACGCAAACTAGCAACCCTCCACCCAATTTTCTGATCCGAACTGGCTTTGCTTTAAGGCGTTTTTTCTTATTTGTTTACCACTTGATTTTAGAAAAACCACAAACAGTTTTGATCTTTACTGCGAGTGGATTCGGATTACTNGAAAAAGGAATGATGGGGCGACTTGCTCAAGTAAGGGGTGTTCCAAATTTAATGTTTCCAGGTGGTGGTTACTTGCTCAAGAACTATGACAATTCGCTTCGTATGAGGTTTTTTTCATCCATTGCCTTAAAAAAAGCGGATAAAATTTTGTGTCAGGGCAAACAGTGGCAAGACTTTGCCGTGGAGAAGTTGGGATTTTCCTTAGAAAATACTCCAATTGTTGAGAATTGGACCGCTACCGAAAAGTTTCTTAAGATAGGAGATGAAAGAGATTTCTCTGATATAAGCGATAAAAAGATACGCGTTTTATTTGTAGGATGGTTGGATCGTGAAAAGGGAGTAATGGAAATTCTCGATGCCCTTGTTCATTCCTCTATCTCCCAAAGTATTTCTCTTGAACTAGTAGGAGAGGGAAATGCTTACATGGACGCCAGAGAATGGGTAGAGAAAAATTCTTTGTCTGAAATTGTTAGTTTTCGAGGATGGTTACAAGCAGGGGACTTGGAGGCCGCTTACCGAAATGCGGATGTGTTTCTTTTACCCTCTTGGATGGAAGGTTTGCCCAATGCAATGGTCGAGGCCATGGCTGCAGGTTTAGTTCCCGTGGTTTCTGCTGTAGGCAATATTCCAAGTGTGGTGACTCATGGAGAAAACGGTTTGTTGGTTCAACCCAAAGATTCACGATCCATAGAGTTGGCACTTCAGCAAATCCTTTTGGATCGATCCTTGGTCGAAAAATTAGGAAAGAAAGCATGCCAGTTTGCTCGAGAAAATTTTTCCACTGAGGTTGCCGTGGGTAAACTCACCAAGGTTTTATTAGAAGTCATTAATTCTTCATCTACGAAATAGAATCCAAATATGTCCTATAGCGTAAAAAAAGACCTCTATGAAAAAATGCCATTATGGATGAAAAAGCTTTGCTGCAAAGTACCATTTTCTATGATTGCAGGGAAGNAGTACAGAGAAGTTTACCATCGGGGCGATTGGTTTGATCAAGCTTCAAGGGAAGAAATTTTAGCCTATCAAGAAAGAGCACTAGGAANACTTTTAAGGCATGCAACCATGGAGGTTCCCGCGTATTTTTCTTTGAGAAGTGTGGTCGAGAAGTTCAACCCACGCGAGGCTTTATCTGCTTTTCCATTTCTTGAAAAAGAAGAACTTCAAAAAGATCCCGATCGATATCTGTCTAGAAATCTTGACCACACCCCATGCTATGAAACCACGACTGGAGGCACTTCCGGAAACCAATTGCGTTTTCATTTGGACGATCATTCTCAATCTATGGAGACTGGATTCATGCATCGGCAATGGAAGCGAGTAAATTACAAAGCTAAGGATAAGAAAGCTGTTTTTCGTGGGGTTAGCTTTGATAACTTAAAACCCAATGTATTCTGGCAGGAGAATCCAATCTACAATGAGATTCAGTTTTCTCCTTTTCATATGAGTGACTCAAACTTGGAATCTTATCTTTTCGAGTTCATTCGTTATCAACCCAAATTCGTGCATGGATACCCTTCTGCAGTTGAAATATTTGCGGATTATATTTTGCGAAATAATAAAACAAAGTTGATACCAAAAGTGCAGGCAGTATTGCTTGGGTCCGAAGGTACAACCGATCAGCAACGTAGAATTATTGAAAAAGGTTTGGGGGCCAGAGTTTTTAGTTGGTATGGATTGAGCGAAAGAGTGGCCCTGGGAGGAGAATGTGAAAAAAATTCGAGCTACCATCTTATGCCTGACTATGGATATGTGGAAATTATAAAAGAAGATGGAACTCCTTGTTATGAAGAAGGTGATGAGGGGGAAATCGTTGGAACAAACCTCTTTAATTTTTCGATGCCATTTATCCGTTATAAAACGGGGGATTGGGCGAAACGCCTGTCTAGTGAATGTGAATGCGGAAGGAATTGGGATCGAATCACTGAGGTGAAGGGAAGATGGAAAAAAGAATTTGTAGTCGGATCTAGTGGGGCCAAAATTTCAACGGCAGCATTGAATATGCACGGAGATTTATTCAACTCAGTACAACGGTTTCAATATTTCCAGGATAAGCCCGGTGAAATGGTAATAAAAATTCTTCCCAAGAAAGAATTTTCAAGCGATAGCCAAGACCTTATTGAATCTGCATATAAGAAAAAAGTAGGGGATGAGCTTCAGGTGAAGATTCGTATAGTGGATGACATACCCTTGACGAAAAGGGGAAAGGTGAAGATGCTTGATTCAAGAATCTAAGGAGCAAAAATTTCTCGTTAATCATAAAAAATGAAACAAATCCTGCAGTCCTTAAAAACCGGAAAAACAGAAATCTCTGAGGTGCCGCTTCCTGCAGTTCATGATCGTGAAGTATTAGTGCAAACCCACAATTCTCTCGTTTCTGCAGGGACCGAAAGGATGCTGGTTGAGTTCGGTAAAGCTGGTTGGATTGAAAAGGCAAAACAGCAACCAGACAAAGTGAAGATGGTGCTAGATAAGATTAAGAGCGACGGCCTAGCACCCACTATTGAATCCGTTTTTGCTAAACTGGAGCAGCCTTTGCCGCTGGGTTACTGCAATGCGGGAAAAATAATGCAAGTAGGCAAGGGGGTTCTTGGATTTCAGGAAGGAGATCGTGTTGTAAGTAATGGACAGCATGCTGAATTTATAAGTGTTCCACAAATGCTTTGTGCAAAGATTCCTGATTCAGTTTCAGATGAGGAAGCATCTTTTGCTGTTCTTGGTTCGATTGCATTGCAGGGAATTCGGTTGGCTAAACCTACTCTTGGAGAGAGTGTTGTGGTCATGGGAGCAGGACTAATAGGGTTGATGACCATACAACTCCTTCGTGCTCAAGGCTGCAGAGTTATGGCTGTTGATTTTGATAAAAGCCGCTTACAATTGGCTTCGGAGTTTGGTGCTGAAATCATGGATTTATCCAGTGGAGGTGATGTCGTTGAGGTTGTGCATGGCTTTTCTAGAGGGTATGGTGCAGATGCGGTTTTGATCACGGTTTCCAGTAAAAGTAATGATCCAGTCTCACATGCTGCGAAAATGAGCCGAAAAAGAGGAAGAATCATTCTTATTGGAGTTACCGGACTAGAACTGTCCCGTGCTGACTTTTATGAAAAGGAATTAACTTTTCAAGTGAGCTGTTCCTACGGTCCAGGTCGATATGATCCTGGTTATGAAGAAAAGGGAAATGATTATCCCATTGGTTTTGTTCGTTGGACGGAGCAAAGAAATTTTCAGGCAGTTTTGGACATGATGGCCGAAAAGAAATTAAATGTCCGACCACTTATCTCTCATCGGTATTCTATTTCGGAGGCTGAAAAAGCATATGATTTGATTTTATCTTCGAATCCTTCCTTGGGTATTTTACTAGAATATGAAATTCAGGAATTTAATAAAAAGGATAACCTCATCCACCTTTCAAAACCGAAGAGTCTCGGCGAGGGGGATATTGGACTGAGTTTTATTGGCTCAGGAAGTTTTGCCACTAAGGTATTAATTCCTGCATTTCAGAAAACCGGGGTTTCCTTACTTAGCATTGCTTCAAAAAATGGAGTAAGTGGATCCATTAATGGAAAAAAGTTTGGATTTCAACAGACCACAACTGATGTAGAGAAATTGTTGCAAGATGAAAAATCGAAGGTGGTGGTAATTGCCTCCAAGCATGATAGCCATGCAAAATATGTTAAAATGGCCTTGTCTGCGGGAAAGCATGTTTTTGTTGAAAAACCACTTTGTCTTACTCATGACGAGTTGCGTGATTTAGAAGAATTTTATGAATCCTTAAGCGGAGATGATAATACACCATCACTAATGGTTGGTTATAATCGTCGATTCTCCCCTCAAATAAAAAAAATAGAAGAATTATTGTCTTCCTACAACGAGCCCAAATCTTTTATCCTGACGGTTAATGCTGGTCAGATTCCTACGGGCCATTGGTTGCACGACGAGGAGATTGGAGGTGGCAGAATCCTTGGAGAGGGATGCCATTTTATTGACCTGCTCCGTTTTCTTTCTGGTTCTGCAATTAAAGGTTTTACCAAGTCGAGTATGAATTCTGAAAATGGTGACACCACCAGCATACAATTGAGCTTTAGGGATGGGTCTATCGGAACTATTCACTATTTCGCTAATGGTAGTAAGGAATTTCCAAAGGAGAGGATGGAGGTTTTTTGCTCCGGGAAAGTTTTGCAATTGGATAACTTTAGAAAACTTCGTGGTTTTGGCTGGCCAGGTTTTCGATCCATGAATCTTTGGAAACAAGACAAGGGACACCATGCATGTGTCCATTCTTTTATTGAATCCCTTCGAGAGGGTAAACCGAGTCCAATTTCGATTAAGGAAATTTTTGAAGTAACCCGAGTCTCGATTGATTTGCAAAATAATTTATGCTCATAGATCTAATTGCTGGAGCTAGACCTAATTTTATGAAGATTGCCTCTATTATTCGGGCAATTGAAAAAAGGGCTGAAATTTCTGGGGCTTTTGGTTACCGCCTTGTTCACACCGGTCAGCATTACGATCAGAATATGTCTGCTACTTTTTTCTCCCAGTTGGGAATTCCTGAACCGGATGTAAATCTTGGTGTTGGATCTGGTACGCAAGCCGAGCAAACTGCGGGGATCATGACTGCCTACGAGAATCTACTTCTAGAAAAACCTTGTAATCTTTGCNTAGTGGTTGGGGATGTCACTTCCACCATGTCTTGTGCNATTACTGCCCAAAAATTAAAAATTGAAGTGGCTCATGTTGAAGCTGGAATTCGATCAAATGATTGGTCCATGCCTGAGGAAATTAATCGGATGGTCACGGATTCAATCAGTAATTACTGCTTCACTACTAGTGAGAATGCCAATCAGAACTTAATAAGTTTAGGGGTTCCAAAGGATCGGATCTTTTTTGTGGGAAATACTATGATCGATACCCTGTTCAATAATATGGATAGGTTTTGTAAGCCTTCATTTTGGGATGAGCTACACTTACAAAAACAAGACTATTTTGTACTTACACTCCATCGGCCAGGAAATGTGGATGAAGCCAAAAATTTCATAAGCCTCCTCACCACAATAGGANAGGGTGCTCGGGGCAAAACTATTGTCTATCCGGTGCATCCNCGATCTGCNAAAAACTTGAGTAGTCTCGGAAGCCTTCCCTCCAATATTGCATTCATTGAACCACAACCCTATTTGGAGTTTAATTATCTGGTTCAGAATGCAAAAGCCGTGATTACGGATTCTGGAGGAATCACCGAGGAAACTACCGTCATGGGAATTCCCTGTATGACTTTACGGGATTCAACAGAGCGCCCTGAAACCATATCCATNGGGACAAATGAATTGGTTGGTACAGAGCCTGAGAACCTTATTCCTTACCTTGATTGTCTTTTCCAGGGTAATTGGAAAGAAGGAAAAATCCCGCCTAAGTGGGATGGGAAAACGGGTGACAGAATCGTTGGTCACATAGAAGAAATTCTACTNGCTTGAAAAAAATCTTACTTTATTGGCATACCCTTCGTTTTCTTAAGCCCATCCAAATTTTTGGAAGAATTTGGTTTTATTTTAATCGGGTCAAAATAAGAACAGCTCCAAGGGTGAAAATTCGACAATCCATTGGGAAATGGACTGAACCTATGCCCAAAAAAAGNAAGCTCCTCAGCTCAAATGTTTTCTTTTTCTTGAACCTTGAAGGAGATCTAAGCGAGGTTGGCTGGGGTGGGGCAGGTAAGGATAGGCTATGGAAATATAACCTTCATTATTTTGATTATTTGCTAAGTGAGGATTCGACCGAGAAAGTTGAATGGCATCGAACTTTGATCAAAGATTGGATTTTAAAAAACCCTNCATTCAAAGGAGTTGGATGGGAGTCTTATCCCACTTCATTAAGGATCGTGAATTGGATCAAGTGGATAAAGGCAGGCAATGATTTGGAGGCCGATTGGTTGCAAAGTTTGTCTCTTCAAGCGGAGTGGTTGAGCAAAAGATTAGAGTGGCACATCCGNGGTAACCATTTGCTTTCCAATGCAAAGGCAATGATTTTTGCAGGTTTGTTTATGGAAGGGAAAGAACCAGCGAGATGGCTTCGGGTTGGCCTAGAAATAATGGATAGGGAATTGGATGAACAAATTCTTCCGGATGGAGGTCATTTTGAGCGAAGCACAATGTATCAATGTATTGTTTTAGAAGACTTACTTGATCTGATAAACATCATGGAATCTTNTCAACTCGAGAGTGACGATTTCAAAAGGATCCATGCAAAACTCTTGGACAAAGCTAAGCTGATGGAGAATTGGCTAAGAGCGATGATCCATCCAGATGGACAAATTGCTTATTTTAATGATTCAGCATTAAATNTAGCCGGGGATCCTGCTTCTCTCTTTTCTTACATGGATCGGTTACATTACCATGATTCAAGACCAGAAATGTGCTGCCGTGAACTGGAAAGTTCTGGTTATTTTCGATTATCTAACGAAACAGGTTCGGTGACCGCACTTTTAGATGTTGGACCGATTGGCCCCGACTATCTTCCAGGTCATGCCCATGCAGATACTTTATCATTTGAATTATCTGTTCATGGTCAAAGAGTGGTGGTTAATGGAGGAACTTCGACTTATGAAGAAGGACAACAAAGAATATTAGAACGGGGAACTTCTTCTCACAGTACCGTAGAAATTGATCATTTGGATTCCTCCGAGGTGTGGAGCTCATTTCGGGTGGCGAAAAGAGCGATGCCATTGAATAAATCACGGGACCTAAGTAGTAGTTCAAAATTCGTTACTTGTTCGCACGATGGATATACTACTCGGTTGAAGGGCCAGCCAATTCATCAAAGAACTTGGAAATTGGCTGAAGAACAACTTTTGATCTCAGATCAAATCGTATCTAAGTCAAAGCACGCAGCCATTGCCCGTTTTATTTTTCACCCTGAAATCCAAATTTCTCAAAATAAAGACGATAGTTCTTGGGCATTAAAAAAGGATGCCCAGCATCTTGCTGATATTGAAATTCTTTCCGGTTCGGGGAACATAGCGAAGACCAATTATGCCCTTGGTTTTGGTAAACTTGTGGAAACCAGCGTCCTTGAGGTTTGCTTTGAAAATGGAAAAACGAGCTCTAGGATTACNTGGGATCAAAAAGTTTAGATGATGAAAGAACTGGCCTTAATCATGAGCTATCCTCTCAAACCAGAATTGGCAGCAGGAAATCGAATGAGGTCTTTTCTTAAAGTTGCCCAAAGTAAGGGATTAAAGGTAACCATTTACTCATTGCAAAATCATTCTACTGAACAAATCTTTGATGAAAATTATCGCTCTATCCCACCAGTTCGCCAACTTTTTCCAGGTTTTATTGGCAGGGCAATCCAAGAAGTAATTTTTACCCGTCGACTCTATANAGAACTAGAGNAAAAAAAATATGATAAAATTTTAGTGAGTATTCCTTCGATGTTTTTATTTTTTTGTGCACCATTTTGGTTTTCTCGCCGTTCCCACNTNGACATNAGAGATTTGACTTGGGAGTATCTTTCTGAAACTTCGGCTTTACAAAAAATTGCCAAAATAATTTTTCGATTCTTGGCAAAAAAAAGAGCTTCCTCTTTCGCTTCCGTAACCGTTACTAATCCAAGCGAATTTTCGTATGCTTGCAANCAGTTGGGTTATAAAGAATCAGAAGTTACNTTACTTCCAAATGGTATCTCTCGTGAACAATTCAATAGCCTCTCCGGAATGATTTNAAAACCAAGAAAAACAAAGGATTCTGTAATTGTTTCTTATGTTGGAAATATTGGTATTCCTCAAAACCTTTCTGTACTGGTNGATGCTGCTAAAAGTTTACCTCAAGTAACATTTCAGGTTATTGGTGAAGGGCAAAACCTTGAAGAGCTTACGAGATACAAGGAAAAGAGGAGGGTTTCCAATTTCAATCTTATTGGTTCTCTTTCCTGGGATAAGCTAATCCATGTCTACCAAGAAAGTGATATTTTATATGCCCAGCTAAATCAGAGTTTCAGCGGTGCAGTTCCTTCTAAATTATATGAGTATCTTTCCACTGGTAAATTTATTATTTATGGTGGGGNGGGGGAGGCACTTAGGCTTTTGGCTGAATTCGAAAATAAGATTACTATTTCACCGGATGACCCAGANGCTTTAGTCGAAGCAATAAAAGTAACAATNAAAGATAAGATGTTTGAAGAAAACTCTGCTAAAAACAAAGATAAAATCAAAAAAAGATTTATTCGTGAAGATCATATCGAAAACTGGTTTGAAAAAATAAGCTGACTTTCGCGGGAAACTTACTCAAAGAAGATAAATGAATTGGAATTTAAGCAGAGGAGCAAAGTTGTCCGCCAACTTTGCCATTGCTTGCATCGTTGCCTATGTAGTGCCTGCTTATTTTGCTCCTTCCATGGAAACACTAATGCTAATCTCTCGGGAGAAACATTTGGTATACATGGTCTGCTTCGCCCTTTCTTTTTTGATTTTTGGGGAAATGCTNGGCATAGCGGATCGGCGAATTTTAAAGCTATCATTCAGGCAGTTTGTTTTGTATCTCTTCTCTGCTACCATCGCTAGTTTTGTGCTTTTACTAATCGTGTGGTTTTTCGAATATAATTTTATCGGAAGGCGTGCGATTATAAAAATTATATTTTTTACCGGAGTTTCAAGCTTCTGCTTTGCAGCTGTTTTTTCCCAACTGGCACAAAGATACAAAAGTAGGGTAATGCTCTTAGTTTCTCCAGAAAAACGGATAAAAATCAAAAATGCTCTTTCAAACAAAAANGACGCTTTTGAATTTCTCGGCGAGGAAGATATATCCAAAATCGAGGTCGAGGAATTTTGCCGAAAAGAACAGGTTGATCTTCTGGTTGTCGGTGAATCTTATTCTTCCTCTGAATTGGATATTATTTCTTTGTTAGAATCAGGCACTCGTGTTGTTGGAGGAGTAGATTTCTGGGAGAAATATCTGGAGAAAATTCCTCCAAGAGAAGTGGATCAAGCATGGCTTGCAAGAGTAGATTTAAGAATGAAGAATCCATTTGTTCATTTGATCAAGCGCTTTGCAGACTTGATGATCGCGGCTGCGGGTTTAATTTTATCGGCACCTATTTTATTGCTTTCCCTAATCCTTATTGGGCTCGAGTCCGGTTTCCCTCTTTTTTTTGTACAGACTAGAACAGGATACATGGGNAAGAGTTATTCCATGATCAAACTTAGGACTATGAGAAAGGATGCTGAAGGTAAAGGAGCTCAGTGGGCTAAAAAGCAAGATGCTAGAGTCACCTTTTTTGGGAAGTTTTTAAGGACATGGAGGATTGATGAGATTCCTCAATTTTGGAATGTAATAAGGGGGGAAATGTCGGTTGTCGGTCCACGCCCAGAACGTCCAGAGTTTCAGGAAAAACTTCGGAAGGAAGTACCATACTGGAATTCTCGCCACTTGGTTAAGCCAGGGATGACTGGTTGGGCTCAAATTCGTTTTAGTTATGCCTCAGACCTGAATGAATCTGAAGAGAAGCTCGCTTATGATTTATTTTACCTTAAAAATGCCTCGATGACCTTAGATTTTGAAATTTTACTATCCACTCTTCGTTCCATAACAAAAGGAAGTAGATGAAGAAAACCCTAGTTACAGGTGGTGCCGGCTATATTGGAAGCCATACAGTTTTAGCCCTTTTGGAAGCTGGAAGGGAAGTCATCGTACTTGATAATTTCTCGAATTCCTCACCCCAGTCTTTAAAAAGAGTTTCAGAAATTACAGGGAAAAGCCTTAACCTAATCGAGGCAGACTTAACCGATCGGCAAACTCTNAATAAAATCTTTTCAGAAAATGAGGATATTTCTTCCGTGATTCACTTTGCTGCTTTAAAAGCGGTGGGAGAGTCAACCATAGAACCTCTAAAGTATTATAGAAATAATGTGTCAGGTTCGATTCTTTTGCTTGATGAGATGCAAAAAGCAGGGGTGAAAAAACTAGTTTTCAGCTCTTCTTGCACTGTTTATGGAGAGCCTGAAAAGGTTCCTGTTTCTGAAAGTTTTCCAGTTGGTAAAGTGTCTAGTCCCTATGGCAGAACCAAGTATATGATGGAAGGCATTATTGCCGATTTTGCTGCCTCAGATACTGATTTTAGTTGTGGAGTCTTGCGTTATTTTAATCCAGTGGGGGCTCATGCCAGTGGGAAAATTGGAGAAGATCCCAATGGAATCCCTGATAATCTAGTTCCCTTTGTTTGTCAGGTTGCCACTGGAAAGTTAGAAAAGCTCCGAATCTTTGGAAACGACTACCCTACACCCGATGGCACTGCCATACGGGACTATTTACATGTGGTCGATTTGGCGGATGCCCACCTAAAAGCTCTTGATGTACTTGATTCTTCCGAGCAAGGATTTGTTTGTAATCTTGGAACCGGGCGGGGATCTTCAGTTTTAGAGGTTATTGCAGCTTTCGAAAAAGCGAACGATATTGAGATTCCATTTGAATTTGCGAGTCGTCGTGTTGGTGATGTTACCGAAGCTTGGGCAGATCCGGCTTTTGCGAAGCAGTTTCTTGGTTGGAAGACAAAGTATGGTCTCGAAGAAATGTTAGCGGATGCATGGCGTTGGCAAAGCCAAAATCCGAATGGGTACAGGTAGAGATTACTCCAGAATATTATAATCCTTGGGATTTAGCCCTCGGTGCCGCAAAATTTTGATGATTTCATTCATTTCAAGTCTCTCCCCGAGTCGAATTCCCAATTTCTTGAAAGAACCTGCATTTAATTCTAGGACAAATTTAATGTCTCGTGACCTCGAAGGAACTCCAGATAAATCATGGGGTTTGGCTTTGTGAACTTCGGACAAAGATCCATTCGATGAAAAATATCCAATGTCTAAAGGAATTCTGGTATTTTTCATCCAAAAACGCTGTTTTGTTCCATTTTTAAAAATGAAAAGCATACCCTCATTTAATCCTAAAGACTTTCTGAACATTAGACCTTTTTCCCTTTCTTTTGCTAATACGGCAACTTCCACTTTTAAGGGAACTCCTCCTAAATTAAGTTCATAGGAATGCGTCTTGGATCCAATTTCAGGATTGTATTGGTTTTCTAGACCACCCTCCTTGCAGCCTTGCATAAAAAGAGTTATAAGACAGGCTAGAAGTAAATTTTTGAAAAAATCCATTTTGATTATTGTTAATAGATGAAAGAACTTTTCGAGCAAATCAAGAGCCTAAATATTTTAGTTGTCGGAGATGTTATGCTCGACCGTTATATCATCGGGCAAGTAAGTAGGATTTCTCCAGAGGCACCGGTTCCTGTCCTGGCTGTAGATAAAGAAAGATCGGTTGCAGGTGGTGCCGCTAATGTGGCCCTTAATCTTTGTGCTTTGGGTGCTTCTGTGGAAACCATTGGATGGTTTGGCAAAGACCAAAAAGGGGAAGAGTTGGTTAAAATCTTGGAAGCGGGAAAGACAAATGTAGATTCCCAATTTCGATTTTCTTCCGCTCCTACCATTAGTAAATCTAGGATAACTGCATCAAACCAGCAGATCTGTCGAGTGGATCGTGAGGCTCATGTAAAAGAGTATTCTCCGGATTTGGGAGTTCTTGGGAGTCTCTTGACTCAAAAAGTAAAAGAGGCCAATGCAGTTGTGATTTCAGATTACGGAAAAGGGTTTGTAACCAATGAACTCTTAAAATTAGTGAGTGAAAATGCAAAGTTTGTATCGATTGATCCAAAACCAAGTCGTTTGCTGGAATATGCAAAACCTGATCTTCTGACTCCAAACCGGTTGGAGGCATTAGAGTTGGCAGGCCTCTCTCGAGAAACTCGAGAGCCCTTTCCCAAACACGAAGTGGTTGACCGGATTTTTAGTCGCTTTGCACCTAAGATGCTTGCAATTACCCTAGGAGCTGAAGGAATGCTTCTTGCACAAGACGGAAAGATTCAGTCTATCATTCCAACTGCGGCCCGGGAAGTATTNGATGTCTCGGGTGCTGGAGATACGGTAATTGCTTCTTTAACTTTGGCTCTTATTTCAGGGAAATCTTTTGCTCTTTCTGCAGAGTTTGCAAACCTAGCCGCCGGCGTTGTCGTTGGAAAAGTAGGCACTGCCACGGCTTCGCCAGAAGAGATTTTAAAGCATCTGTAATTGTAGGTGAAAAAGCAAAGAGCACTCTTTCTTGATCGAGATGGAACCCTTATTCGAGATGTACATTACTTGAAAGATCCGGATGAAGTAGAAATTATTGAGGGAATCGGGGACGCTTTATTGAAAGCAGCGAACAAAGGATATTATCTCTTCATGCATACCAATCAATCGGGGATTGCCAGAGGGTATTATGATTGGCCAGATGTATATGCATGCAATATTCGCATGCACCACAATTTCGGTTGGCCAGACAACCTCTTTACTGAAGTTTGCATTGCTCCGGAAACACCGGATAAAACGGATGGTTACCGAAAGCCATCGCCAAGATTTGAGCAAGAGATGACCCATAAGTTTGATCTGATCCCTTCTCTTTGCTGGGTAGTGGGTGATAAGTGGATTGATCCAAAGTCAGGGTTGGACGCGGGGATGAGGGGTAGCTTGGTTGAAACTGGGAAGCCAATCGATGAGAGCCTTCGTATTCTAGCCAAAGAGAAAAAAGTGCCAATTTACAAAGACCTAGCGGAATTTTTAAGAACGGAAATTTTAGAAGATGAATAAAGATCTACCTAGCAAATGGGATGTTACAGAGGATACATTGCATTCGGATTGCCGGATTTTCCAAGTCCATAAACGCTGTTTTCGTCGTCAATCTGATNNGGTTGAAGGAGAGTTTTTTGTTTTGGACACAAACGATTGGGTAAATGTACTAGCGGTCACCCCGGAGCAAGAATTGGTCATGGTGCGTCAATTTCGCTATGGAACCAAAGAATTCTCTCTGGAACCACCGGGTGGAGTAATTGAAAATGGGGAAGATCCAATCCTTGCTGGCCTTCGTGAACTCNAAGAAGAGACTGGGTTTGTGGGTACTGATGCTCGTTTAATAGGAAGTGCCCGACCCAATGCTGCCATTCTTTCTAACCGTTGCTTCTTTGTGCTTGTTCGAGATGTTAAGAAAACCGCAGAGCTCGCTTTCGATCAACACGAAGAACTTGTTACCGANTTACATTCGCTCCAAAATCTTAAAGCTATGGTTGAAAATGAGGAAATTACCCATTCGATTGGTTTGAATGCAATTTTAAAGCTCATTTTGCATCTCGGGCTTTAGGCTTTGTTTCTTTACCTAAATTCAGGTCTCTGGCATAATNCATCCTTTTAATTATGAGTAACATACTCGATATTCTTCAAGAAACAGCGGATCCTGATCCGTCAAAACTTGGAAAGATCCTTGATCTTACCGAGNAAGANGTGGTNGCACAGCTCGAAACCTTGCGCTCGGAAGGCACCCTGCTCGGCTGGGTTCCGCTCTTACATCCATCGAAAAAAGAAAGTAATTTGGTCCGTGCTGTTATTGAGGTTAAGATTAGTCCAGAAAGAGAGGGAGGTTTTGATCGATTAGCTCACCGCATTTCAAAATTTGAGGAAGTNGAAGCCTGTCATTTGATGTCTGGTGGATATGACTTGATGGTTATTGTTCAAGGTAAAAATTTACACACCGTTGCCTCATTTGTTTCGGAGCGTCTTGCTACGATGGAGGGGGTTCTTTCCACGGCTACTCATTTTCTACTTCGCTCCTATAAAGAACATGGACATCTACTGTCCAAGGACGGAGAAAATCCAGAAAAACCTCCGGTTAGCGCCTAATTTTAATGAATCCAGAAAATTATGTTGCTGAACATGTAAAGAGTCTTCCTCGTTCTGGAATTCGTGATTTTTTTGCGATTGTTTCAGAAATGCCCCAGGCTATTTCTCTAGGCATTGGCGAACCTGATTTTGTAACTCCTTGGAAAATTCGTGAGGCTTCCATCTTTGCCCTTGAAAAAGGGAAAACTTCTTACACCGACAATCGTGGCCTACTTTCTTTGCGAAAGGAAATCTCAAGTTATGTCGCTTCCTTTTTTGGTCCAGAATATGACCCTCAATCTGAANTTCTGGTAACGGTTGGAGTTTCTGAGGCAATTGATATTGCCCTTCGGGCNATTTTAAATCCAGGGGACAAGGTGCTCTANCANGAGCCCTGCTATGTTTCTTATGCCCCCAGTGTTTCCCTTGCTCATGGGGTNGCAATTCCCGTNGGTACGGNTTCGGAACATTCTTTTTCTTTAGAACCTGAAAGCTTTGAAAAAGCTTGGCAGCCAGGATGTAAAGTTCTTTTGCTCAATTTTCCTACCAACCCAACTGGTGGAACTGCAGATCGAATAAAGCTAGAAAGACTCGCAAAATTCGCAGTTGAAAAAGATCTAATCGTAATCAGCGATGAGATTTATGCAGAACTTACCTATGAGGGGGAACATGTCAGCATTGCTGAACTTCCTGGAATGAAGGAAAGAACCATATTATTACATGGTTTTTCCAAAGGCTTTGCCATGACCGGCTTTCGGGTTGGTTTTGCCTGCGGTCCCGAATGGTTGATCGAGGCGATGATGAAAATTCATCAGTATTGTATGATGTGTGCCCCTATTCTGAGCCAAGAAGCCGCGGTGGAAGCCTTAAAAAATGGTACTGAAGATGTCCTTGAAATGAGAGACCAATATCAAAAGAGGAGAGATTTTATTGTTCGAAGGTTTAATGAAATGGGATTGGNNTGTCATNTACCCCGTGGCTCTTTTTATGCGTTTCCAAGTGTGAAGTCTTTTGGACTCAATGAAGTTGATTTTTGCCACCGATTACTTCGGGAGCAGGAGGTTGCAGTTGTTCCTGGCACTGCATTTGGAACCCACGGAGAAGGACATGTGAGGGCTAGTTTCTCTACTTCCTATGAGAAATTGGTTGAAGCTGCTGATCGTATTGAATGTTTCGTAAATAGTTTATCTGAGGAGAATGTTTCGGCCCAAGCAGTCTAATTCTTTTGAAGATAGATTGAACCGGAAACTGACACAAAATGGAAACGATTAGCGTCGCTATTGTCGGNCGACCCAATGTAGGAAAAAGTCGTCTTTTTAATCGTCTAGCAGGGCGAAGAATTTCCATTGTCCATGATCGTCCAGGAGTGACGCGTGATGTTGTAGTTGCTGANTCTCCTGAAGGGTATGTATTAATGGATACAGGAGGTATTGGGATGCAACCTGAGATGACCTCAGTTGAAATTCAAAATGCGACCGAACAACAAGCAGATTTTGCCATCCGGGCTGCAACGTTGTTACTTTTTGTTGTCGATGGCCGTGATGGTTTGCTTCCTTTAGATGAAACCCTTTCCATGAAGCTAAGGAAGATGGGAAAGCAACCCATTCTGGTCGTCAATAAAATGGATATTCCGGAACAAGGATATTCTTTTTCTGAATTTGCTAAGCTTGGTTTCGAAACGGTAGTTGGGGTTTCGGCCGAACATGGGCATGGCGTCGATGAGTTAATTCAAGAAGTTGCTCAGAAATTACCTCCCTCTCCCCCCTTGCGTAGTGGGGATGATAGTAATCGTACCAAAATCGCTTTCATTGGGCGTCCCAATGTGGGGAAGTCCTCGCTTTGCAATCGACTGCTGAATATGGAACGCTTGATTGTAAGCGATGTGCCGGGCACCACCCGGGAGACTGTGGAGTTAGATTTGGACTATCAAGTGGAGGGGCAAGAAAATCCTTGGTCTTTTCGTTTGTTTGATACCGCAGGCTTAAAAAGAAGAAATCGTATTGATTCCTCACTGGATTATTTTTCAGCGGTTCGAACCAAGCATGCGATCGANGAAGTCGATGTCGTATTTTTNGTTTTAGATGCCAGGGAAGGGGTGACCAAACAAGACAAGATTCTAGCTGGACATGTACTGGAAGCAGGAAAAGCCCTTTCCATCTTNGTTAACAAATGGGATTTNGCTTTGGAAAGTTTTCGAAAAGATCCTCTCCCTGGCTATGAAGACGAAAAAGATTTTAGAAAGAGTTATATAAAGTCTATCCGTAAAGAATTATTCTTCCTTCCGGAATCCCCCATTTCTTTTGTTTCGGCACAGACCGGATATGCGGTCGAAGCTTTTCTTAATATCGCCCGTGACCTCGATGCTAGAATGGACAAATCGATTTCAACTTCCACGCTCAATAAGCTGATCGGAGAAATGTGGGAACATCGCCCGCCTGCAAAAGTGGGTGGTAAGCGGTTCAAAGTCTTNTATGCAGTACAGGTAGAGACGCGACCATTTCGAATTAAATTATTCTGTAATCGGGAAGAAAAATTAAATGACCANTATCGTCGGTATTTGGAAAAAGGAATTCAGAAACGCTTTGGTNTATCTGGTTGNCCTCTNAAATTTTCNTTGGCTGGTAAAGAAGCGAGGTATAAAGAAGAACAGGATTAATAAGTTCGCATTTCGCTCTCCAAAAAAGCCGCCAAGCGGCTTTTTTTGTATCCTAATTTCGTTGTCCAAAGCACTTAACTCCGTGATAATATTAATTTAAAGAATATGATTTCAAATCCATGTAGAATAGGCTTTTTGGGATCGGATGAAATTGCCATCCCTTTTCTTTCCCATTTGGCGGAAAAAAAGGAGTTTTCCCTGGAAGCGGTCTTAACTCAACCAGATAGGCCAGCAGGTAGAGGACGAAAACTTCAACCAAATCCAATTAAGGCATGGGCAGTGAAGAATGGTTGTCCCGTTCGGGATCCAGAAAAACTAGGACCGACTGAAGTAATTTGGCTTAAGAAACTGGAAATTGAGATTCTTCTTGTCATGGCTTATGGGCATATTTTAAAGACAGATTTGCTCACCGTTGCCCCGAAAGGTTGCTTTAATCTACATGCATCTCTTTTACCGGCTTACCGCGGTGCATCCCCAATCGAGACGGCTTTGGCTTTGGGTGAGACAGAAACGGGAATTACCTTGATGAGAGTGGTGCCCAGAATGGATGCGGGCCCTATTATTGACTTCGAGAGGGTTAAAGTTCCCGTCTCTGCGACCGGACCGGATCTTCGAATTATTTTAGCTGAAGCATGTATCCCTCTCATCGATCGATGCCTGCCTTTATTAAAGGATGAAAATGTGGATGAAATCGAACAGGATGAAAGCCAGGCAACTTATTGCAGAAAGTTACGGAAAATCGATGGTGCCCTTGATTTCTCTCTATCGGCTGAAGAGCTTAGTCGAAGGATTCGAGCGTTTCGATCCTGGCCAGGTAGTTTTTTTGAACATTCTGGAAATCGGATCCGGGTGGGAGATGCAATTCCGTATCCGCAAAGATCACTTGAAGTTGGAGAAATTTCGAGAACGGAAAATGGAATGTTAATCATTGGAACGGGTACCTGTGCTCTGCAGATAAATCTGCTTCAAAAACCAGGTGGTAAAATGCTGTCATCTACTGATTTTCTTCGAGGTTATAAAATGGCCAATGGAATTATTTTGGATTTTTCACCTTCCATTTCCCTTCTTCGGGCCAGTGATTAAATCTAAAATTTACCAAAAGATTTCTTGATTACCATTCGAGAATTCATAATGCTAGCTTCCGTGGATTGGTTGGGAAGACTCTTTAAGAATTTATTTTTTAAAAGTACTTCAGTTATTACTGGAGTAATTTTCTTGGTTTCGTTGCCCACATTGTCGGCAAACATCCAAGTGGCCAACCTGAAGCAAGACCTTGAATTAATTGCTAGAGAAGTTGCTGGTTTACGAACCGAAGTCGAAATGCTCCGACGGGAAAATGCACAATTGAGAATTAGTCTTCAACAAGTTTCCAAAAATGCAAGCAATCGAACTGGAGACTCCCAAGGGTTACTCGTACAAATTGATTCCCGGGTTCGAAAATTAGAATCTCGTCTGGCCGCGAATGAAAAAAATACCGCAAGCTTGCAAAATAGTTTTGATTTAAAGATTCAGGACTTGGTCAATAAGATGAACCAGAATTTTGCTAAGGTTGCAGTTTCAACCCCTTCAAGCCCTCCTCCCCCAAGTTTCTCAAGTGATTATCCACAAAATGGATTTGTTCATAAGGTGGAAAAAGGAGAAACGGTTAGCAGTATTGCCAAAAAATATAAGTCCAAAATTAAATGGATTATTGATGCCAACCAGATTTCTGACCCTACGAAGGTAAATGCGGGCAGGGAATTATTTGTACCCCAGCAATAATGGCCAAACCAAAATCAAGACTTGGACGGGGCCTGGGCGGTCTCATCTCAGGCGGCGGTAGTGTAGGGCAAGTTTCTGCAAAACTAACTCCTGAAAAAGCGACCCCAAAGTCTCGGACAACGAAGAAACCATCCAAAGAAAAAAAGGGCAGCTCCACTTCGACGGATGAATTGATGGAGATCGCTACTTCTGAGGTNGTGCCCAACCCNTACCANCCNAGNAAATCAATGGATTCGGAAGCCATTGATGAGTTGGCCGCGAGTATTAAAGCAGAAGGGTTGTTGCAACCGATTGTGGTGCGAAAATCAGGAGAGGTCTTTGAACTGGTTGCTGGGGAAAGACGCTGGAGGGCCCACCAAAAGTTAGGGCGGAAAAAAGTTTTGGCCAGGATTCTTCAGGCTACCGATCTGTCCTCAGCCAGTCTTTCCCTCATCGAAAACCTTCAAAGAGAAGGTTTGAATCCGATTGAAGAGGCACTCGGTTATCATTCGCTGGTAAATGATTTCAATCTTACCCAGGCAAAGGTTGCGGAAAGGGTAGGGAAGAGCAGGGTTCATATAACTAATTTGCTTCGCCTATTGAAATTGCACGAGGAACTTAGAGTTCTCCTGTCCGAAGGTAAATTGTCTACGGGGCATGCCAAAGTTTTACTAGGGATCGAAGACCTTAATGATCAATTAAAAATCGGAAAACAAGCGATTGCCGAGGGTTGGACCGTGAGGCATTGCGAAAAAGAGGTGTATTCATTTTTGAACCCTTCCTCTTCAAATCATTCAAAAATTCCTGGCTATGCAAACCCGTTTTCGGGTATGGCTCAAAAAGCTGAATCTAAACTTGGGCGTTCGGTGAAAATCAAAGGTGAGCCAAGCGGTGGGGGTAAGATGACCCTCGGTTTCGAAGATCCAGTTGATTTGCAAAATTTACTGACATCATTGGGGCTTTAGAAACCGATTAACGAGTTGCTTTTTTTTGGCAACTTGGCAGTATTTTGTAGTTTCCCCTGAATTATCATGACTGTTTTTCTTACAACTGTACTTGTCCTGCTTTGCTTGGTAGTCGTATTATTAATTATGTTCCAANGCACTTCCGGTGGCATGGGTTCCGCACTTGGCGGCGGAACCGCGGATCAAATGTTAGGCGCCGGTTCTGCAGCTCAGTTGTCTAAATTAACTGTGTACGGAATTCTGGGCTTTTTCGTGCTTTCTTTTGTGCTTTATGCTTTCTATCAAAGGGAAGCAGATAATCCCGATAATTTGCTTCGTAAGGGTGGAACTCCGGCATTGGTGGCTGACCCAGTAAGTGCGGCAGATATCGAGGTTCCATTGCCTGAAAATGTCATTGCACCTCCAGCGCCTGCACCCGTTGAAGTAGAAACTCCAGTGCCGACAAAACCAGAGGAATCGCCGAAATCTGAATCCAACGCCACTGAGTAAGCGGGTAAGATCTGCTTTAGAGAGTGCATCCAAAGGTTGCATTCTCTTNTTTTTCTTTTTTGGAACCTTTGAGCTGTATCCAAAATCTTTTCCTGCCCGAGGGTTTGCAAANATATTATCACCTGTAAAAGCNCAAGAAAATTTAAATGAATTCCGCTCCCTGATTGCTTCTTCTTTGCAAGAGAGTGGCTTTCATTCCGCTTATTGTTTCAAGTTCAAATTTCGCCACATGCCAAGAAGAGGGGCTGAAACCGAGTGTTTTGGCTCGATTGCTGGGCCAACGCTTAGAAGTGGAGTTTTTCGTATCGAAATTTTTCCTGACCCTGGCATTGCAGAGCCCAAAGTTTTTCTTCTAAGGAATCCACTCGAACCAAGAGCCTGGGTTGGATACCAAAACCAGAATGATTTGGAAATTCTTTCTCGTGATGCCTTGCTTCAGCCTATGGTTTCCGGCATGAACCAGACTTTATTTGATTTTTTGATGCCTTTTGTGTTTTGGGAGGGAGAGTATTTGAAATCCGGAAAAGTGGCGGGGCGACCGTCNCACCTCTATGAATTTGCTTCCCCTTCCTGGGTAACTGAAACCATGCCTGATTGGAGCCGTGTTGTACTCGCTCTAGATGACGCTTACCAAGCACCTCTGAGAGTGGAAGTCTTTTCGGATACCGCTCAACTTCTTCGTTCCACAACTCTGAGAAGTTACAAAAAAGTGGGAGAGGAATGGATCATCAAGACTTTGGATTGTATCAATCAAAAAGATCGCTCTAATACCAGGCTTGAAATCCTAGCTGCGGCCACCGAACTTGATTTAAATCCAAGTATCTTTTCGGAGCAGAAATTCAAGCTCCCTTTACCGGTTCCTACTTCTGCCTTCCAAACTTTTGATTAGTCTTGGATTTTCCAAATCAATTATTCTTGATGAATTCTCAACTTTTTTCNTTACTACTTTTTAAATGAATTCTGAAAATATGCTTTCGCAATGGGCTAAAAATGTCTCTCCTTCTCCTACNTTGGCAGTTGATGCCAAGGCCAAGGAACTAAAAGCGGCTGGTGAAGATGTCTGTGGGTTCGGAGCTGGGGAGCCNGATTTCGATACGCCTTCCTTTATCAAAGAAGCCGGGGCCAAAGCGTTGGCTGATGGAATGACCAAGTATGCTCCAGCCGGGGGGTTGCCAGCCCTTCGATCTGCTCTGGCAGACCAATATCAACAACTTGGTGTTCTTCAAGATGCCAATCCTGCTCAAGTCGTTGTTAGCCCAGGCGGTAAGTACTCCTGCTACCTTGCCATCTTGGCTACTTGCGGTCCCGGAGATGAGGTGTTGATTCCAGCTCCTTATTGGGTGAGTTATCCCGAAATGGCAAAACTAGCCGGTGCCACCCCCAAATTCATATTCGCCGGGGATGAGCAAGGTTTTAAGGTGAGTGCTCAACAAATTGAAGAAGCTCTTACTTCCCAGACGAAATTAGTCATATTAAACAGCCCTTCCAACCCCACCGGTTGTCTTTACAGTAAGGCTGAAATGGAAGAGATTGTTGAACTTGCCTGCAACAAAGATTTTCTTCTTATGTCCGATGAAATCTACGAGTATTTACTCTACGATGGGGCTGAACATTTTCGCCCTGCTTCCTTTGGAGAAGATGCCAGAGACCGAGTTATTACTGTTTCTGGATTTAGTAAGACTTTCT
>NHDN01000055.1 GCA_002171765.1 Verrucomicrobia bacterium TMED60
ATTCCCATTGTCGGAGATAAAACATATGGCGATTTCTCAATGAACCGAAAAATAATCAAAACGACCCAAGTGGAGCGACTTTGTTTGCATGCCTCGGCAATTTCCTTCCGAATCAAGCAGAGAAAAATTTTATTTGAAAGTAATTTGCCAAGTGAATTTGAAACATTACTTTCTCTTCCCTAAAGCTGAAAATTCGAAGAAAGTAAAAGCATATGTGCCTTTACACGGTCATAATTGTCGTTGGCAGCGGACAAATAATATTTGTAGTCAAAGCAAAGTGACCAATTCTCACTAAAATTGTATCCGCCTCCCAGAAGGAAATCATAGGCAAATCCAACATCACTTGGTTCGCCAGAGGAACCTCCATCAATCCCAATGAATCCGACTCCCATAGCCATTCCTGCCCTTAATTCAAAGGCATCATTTAATTCAGTCTCTAATACAATTCTGGTAAGGAAATTGTTCACTCCCACTGAAATATTATCAGAACCATCAAATGCCATGTAAGAATATTCACTCTCAACCCGGACAGTACCAAAATCCTTACCCAATTGAAAACCTATCACATAACCATTCTCAGCTGTATAAGGTTGAATACTCGAACCACTTACCCGCAACGCACCGTCATCAGGAATAATAATTCCAACTAAGGGACCAAAATAATAACCGGTGCTACGGAGTGAAGTTTCACTTTGATAAAGTTCTGCATAAGCATCATCAAGACTTTCATCCATTATGGAAGAATCGGTAGAGGAAATNGAAGTTGGTACAACAGCTTCTTCTGGGCTTCGAGCTTTAGTTGGAGATTCTGACCCATTATCTGAGGAAAGATTTTCTTTAGAATCATAATACTCAGGAACCGGAATGTATGGAATTTCTGAGCTGGTTGGAGGAACCGGAATGCTTGGTTCGAGGGGAACCGTCCTCTTGTTTTCTGAAATTTCGTAATTCTGCGATGGGATTGCTGGTTTCGAAAGCAATGCTGAAATTCGATTTTCATGAGCGCTTGACCGGGACTTGATTTCTGCAATTCGTGCCGATAAAGGCATATCCCCAGCAATGCCAATAAGATGGACTTGAGATAAGAGAATGCAAAAGAAAATGAGAAATGGGCGTTTCATGAACTTGGATACATCCTTGTCATTTTTTCCCAAAAGTGAAGAACTAAATCCAGACAAAAAAGCGCCGGGCGGTAGATTGGCGGGAACCGCCCGGCGCGGGTGTGGTGGATGGGAAATTGAGTTATTAACAATGCAGGGAATTTTTATTCAATGCAATACAAATTTTCATTGGTTCGAATGAATAAGTTTCCTGAAGAAATCGTCACTGATGAGCGGACATTGTCTTCATATTCGCTTCCCATCTTTGCTACATTTAAAATCTCTCCAGTATCTGAAGAAACCACCAGCACTTCGGCATTGTGGTTCATGAGAAAGATCATGCCGTTTCCTCCAGTTGGAGAAGAACGCCATTTGTATTTCCCTGGCAAAGGGAGTTTCCACTCTACTTTAGCAGATATCGGATCTACGCGAGATAAGACTTTTCGAAGATCGCTCAAAACAAAAAACTTCTCTTCATAGAATAAGGGCGTTGGCACATCCGAGGTTAATTCTGGCTGAGTTGAGGTGTTCCAAACTAAACCAGAATCCCCAGAATGATTACCTTGAAGTCCTTCTTTAATCGCAAAAACGGGTGCTTTTTTGGGAGCACAAACAAGAAATACACCCTTTCCAAAGACCGGAGATGGAACCAACCTCCACCATTCTTGTTTGTGGTCAGGATTCCAGGTGCCCCAGCGCCATATTTCATTGCCATTCTCCGGATCGTGACCGGTGAGCACATCACCTCCTGCTAATACAAGTTGATTGTTGTGTGGAATAATTGTGCCAAAAGACTCGAGCGATTCTTTTTTAGCAATAGACATTCTGTCTTGCTTCCAAACTGTTTTACCATCTTTTGAATTCATGCAGAGTACGAAAGAGGAAGCATTTGGTTTGCCCCTGCCATGTACCGGTTCATTTCTTTGAAGCACTGGAAGGTAGAGCTTATCCCCATAAAATGTGGGTGAAGCTGAAAAGGTCCACTGAAAACAAAAATCACCATAATCCTTCTGAATATTCCGTCTCCAAAGTTCCAAGCCATTTAAGTTGTAGCAAACCAAGTCACCATTCCCATAAAAAAAAGCAACTCGGCTCCCATCGGAAACAGGAGACGGGCTCGCATAATTTGACTTTGAATCAAGTTTGTAATCAAAACCATCCCCGCTTGGACGATAGCCACTACCCGCTTCTTTTTGCCACAATAGTTCCCCACTTTCCCGATCATAACAAAGAGCAAGAAGGGCTCCTTTTGCGGGACTGGCACTTTCCTCTGATATCGAAATAGAGGACACAAAAACCTTTCCATTCACAATGATTGGACTTGCCGCAGAAGGCCCCGGAAGCTTCGCTTTCCATTTAACCCCATTTTGTTGATCAAAAGATACCGGCAGAAGGCCCGATTCAATGGACGAGCCATTATAATTTGGCCCCCGCCAATTTGGCCAATCCGAAGATTTTAACCCTTGTGAAAATAAGGAGGAACAGGTGAAAAAAAATACCTTAAGGAGCAATAAACTTTTCATAATCTTTAATATAATTTGCATCATTCCATTCATCGAGAAAAAAGACTGAGATCTATAATTTTTTAATCCCAACTTCAAGGGTATCATCAAGATTATCAGTACTAAAAAGCAATGATCACTGATCTTGCTCCTTCTCCTCTTCAATCCAATCAATCAGGGAAGACAATTCATCACCAGAATTTGTGGAATCACTCACTTCAAATTCCTGTTCGAAATCGGTTTTTAATTCGCTGGATAACTTATCTCGGTCTTTTTCCTGAGAATTTCTCTTTATCAATGAGACCAAAAAAATACCACTTAAAATAATTAAAACACAAAGAATTATGTCCCAGAGCATCTGGTTAATCGAGCTGTATGATTGCCTCTCCCATTTCTTTACTAATGGCAAATAAAGCCTCACTTAAGGCTCTGACTTCATCTCGATTTCCTGGACCGTTTATTTTAAAATTCCGTTCGAAAATATTTCTTTCTAACCGGCCATCCTTATGTTTAATTTCCCAGAATGCCTTAACCTGAACTGTATGGTTTGATATTTTTTCAAATCGATCCACGGTCACCTCGATTTCATGATTTAGGTCAAATTTTTTGCGGTGCGGAAAAACCCCATAATTCAAGGTACCAACTATTGTACTCAGATTCTGCCCCACTACCCTAGAAATCCCCACTTCGAGTGGTTCCCCCCACCTTTCATTTTCACGAAACTCAATGACTTCATCATTTGGGCGCTCCACCATTCGGTTATCCTGTAAATACTGAGCAAGGCGAACCTCGTTAACATAAAAACTAATCTCCGGGAATGCCTCTGTTTTGTTCCCGTCTTTGCCCGCACTGTTGAGGAGATAAAAGTTTGGAACTCGATGATTCGAATCAGGAATAATGCAAGAAGTCAGAAACAACCCTAAGCAGGTAAACAGAAATAAAAGGATGGTTAAAAGCTTCATTCTTCAGCGGTTGGTTTGCCAATGATAAAGGCTTGCGGGTTTCTTTCGATTAAATCAGCTAAATTCTTTAGGGACTTTGCCATCCCGGAAACATCTCTCAGAGTATCGTCTAATTCAAACCGAAATTCTGAACCTGGTTCAAATAATAGATCTAAGTCTGCGGCAAGTTTATTCAGATTAAGTAAGGTTTTCTGAGTTTGCTCGGAAGTACCAGTCAAACTTTTACCCAGGGGTACATAGCTCTCCTTCAAAGCAAGCAATACACTCCTTAAGCTTTCACTGGTGGTAGTAAATTCAGAAGACACTTTTTTCATATCCAAATCCTTCAACCTTTGGGTCGCAACTACGATAAGTTCACTAATTTGCTTACTGAGTTTCTCTAGGTTTATGCTTTCACTCAGTTCAGCAAACATCGAGCCCTTGGTATGTATTTCGCGAAACCCATGAAGGATTCGCACATCCTGCTGAGCAAATTCGGAGCTGACCGTATTAAGGTTTATGTAAAGTATTCCCGTGACAAAACTCTCCTGGCTTAACTGACCTACTAGTCTTGGAATGATCGATTTTTTGAAGTCTCCATTAGGTTCAAAAACTTCATTCCCGATTTCCACCATATGCCGAGAAACCAACTTTCGATTTATTTCTATTTGAACAGGGACTGGTCCCTCTTTCAGCCCCTCCCCCAAGAAAAACCTCTCGACCCGGCCAATGCGGACCCCGTTAAAGGTGACCTTACTGCCTTCATGTAATCCGTAAACATTCTCATTAAAAACAAGTACAAATCTCTCATTATTCTCCCTTAAAAAAGATAGACTTCCGGTAAAAAAAGCAAATCCAAGAAGAATTGCAATTGCACCGAAACAAAAAATTCCGACCAGTAACCTGTTAATTTGTTTATTCAATATTTAAACTATTAGATGATAAATGAATAGTCGCAATAAAAGTTTTTTTAGGTTTGCCTGCGTAAAAAATCCTGCAGTTCCTGATTATCTGTCTGATTAAGCAAAGACTTCGGGTCCCCCTTTGCCACCAATGTCTTTTTTTGTGGATCCAAAAATACGGAATCATCGGCTATTTCAAAGATACTGGCTAATTCATGGGTCACGACCACAAAGGTAACTCCGAGACTTGTTTTCAATTCATTAATCAAATCATCCAAGCGCTTGGAATTCACAGGATCCAGCCCAGCAGAAGGTTCATCAAAGAAGAGTACCTCGGGATCCAAAGCCATTGCCCTGGCAATTCCTGCCCTCTTTCGCATTCCCCCACTCATTTGGGCTGGATAAAATTCTTCAAATCCAGAAAGGCCAACCAAGCTCATCTTATATCGGCCCATCTCTTCAATTTCGGCAGTCGATAATGAAGTATGACACTCAAGTGGAAGGCAGATATTTTCCAGAACTGTCATAGAACTCCAGAGAGCCCCCCCCTGGAAGAGGACTCCAAATTCACTAAGAAGTTTTTGTCGATGGCTTTTCTTACCACTCCATAAATCCTGGCTCTTGAATAAAATCCCGCCCTCCTTGGGAGCCAATAAACCAATCATCGATTTAAGTAGAGTGCTTTTCCCGCAACCACTCCCTCCCATAACAACCATGCAAGTCCCTTTCTCTACTTCAAAAGAAACCTTCTCTAAAACCTTAAATGAACCATAGCTTAAACAAAGATTTTCCACTGAAATAATAGCTTCTTCTTTGTTCATCATCTTATCGGAGCTCAAGGGTACTGAATACAATTTCAAAAACTGCATCGGTAATTACGATCAGTGTGACCGCGGTTACAACGGAGGAGGTCACAGATCTACCCAGGGAAACGGAACTATTCCCAGTATGGAGCCCTTTAAAACATCCTACCAAGCCAATAATTAAGCCAAATGCCAGACTTTTGAGCAACCCCGAGAATACCTCCCACATTCCGCTTATGGATGCTTGTGTTTGTTCAATATAATGACTCACGGAGAAATCCATTATCTGAGTGCCAACCGTCAACCCACCCAGCATGCCAACGATATCGGCATAAATGGTCAACATAGGGGTCATAATAAGCAAAGCTAGGGTACGTGGAAGCACTAAGAATTCCATGGGNGAAAGGCCGAANGTNCGAAGGGAGTCGAGNTCTTCATTCAACTTCATGCTTCCGATTTCTGCAGCAAAAGAAGCCCCNGTTCTNCCTGCCATAATAATGCCAACCATGAGGGCTCCCATTTCCCGAACCATTGCCAGGCAGACTAAATCAGCGATGTAAATTTTGGCATTAAATTTTTCTAATTGCACACTGCCAACAAAAGCCATGGTTAAACCAGTTAGAAAACTGATCAAGGTAACGATCGGCAGAGCCGCTGCCCCACATTGGCGGCATTCCGTGATCAAATCCCGGATCCGCATTTGGGTTTTCAGCAAGGGAAGCATCAAGAGCGAAATGATCCAAGCTCCCAAAAAGTTGAACGGGCTTGATAACCAATGGCAAAATGGCTCCCACCAGTCTAAAAAAGACCCGGATACCGGGGAAACAGAGGAATCCTTGGTACTTTCAACCTGATCAGATCGAAGGTCGATCAGTTGATTTAGTTTTTCGGGAAAATCGCCATCCACTTCAATACCATTCTTCAATAAAACTTTCTTTTTGGCAGATATAAAAGCAACCAGCCTAGAATCCCAGTTTACCTGACTGTGAACTTTCAGTTTTATTTGCTTCACGGCAAGATCTTGCTCAAAGAACGAATGCCAAGTTTGGTTAACCGATTCCAAATCTCCACCTGCTGAGATATTCCAGTCTCCCGTAAAATGACAAACTGCCTGAGAAGAACTTAATTCGAAATGCAAAGAAGGATGAACAGGTTGATCTTGCCTGAATGGTTTTTTTCCCTTTGCATCATCGCTCATTAATTTTAAATTATTTACTAATTCCTAAGGAACCACAATGCCAATTAGAGCAATCATGTTCGACCTTGATGGCACCTTGATCGATCAATTCGAAGCGATCCATAGAGCCTTCAGTCGTGTACTTGTATCCATGAATTTTGCCGAGCCTTCTTTTGAGCAGGTCAAACGAGCAGTAGGCGGGGCTTCAGACACAACCATGGCCAAGCTTATTGGAGCCGAAAATGCCATGGAAGCAGTCAGGAGACTTCGGCCTATTTTCGAAGAGGAAATGCTATCTGGACTTCATCCCCTTCCTGGATCAGCAGAGATTCTAAGATATTGTAGAAAAAATCATCTTCCCGCTGCGGTTCTTACCAATAAACATGGGCCCCACGCCAGGGCAGCATGTGATCACCTGAATTTCTCAGAATTCCTGTCTTTTACCATTGGAGCCAACGATACCGAGTGGAAAAAACCAGACCCGAAGCTCAGTTTATTCGCCCTTGAAAAACTTGGTACCACTTCAGAGGAAACCCTGTATGTGGGAGATTCCCCATATGATTACGAAACTGCCAAACAAGCTGGAATGCAATCTATCCTGGTCCCAACCGGGACTCACACAAGACAAGAGCTATCCGAATTAAAGGAGGCAAATATTGCTGGGGACTTGACTGAAATAATGGAAACAAAATTACCTGCCATGCTTTAAAATTTGAGAACTCATGGTATCTTTTTTAAAAGAATGAGCCTTCGCCCTTAAAATATTGACTAAAAAGACTACCAGAATTAGGGTTCATTTAAACCCCTATCCCTAGTATGATTAACTATAAAATCGATGATCGCTTAGAGCATCCTAAGANAAAGATAACAGAAGATGAATTGAAGGCACTTGCCCGATCCGTGATTCATTCCAAAACATTATGCAATTCCGCTGTGATTATCACTGCTTGCGATGAACAATGGAAACTTTGGAACCATTCTNCACTTCTTGATACATTCTTTTTTTACCGAGCTNATTCTGTCCACCAACTCTTAAGGAGTGGTCAATTCAAGGGTCACAATATATTTATCCATCTGGATAGTTCCCATGAATGTTCATCAGATTCCCTGCATGATTTACTACAAAATAGAATCAATTCAGAATTTAAAGTTTTTTCTCCATCAGAAAGATTAAACCCGGACATAATCAATCAATTTAAGGGAATTTGCCAAGCACTCGAACTTAAGACTAGGATTAATCGAGTAACGGATGAATTCCTGACTGCATCTACTGAGCCCAGTATCAATTGTGTTCACAGATCTTTTCCTACCCAGCAAATTCATCTCAACAAGAATATTGAATCGACCGAGACCAAAGCAATTTTAAGCCGAAAGATTCAAAAGATTTTGAGTGATTCCCCGGAAGACTTCCTTCGCCATGCGATAGAAGAAATTAAGGGTAAGGATCCGAATCCCTAATTCCAACAGGGAGGACTTGCTGTTATACCATCAGTCATAGCGAAACATGGTAGACCTTGGTCTTTTCGGACTAGGTTTCTTTTATCTACCCTGATAATCTCTTTGTTTTTCCCAAGTATTGGGGCTTATCTTGTGCTAAAAGGTGAATTTGATTTTGCCAAAAATCTCATCCGAGAAAACTTAATCGAGCAAGTTAATGCCTTTGAGGATACCCTAACCCCTTCTATTTTATTTGATGATTCCATCACTGCTCATGAAATCATCAAAACCATATCTTATAATCCTCTCATTAGTGGNGTAGCTTTATGGAAAAGAAATCAAGATCCCGAAGGGAATTCTGAATCTTATGTCCTGTTTGCCTCCTCGGAAAATTATCGCCCAAAATTGGACCAAACCGTGGAGGAAAAGTGGAGTAGCAAAACAATTACGATTACCAAAATGATTGGAANCCAAGACAACATCCTTGGTTACTTTTCACTTTCAAGATCATTGAGTGATTTGAATACTAGGAAGGATAAGTTTATTGGATTCGGACTTCTTTCATGGCTCGTAATCATTTTTGTTATTGTCATCGTAACCCTCTGGTATCAAATTTCACTCACTCGACCCATTCAAGAATTGATCAGAGTAGCAGAAAATATTTCTACTTTCAAAGATTACAGTATTCGAGCTCGGCAGTTGTCCGATGATGAATTTGGCAGACTGATTAAAATATTTAACCAAATGATGGATTCCCTCAATTCTTCCGATCAGAAGTTGCGTGAAGTGAATAACGATATGGAAAATAAGGTAAAACTCAGAACCAAGGAATTATCGAGTTCCAATAAGAAATTGATTCGGGAAATGGAACATCGAGAAAAAACCCACAATGAGCTTTTAAAAACGAGAGAGAAATTAAACCGGCAAGAGAATTTAGCGAATGTAGGACAAGTCTCTTCCAATATCGCTCATGAGCTGAGGAATCCNATGACTGCGATNCGTAATTCGGTTTATTTTTTAAGAAAACATTTCATTACTGATAGCAAGGCACTTCATCACCTTGAAGTTATTGACGNTGAATTGAGCCAGAGCGATGAAGTAATTGAAAGATTACTCGAGTTGACTAAAGGTAAAAAGATTAAGCTTAAAACCACTGACTTGAGGAAAATCGCTCACGATGCCTACCTCATTTGTACCCCACCGCGTAATATTCAGCTCAAAATAAAACTGGAAGAAGCTACCAAAGAAATTCGTCTCGACCCCCTTTTATTTCGGCAGATTTTAACTAACCTATTCTCCAATTCCATCCAGGCTATGCCTCAAGGCGGGGATATTAGCCTCATCGCGATACAAAAGGAATCAACCATTGAAATTCGGGTTACTGACAACGGCGAAGGAATACCTAAAGAGTCATGGAATAAAGTTTTCGACCCACTTTACACAAATAAAAAAGACGGAATTGGACTAGGACTTTCCTTATGCCGCGAACTTATGGAACGTCATAATGGTAGCATTACCATTGAAAAAAGTTCCAATAGTGGTACTACATTTTTAATTCTCCTACCCGCNCCTAGCCTTATTTTTGCATAATAACCCATCATACTCACTAACAGCCTGTGAAGGAAGCAACTAGACCGAACCGCGTATTGATTGTAGATGATCATCCTGCAATCAGGGAAACAATGAACGATATTTTAAACGGCGAAGGTTTTAATACCCAACTCGCAGCCGACGGGAAAGAGGCACTCAATTTGTGCCTCTCCAAAGACTTCGACTTTGTTCTGATTGATATTCAAATGCCTGAGATGAATGGGGTCGAAGTGCTCAAGCAGCTCAAGGAACAAAAGGTAAAATGTCCTAAGTTTATTTTTTTCAGTGCCTACAGCACCCAAGAGTTACAGGAAATGGCCAATTCTTTGGGCGCTTATGCCTTTCTTAAAAAACCGATTAAAGTCGAAAAAATTCTTAATTTGATCCGCTTAAAGCGGAATATTTCCATTCTTATCCACTTGAAGGATGACGAGTTACGGCACCGCATTTCTGATCTTTTGGAAGAAAAAGGATACATGATTAGCCAAACCAGTTCCCATGATGATGCCCTGATTCAAATTCGCCAAATTAATTATAACTGCATCGTTTTTGATTCTGATTCTCCAAGTATTGAACAGGAAGTTATTAAAAATACCATAAAATCCCTCAAATCTGACACCCTGTGTATCGAGACCAATGAAGATGAGGATATGCAAAATTTAATGAAGACGATTGCCTTTCAATTGGATGATAGCCAGCCCGTTTTTAATTAAGCGTTCGTTAAATTTTGTATATCAAATCCGAAAAGAAATCATCCTTCAACTATCGAGGTGAATAAATAAATGAGTTTTTAGCGGGACGAGGTCGAAAAGTTCGACCGCATCAAGATTTGCAACTTGTAAACAACCGGAACTTGCTGGCNTACCCAAGTTTTCTTCATGATTCGTACCATGAATATAAACATAGCGGGCAAAGGAATCAACCGACCCACCTCGATTAATTCCCTCTTCAAGACCCNCCAGTCTCAATATTCGACTNGTGATTAAATTCTTTTGCTGCTTTGCGGGCGAACATTCTGAATACTTCAAACCAATGGGCTCTCTCCCCTCAAAAACCATACCCACTGGTTGTCTTGCCCCGATTTTCTGGTTTACTTCATGGAGTCCCCAAGGCGTACCCAAAGAGTCCTCCACGCAAGAGGGTGGATTCTTCGAACTTGACATTTGGTATACCTTGTCGCTTTTCCCATTANTGAACANTGCGATGATTTGTAACTTGATCGACGCAATCAAAACGGGATTCGTTTGTTCAATCTTNAAAGCATCCACTGCTTTTTCATAAACTTCTAATAAACCTTCTACATTCATTGAAAAAATATCGTATCGGAATCGTAGGCGCAACTGGTGCCGTTGGCCAAGAAATTATTCATCTACTCGAAAAAAGAGAATTCCCAGTGGCGGAAGCCAGGTTNCTGGCTTCCTCNAGGTCAGCAGGCCTCGAAATGGACGCGTGTGGAAACCGGGAAAAGATCATCGAAACCAATGCCGATTCATTTAAGGGACTGGATATGGCCATTTTTAGTTCCGGTTCTGACATCTCAATTAAATATGCTGAAGATGCCCGTAAGCAGGGTTGTGTTGTGATTGATAACAGTTCCGCCTTCCGAATGGATCCCCAAGTTCCCCTGGTTATTCCAGAAATCAACCTTTCGGACTTGGAAGACCACAAGGGTATTATTGCTAATCCTAATTGCTCCACCGCAGTTACCTTAATGGGCCTCTACCCTCTCCATAAACGGTTTGGCCTAAAAAGGTTGATCACATCCACCTACCAAGCCGTTTCTGGTGCTGGTGCTGCAGGGCTTACCACATTGCTTAACGAATTGGACGAAAGCCAAACCAGTGAACCAAACCCTCAGGACTCCCCTTTCCCTTATCCAATCGCATATAATTTAATCCCCCACATTGATGACTTCCGGGATGATGGCTACACCAAGGAGGAGTTAAAGATGAGAAATGAAAGCAGAAAGATTCTGGGCCTTCCCAAACTGCCGGTTTCCTGCACTTGCGTCCGGGTTCCGGTTAAAAGAGCACATTCGATTTCCGTAAATGCAGAATTCCAGTCTTCCGTCAATGTTCCGGATGCCCGCAAAGCGATTGAAAGCTTTGCCGGAGCCGAACTCTGGGACATNCCTAATTCGGGAAGATATCCCATGCCCCTTGGTTATGCAGAAAAGGAAGATTGTGGGGTCGGACGATTGCGGATTGATCATGCCCTACCCAATGGCTTGGCTTTCTGGGTCGTCGGGGATCAACTCTGGAAAGGAGCGGCTTTGAATGCCATTCAAATTGCTGAGTCCTTGGTGGAGCGGCAGTGGTTGAAATTCGTAAGCTAAAATTGGCAAACAACCTGCTCAACTGGTTGCATGAATCCAGTTCTTGCAAGTAGCCTAGTAAATGTCGGAAAATCATTGATAGAACAATTATCGATACCATCCTCTACCGAGTACAAAGTGGGGAATAAGACTTTTTCTGCCGAACTTGAAAATGTAACCTCTGCCACCCAGGTTAATCAGTCCACCCATTCTCTTCGCCAGGACCTCATGCAGGATCCAGCTATCCAATCCTTTCTTTCCAACAATGCTGGAAATGAAATCTATTTTCAGAAAAGAGCAGATGGAAGCAGTCAAATTCTTTCATCCTCTGGAGATACTATCACCATCGGTCGTGATTCTCCCACCAATACTTTGATTCATCAGTATTTTGATCAATGTGTTCGTGAAGGGATTTGCCAGTCCGCACATCGTCCGGGCACGGTTCTGTTAAAAGAATAAATTTCTTTATTCAGATCGACAAGTTTGCAATCCCTGCCCGATAGCACCATAGGCTAGATGAACAAACCCTCTGATTTCCTCCTCATCGAGAGGATCAATCAGTGCCCTAAACTCGCTTCGCTCAAGAGTATCAATGATACCTTGAAGGATTTACTGGACTCGGAGGATAGTTTTGTCAGCCAAATTGCGGAGGTTATTCGGTTGGATCCATCCCTTACCACCCGGGTTCTTGACTTGGTAAATTCGATCTTTTTTGGAAGCAAAGATAGTGAACGAATTTCCGGAGTGGAGGAGGCTTCGATCTTTTTGGGTCTCAATCGAATTCGAGACTTAATCGCTGCCACCCCCGTGATTGAAGAGATCTTTAAACTAGGCAAGAAAAGCTCTACTTTTCCATGGGTAGACTTCTGGAAGCATAGTATTGGAACGGCGATGTTAACCCGTGAGATTCTATCTTTCGCGGAGGAAGAATTTGAACAGGAAGCAGATTATGTCGCCGGTTTACTTCATAACCTTGGCATTCTTATCCTTGCCATCACTTTCCCCGACCACTTTTCAGAAGTCTATAAAAAAGATTATAAGTCATGCCTCGAACTCCTCGAAACCGAGAAGGGAAAGATCGGGTGGGATCATGCCAAGATCGGAGCCTATTACCTCTGGAATCATCACATCTCGGAAGAAGTGGTTGATTCCATTCACTGGCATAACCAGCCATCCGAAGCGAAAGCCAGCCCAAAGCTTGCTTCCGCCATTCAAATCGCCGATCACATTGTTCGGCAACTCGGGACTCGTGGAATGGAGAATTACCCGGTAGTTTCTGAAGATGATTATATGAAGCTGGAAGGCTGGACGATTTTATTCGGAGATAATCCAGAGGCCGAAAGCATTAAGTCTCAGCTAAAATCTAGCCTCGAAAGACTTGGGCAAACCCTNAACGGGGTACTTTAAACGATAGATTTCAACCTTACGGCTTGATCCATTGATCCTCACGAGCTGCTTTCGCCACCTTTAAGGCTCCAATGGCAACGAAAGGCTTGATTTCCCGGGAAGAAACTCGCACTTCTGGATCTTCATACCCGTCATCGGCAAGCATCCGCTGCAATTCTTGATCAAAATTACGAATTCGACTCCCCCCACCGGTCAGAATGATGTTTTGCAACATGGCAAATACGGATTGGGGAGAAGCGACCGCGATAATTTTTTTAATCGAAGAAAAGACTTCGTCCAGTAATTGATTACAAGCTTCCCCGACCTGTTTCCCAATTTCAATTTTTCGGGGCTTTCCTTCCACCGGCACCTTGACCCGGGCACCCGATTCAATCTCTCCAACATAGGANTANGTNTCCTTAAACTTCCGGACCATGGACAGGGGAACATCCACTTCGGGATAAGCNTCCCGNATNGCCTTATCCAGGGATACATCNACCTCGTTACCTGCATAGGGAATACTCAATAAATCCTCTGCTTTCGGGAAATATCCCTGCACAATACAAAAGTCCGTGGTNCCCGCTCCAATATCAACGAATAAAGAATTTCCGACAGGATCNTTATANTCCGGATCATCCAGCTTGCTCTCATCCCTCATTCCCAAAGCGGCCAGAAAGGGCTCGGGAATGAATAAAATTCCCTCAAAAGCACCCTTTGAAGCTTTCTCTAAATTGGACTTGGCATCCGCATCTGCCCCTGCAGGCAATCCAATTACGCAATGCACCNAATGCTTTCTCTCCGGATCAATCTTTTCACGAAGATANGATAAAAAGGAACGGGTCGCATCCACGTCTTGGATGACGCCATCATTCAGGGGATGTACCAGGCGCAGGTGTAATTCATTGGCTAGGGCTTCCTCCCCATGTAACATCTTGGCATTACCGGGTAAGATTCCCGCCAAAATCCCCTCCTCAGGGTAGCCGACCACGGTAGGGACTAAAATGCCCTCACTCTCGTTCGCATTGGCCTTGCTGAGCTTGGTAAGAATAAAAGTATTCAAGGTACCCAAGTCCAAGCCGATATACATTTTGCGCTTTTTCGGACTGGTTTCCTCCGCGTCATCTACATTTTCTGGGGGCTCTTCTGTCATGTTAATTCGGAAATTTTCTGGGTATTGATATGAGACTAAAATGGAAGGGAATGCAACTACTGGTTTTCAATCGACTCATGAATCCTTTTCAAAAGCCAAAACCTCATCAATCATTTTCTCAATTTCATCAAATTTCAATCCCATTCCACGGGGTGGATCAAGTTTTTCGTCCTCAACCTCCTCGATTACCTCTTCGGTCAATTCTTCCACCTCCTCAACAGGTTCAGGCATTTCAACCGCCACCGGAGTCTTGGTATTTTCAGGAGCGGGAGAAAGAGATACTTGCTTTACTAAATCTTGTACTTGCGCAACTACCCCACCCAGTTCTTCCCGCATCAAACTTGCNAACCGGGTCTCAAAGCGACCCGCAAATAAATCAAATGCAGTGGCTAATTCATCNGCCCGGGCGGATTCATCGTCAAACATCTCCTTGAGCTTNGCCTTCTTCTGGGACGGCTCTAAATCACTCACCTTTGCCCACCCCACCACCAAGGCCGGGATTTCATCCTTCAGCACCTGAATTGCCCCCTCTTCATCCCCGACCAGCCTACGTACGCAAGCTCGGCGAAAACCAGCCTTTAAGGCTTCCAAGGGGGATAATGCACTGGAGGATGAACTCATGGTAAATCGTATCGAATAATCACTCCTTGCACTTCACACAACCAAATTGTCCAATTTATTGATCCTCAATGCCTGCGTCTACATGCCCGATCAGGCCCAGGACCCGTTTTCTTTCCAAACCCATATTGGACTCTAGAAATCCCATCATATCCTGAGCCAAAGGGGCGGAAAAAGATTCTCCTCCTGCNTGATCAAAGCCGAGCCATTCCCCATGCAGGGCTTGCCTCCTCATCCCCAGTGTTTGCATCCATTCNTCCTGCCATCCCTTCTCACAAAATTCCAAATAGATTTTTTCATCCGGACCNTACAGTTTTTCTCCGACCAATTCATACCCNGCCCACTGGGCATGGGCCCGAATTTGATGCTTCCTTCCGGAAAGNGTTCGNATCCGGCAAAAACTATACTGTTTTGATACCNCAATCGGCTCAAATATTGTCTCTGCCTTCTTTGCTTTTTTACTATTTTTTAGCAGCACCCGTTGTTTTACAAAAACTTCACTATCCGGATCATTCCCAAGAAAATTCGAGACCTCTATATTCTCTTGCANNTCACCCCTTAAAATCGCGAGGTATCTACGCTTNACCCTCTTTTCTTCAATTGCCTTTTGCCAATGACTGGCTGCCTTCTTGTGCTTTGCCAAAAGCACCACCCCACTGGTCTCCCGGTCCAGCCGGCTGGCCAGGTGAATGGAGTCAACCCTAAGGTATTCCTTGGCCGCTCCCACCAAACTGGAAAAAGGCCCATTCTTGGACGGGTGGCAGACCAACCAGCCCGGTTTATCCAGTACCAGAACATCATCATCTTCATAAAGAATCCATTCCCTTAGTTCATTCAGGTTTACNANNGGTGCAATATCCGNTTCCAAATTCAGATTCCCGCCTCTCTTTTCAAGTGATGGAAGAAATTAAGAAAAATAAATTGAACTTTTTTTGGCATTCGCAACATTTTTGCGCCAAGTTGAATTCGTTTGTCTATTGCAAGCAACTAAAATCATTAACCCANANAATATATTAACGCATATGAAGAATAATCTAATTCTCTCCGGTGTTCACTTCGATCTTAAAGAAGGNCATAAAAGCCTAGTTTCCGAAAAGATGGAAAAGATTTTTAAACACGAGGAGAAGATTATTCGAACCCGAATCGAGTTGGAGCACGACTCCAAATCTTCCTCTCATGAGAATGAATTTATTGCTAAGGGNCACCTCGANCTNAAGGGNANCACCATNACCATTTCTTCCGCNAGTGATAATATATTCAAGGCGATTGATGAACTGGTTGAGAAACTCGACCGTGGCCTCCGNCGCCGTTCCCGTCTCCGCAGGGTCAAAAGAAAACAAGTNTCCTTACANGACCTTCCGGACGCNGCCTAACTACTTTACCCCACAGTTTACCCCNCTGGACGCTTGGTTTTCGAACCGAGCGTTTTTTTTGGCTAAATNCCANCNATTCGTAAGGCNATAAATAAATTANAGATATATTTTGCATAAATNTNNANTTAGTGNAAATAGTATATATAATCATTTACANAACCATCNATCAACCAAGCCAACNCAAANANCCATGAGATTTATTTTCCAGTCGACCACGGTATTCANCCTACTTTTCTCTNTTCTCATAATGAACCANAGTCATGCGGCTCTCCATCCTGAGATGCAGAAACTGATTCCCGGTAATTTAATCGATTTAAATGGTAATCAGGTATCAAACCAGAATCTNCAAGGTAAAATAATCGGATTGTATTTTTCNGCGGGTTGGTGTCCNCCTTGCCGCAGCTTTAGTCCAGTACTCAAGGACTTCAGAAATCGAAATAAGGATGCGTTTGAGGTGGTAATGGTCAGTGCTGACCGGAGTCGTGCCGAACAGCTCAAATACATGCAGGATATGAACATGGAATGGAGTGCCCTANCTCAAAACTCGGCGGAAGCATCCAATCTTTATGGCAAATATGGTGTCCGGGGCNTTCCAACATTAATTATTCTATCACCAAACGGAAANACCATCTCCTCTGAAGGAAGGACGGAAGTCACTTACAACCCCGGCACCGTTCTATCCAACTGGAAGAATTCTCCTGTTTATGAAAAAGTGGAAAAACCCACCCCACCGGAAGCACAACAACCTTCCACTCCTGCTACTGGAACCAATGCAAATCCGAATCCATCCTCAGCTCCCACTTTTACCCCTCCAGTTCGCACAGCCAGTACTTTGGATGAAGAAGTAAAATCACTTCGGGAAGAAAATGCCNAAAANGACGCTNTNATNGCNGAACTTACCAAAAGAGCCGATGAGTGTGAAAAACTGGCCATTGATTACAACGCCAGTTGTGCTGCGATTTCTCAGGACCTCATCGAGGCGGAAAAGAAATTGGCTTCCGCACTTGCCGACAACCAAGCCCTCGAAAAACAAGCTTCGGAATGCAAACAAATCAGAGATGCCTGCAATATGGAAGTCATTCAACTCCAGGAGCAACTTCAACAATGTCAATCCCTCGCCAATGCTCCCTTCCTACGAGGCTGGATTTATTCCGACCTTCATGGTTGGGNCTACACCGATGAAAACATTTTCCCCTATGTTTATCTGGAATCCACCTCCANNTGGTACTTTTATGAAGTCGGATCCAGTAGCCCGGCCCGGTATTTTAATTATTCCGATCAATCCTGGGAAGCATGGAAATAAGNCAACTTAGGGACCATATTTGAAGGATTACCTTTAAGGTCTAAATCAGACTTAGAACTCTTTTACCNCAAGGCTTCCCATTTTGCTTCTTGCCACTCGNGGGCAGGAAGCATTATTTTTNTNCAATCNTGAGNCTTTTTCGNNTTATTTTCGCACTTTCCTGCTTCTTTCCTTTTATCCTGCATGCTAATTCCTCCATTCCTTACACTGGCAAGCTCTCCATAGGGGGTGAAAATTTCAATCAACCGGCAAATTTTTCCTTCNNCATNNNCGANNNNAATGGCTCCATTCACTGGTCCACTACTAGTCCCCTTGAACTCAATGTCCGAAATGGGCGCTACTTCGCCNTNCTTGGCGGNCAAGGTACTCCACCCCTTCCTCCCCGGCTCTTTCTTGATCATTCCAGTCTCATNNTAAAGGTATCCGTCGATTTGAAGGACGGGGAAGGNANGCGTCCNCTCCTGCCCGANCANCCNATCACCGCCACTCCCCTCGCC
>NHDN01000056.1 GCA_002171765.1 Verrucomicrobia bacterium TMED60
AGGGTCCATGGTACTTTCCCTGTCCTGGCAGAACGCAGTAGTAATTAAAGTCCTTGGGCTCGACTTTGAGGTGCCACTTTCCGATCATGGCTGTTTCGTATCCTGCTTTTCCCATTTCGATGGCAAGCATTTGCTTGCCCGGCATCACTCGTCCGCCCAGGTCGACGGCTCCGTTGACGTGATTGTATTGCCCGGTNAGAACGCAAGCACGNGAAGGGGAGCAGATGGAATTGGTGCAAAAGGCGTTTTGGAAAAGGGCTCCTTCTTTGGCTAGTCGGTCGAGATTTGGGGTGGGNGCGATCTTGGCGAGTCGGCCTCCGTANGCGGAAATGCCATGGGCNGCGTGATCGTCGGACATGATGAAGAGNATATTTGGTTTCTTTCCAAAAATGGAACCGAGGAAAACNAGGAAAAAGCTATGGATAAAAAAGGTGNTCTTCATGGGTTTCTTAAACGATNTACCGTTGTTTTTTTGGTTTCANGAGAAAAAGGAATGCTANAATNGAAAGAANGCCAATAATCCCGTAGAGANCTTGCCAAGGCAATCTTTCGACNAAGTTGGCAAGTTCGTAGGTACTGAGGAANCCGTAAANACAAAAAANGAAAATNCCCAAGAAGGGTANNCCAATTAGGATTTTGANCATGGTAAAANAGTTAAGCAATNAATTCTTTGATAACCTGCCCACCGAACTGACTTAGTTGCTTATACCTTCCTCCGTGAAAATAGGTGAGTTTATTGTCGTCCAAGCCAAGAAGNTGAAGCAAGGTAACATGNAGATCACGAATCGGATGAGCCACTTCGATNGCTTCNGCNCCNATTTCATCGGTTCCNCCCACGATTGAACCCGGTTTAACTCCTCCGCCTGCCATGAGAATGGTCATGGCTTTATTGTTATGCCCCCTACCGATTGCGTAGACTCCTCCTCTACGGTTGTTGTCGGGGGTTCTTCCAAATTCTCCCATCCAAAGAACCAGGGTATCTTGAAGCATACCCCTTGATTTTAAATCCTTGATCAGAGCGGTCATTGGTTGATCCACACTTTTTATGCGGGCCGCATGAGCCCGCTCCAGATAGTCATGGCTATCCCAACCACCNGAGAAGATCTGAACAAANCGGACCCCCTTTTCAACCAGCCTTCTGGCCATNAGGCATTGTTTTCCNAATTCGGAAGTTTCTTTTTGATGGAGCCCGTAGGATTCTTTAGTTTTTTCAGATTCTCCCTCCAAGTCGATTACTCCNGGAACTTCCATTTGCATACGATAAGCGAGTTCATAGCTTTGCATCCTCGTTTCCAATTCCTTGTGGTAAGGATGTTTCTTGGAATGCTCTTGGTTGAGGAAAGCGAGTTCATCGAGAGTCTGTCTTTGATGGGAACGATTCTTATGTGCTGGTCCCTGTAAATCAAGGATGGGAGATCCAGTCGGTCTGAGTCTTGTTCCCTGGTACTGACCTGGGAGAAATCCATTGGACCAATTTCGTGAACCTCCCTGGGGCAGAGCGAGCTCTGTCATTACTACATAACCGGGTAAATTTTGATTGGAAGAGCCAAGACCGTAATTAACCCAGGCACCCAGNGCCGGGTCTCCACCCAGGCGGCTACCGGTATTCATGTGGAAAAGAGCTTCCGGATGATTAAGTGACTCCGCGAAGCAACCGCGGTAATTACATAACTCATCTGCCACCTCAGGAAGATGTTCCCATTGATCACTCATATCCAATCCGGATTTACCCACTTTACGGGTTCCGTACGGACTACCCACAAAAAATTTGTTTCCAGACTCCAAAGTACCTGTCCTTTTAGATTCGGACTTGTGGAGGCTATTGAGCTTGGGTTTAGGGTCAAAGGTATCTACTTGACTCGGACCGCCCTCCATAAAAAGCATGATGACATTTTTGGCCTTTGCTGGATGCATCGGTTTTTTTAGACCACTTTCAGATGCTGCATCCTGAGCCAACAGGTCGGTCATGGCTAAAGAACCAAGTGAAGAGGTCAGGCCATAAAGAAAATCACGACGGTTTAAAGAAGGAATTGAAAATGGGACATTCATATTAATAGATATACATAAATTCGTTGGAATTGAACAAAATGAGGCAGAGGTCGGCTAGGGCCCGAGTGGAATGATTGACCTCGTGAGCTTTCTTATCAGCTATATAATTCTTGAATGCCGGGAGAATTTCTTCGTATTCAAAAGATTCACCTGTGTTCTCTTCTACTAAAGAACGGGTGATGGAGGTAGGATAGACTTTGGGTTCCAGCTTGTGAGACTGATGATATGAAGTCATTCTTTTAACATATTTTTGTAATCGATCCCATTCCTGAGAAGTGGGAACCCTACCACAGACCAGTTGAACTGCCCGTTTGACTTGTTCATGCAAGTCATGAGTTTCCTTACCAATACGAATGGCAAGAGCAGTTGCCCGATCATTCAATAGATCGCTATTAAGCAAAGTAAAAGCCTGAGGGCTAACGGATTCGGAGACTCTTACCTCACAGGAATCATTAGGGTTGGGTAAGTTAAACAATTCCAAAAAAGGATCGGGTTGGCCTCGTACTCGATAGGCGTACAGGGTTCTTCGGTTTCTTTCTTTTGGTGCTTGTGAAGGTTGATAAGCCGGGGCAATGGAGAATTGAATCATTCTAGGTTGCAGAGCCACTTCCATGTTGATTTCCGGCATCACGGGAAGCCCTCCAATTTCTCGGTTGAGTTCCCCCGTGCTCACAAGCATTGAATCTCTTAATTCTTCTGCGGAAAGACGACGGGGTTCTCGGTATGCAAGAAGATGATTGTCTGGGTCAGTATTTTGTAAGCTATTCAACTCGGGATGACGGGTGCTCATACGATACGCTTTTGAAGTCATAATCAATTTATGGAGCCGTTTGAATTTCCACCCGTTTTCAACAAAATCTGCTGCAAGCCAATCCAATAATTTTGGATGAGTGGGTTTTTCCCCTTTGGCCCCAAAATTGTTTGGATTGCCCGCTAATGGTTTTCCAAAATGTCTTTGCCAGACACGATTAACAATAGAGCGTGCGGTCAATTGATTCTTTGGATTTGCAATCCATTCAGCTAGACCAAGCCTTCTTCCATCCTTTTTCTGGGTTAGGGAATAAGGATCCTTTTCATTGCTTGAAGTCGCCAAACCAAGGGCACTTAAAACGCCTGGGGTTACCGCAATATCTGGGGCTTCCAATGCACCTCCCATGAGAATTTTAGTTTCCGGGATTGGTGTGTTAGGCACCGTTTTGGGCATCCGCATTTTGCGTGAATTTAGGCTTTTGGGCACGGGGCCATTGTAGACGCTTTGAGCAAGAGGTTGGTACCGTTCCAGCCTTCGAGTCCAAATCCAATCATCCTGTTTTCTCACTTTCAGCCTTCCGGTCTCGGCAGGGCTAAGCCCAACATACCGAGGAGGTTTTTCCTCATCCGGTAAACTACGACGCTTATCCTCGTTAAGGTATTCCTTGCCCTGTTCTTTGAACCATTTTTTTGCGGCGGATTCTTGTTTATCCAGTAATTGATGGTATTTCTCCTTGGCAAAAGTAAGCATTTGCTCGGTGAATTTTTTCCCTGACTGTAATCCATTTCTGTTTTCTTTCCTGAGAAAAGGGGCTTCTCTCTCTGCGAGCTGGGTTCCACTGAAAATGGAATACATCCTGTAGTAATCTTTGGTTGGAAGCGGATCAAATTTATGATCATGGCATTTAAAACATCTCATGGTTGTGCTTAGAAAGGTTTGCCCTACAGCATTGACCACATCGTCCAAGTAAAGCTGTCTTGCTTGGGGTTTCAACACCATAGCAGGATCCCATGGTCCCATTCGTAAAAATGAGGTGGCAACTAAAAGTTCCGGGTCTTTTTCATTCTCATTCTGCTTCTCCCACAATTCATCCCCAGCAATTTGTTCAATAATAAATTGGTTGTAAGGTTTATCTTTATTGAAGGAACGAACTACATAGTCACGGTATCGCCACATATTGGAGCGTTCGTAATCATTTGAGAGTCCTCCAGTATCCGCATACCTTGCGATGTCGAGCCAATGTTGAGCAGAGCGTTCGCCAAAATGTGGACTTTCCAGAAGTTTATCAATCAATTCGTGCCAGGCATGTTTGGGGTCTTCATCCCATCTTTTTCGAAACTGATAAATCTCATAAGGAGTAGGGGGTAGTCCATGGAGGTCGTAGTAGGCTCTTTTCACCAGGGTTCTAAAATCGGCACTCGGAGCCGGGTGTAAATTGTTTTCCTTTAATTTGGATTCAATGAAGAAATCAATTTGATCTTGGGCCAAAACTTCTGGTTTTATCAGGGGGTTGAATGCCCACATTTCTTCTTTTTTGTAGCGGCGAAAAGTCCATTGATCAGATAAACCACCCGAGGTCTTTACAAGAATACCGGCATCGGTCGTTGTTTTCTTCCGCTCTTCAAGAACATACTTATCTTGAACTGATTTTGATGGCCATGGAGCACCTAAATCAACCCACTTGCTTACCCATGCAATCTCTTTTTTAGAAAGACGATCATTCGCTTTGGGAGGCATTTCATATTCGGGGTCTTTCCACTTTATCGCTTGGATTAAGAGGCTATCTTGGGAGTTTCCTGGAATCAGTACCCTTGCGGAAGTTTCGCCTCCTCGAAGCATTTGTTCCCGGCTACTTAAATCAAGATCTCCCTTGGTTTTTCCTTTTCCTTGGCTGTGGCAGGAAAAACATTTACTTTCTAGGATATTGTGGACATGGAGGGAGAATAATTTTTCTCCGATCTTATTATCCGAGGTAGAAGCAAAGATTGAATATGGAAGTAGGACGAAAAAGAGAATTTTTTTCATAAATCATATTATATTTGCTTCAAGACAGACCAGGGTTTTTTCCAAATCTTTTTCGAGTATAGCACTGACGATATTAGTGTGCTCTTTTTCAATNTCTTCGTACNTAGACAAGCGGGTATATTTCATAATCATACGCACACTCAAACCAAGCCAGGTACTTTCCAAATGGGGAGATGCTTGAGCGACCCAATACCGNTGAAGAGCTAAGTCGCTTTCCGCGACTTCGGGCAAAGAAGCTCTTTTACACGCGGATGAGAGCCGCTCAAGCAAAATGGAAATTTGATCAAGATCAGAGGAAGTTACCACGGGGATAAACTTTCTCATGCAAAATTTTTCTAATTGCAGGCGCATTCCCACCACCACATCTCTTTCCTCTTCCGAAAGTGGAGAATTTACCCGAACCCCTTTATTGGTTTCATAAGCCAAAATGCCCTCTTGAGTAAGGCGTAAAAGGGCATCTCTTACCGGCCCTCGGCTTGTGCCGAAACGAGTGGCTAGCTTTTGCTCTCGGATTGGTTCATCATGAGCAAANTTTCCGCTGATAAGTTCGCGGCGTATAATATCACAAATATGATCACTGAAAGCTAATCTGTTGGATACTTTAGACACATTATTCAGAGTAAACCGACATCTCGTAGGGTCAAATTAAATTGTTAACAATTTCGCAGGGNTNCTATTTNNGCTGAAACTGAAAAAATGATCCAAAAGCATTTGCNTTAGGCAANGAAAGATCNCGGGTCAGTTGGCAAAAAAACGGTGTTGCTCATCACCTCCACTTAAAATGTAGGCCAATAGATCCATGATTTCCTCTTTCTTCATCATATTGAGCAGGCCGGTAGGCATAGGTGAAACCGGAGATGGCCCCATGCTTTTNACTTCTTTTCTTTGGACACTGGTTCTTTGGTTCGGGTTGTAGAGATCAGTATTCAAGGTAACGCGATCACCATTTAGATTNACCACAACACCGGACAAAGTTTCTCCGCTCTTNAAGGTCACAAAAGTGGGNACGAANTGTTCATTGATTTCCTTGCTTGGATACATGATTTGTTCGAGGAGATCNTGAGGCGAGTANCGTCCGCCCGACCCAGTCAGGTCTGGTCCATTCATGCCTCCCTGGTTTCCAAAACGATGGCAAGCGTAACAACCCCCCGCGGCAAACATTTTACGACCTCTTTCAAAGTTCCTATCCGCCAGCCCATTAGATGCAGAATTGCTTAACTCATCCATTTTCCAATTTTTGACAAAGGTTCTGCCCGCCATCGCCTCTGCCATCACTTCAGCCGGTGACTTTATTTCCGGCTTCATGGCAAGTAAGCTGGCAAGACCTTCTTGTTCTTTTGGACTTAAACTGGCGACTGCATCGTTCCGAATGAACTCGATAAACTTGGTGAAACTTGCTCCCCCTCGGTAATTAGCCGCCTTCAAAAACCAGTTGAAGTATTGGGACCGCAGTTCATGAGTCCATCCGCTTCTTAGGTTTCGGAGGGAACGGGCGTATTCCATTTGTTCTTCTTGTGTCGGAGCCTGTGTTAATAGAGCGATTCCTTTCTCGGCAACGGTTGGGGCTTCAAGGTAAGCGAGAGTTTCACAAAGTAACCAATTCATTTCAAAACTCTCGGCCGGAAATTGAGTATCCAGATGGTTGATAATTTTTTTTGCGACTTGCGGTAATGGTTTGCCAAAACGAACCATCGCAACCTGGTAGGTCCGTACCAAGCTGAGTCGCTCATTAGGGGTCAAATCTTTCCATTTGATCCGAAGCAGGGATTGAAGGATTCTTTTCCCCAATTTCTGGTTGATGGGAGGATCACTGCTTTGACGGTGAAAAGGATCAATTCCTGCAGCTTTGGCTAGGGATAGAAGCCCATGTACCCGTTTGCCGGGATCCTTTTCTTGGAGCGTTTTCGCAGCCCATTTATCAACTGGCAAACGCTGGATGGCTATGAGCGCAGCCCATCGGACAAATCGGTCGGGGTGATCGATATGTGGCCAAGCCAATTCCAAGGCCTTAGGGTGCTCCCCGATATGCAAATTCTCTAGCTGGTGCCTTAGTCTCGCAAGTTCATTTAATTGAGGTTTGGTCTCGATGGGATCGGTTTTTCCTTCNCCGGTATAACTTACCCGGTAGAGTCCCGACTGCACTTTCCTTCCGCCAATGGCAAAGTACATCGATCCGTCCCCAGGGTGGATAATGGCGTCCGTTACTGGTAGCGGACTACCGGTGATAAAAGTCTCTTTTTCTCCGGAATAAGTGCTTCCATCCTGCTTCAAATGGATGGCGTAGATCTTTCCCCAACTCCAATCCAAAATGAACATTGCTTTCTGATATTTGGGTGGAAATTTTGCTCCGTATCCAAAGGTGACCCCGGTTGGGGAACCCGGGCCAATGTTGACAACGGGGGGTAATGTGTCAGGATAAAATTCGGGTCGCTTACCGGTTCCGTTTCGCCAACCGTACATCGATCCACTGGTGACATGACAAATCCGGGTGGGGCGATACCAAGGTGTATTGAAGTCATATTCCATGTCGGCATCGTAAGTAAAGAGCTCGCCATCTGCGTTGAAGCCACCGTCGAAAATGTTTCGGTACCCGGATGANACGATTTCCCAATCCTTGCCGTCCGGAGANATCTTGTAAATAATACCTGCAGGAGCGAGGCGATCGCGGTTATGTCCGCGTCCATCCGGCATCCTCGGGAGCAGGTGATCTTCTCCCCAATCCATGGGTACCCGAGAGCGGTTTGCCTCGACTGGAGTGGTGTTGTTCCCTGTGATCAGGTAAATGGATTTTTGGTCGGGGCTGAGTATGAGGGCATGTACCCCGTGATCACCACGTGCCTGCATGCCACGCAGTTTTTCAACCTTATCAAGTTGGTCGTCCCCGTTGGAGTCGGTGAGCCTGTAAATACCGCTCTCCATCTTCTTTTCATAATCATTGACGGCTACATACAAACTATCAAATGCCCAGAGGAGTCCGTTGGCCGCACGGATGTTAGCAGGAATTTTTTCGACATCACTTTCTTTAAGTGTTTGATTTTTCGCAGGTGCTTTAAAGCGATAGAGTCCACCAAATTGATCGCTTACAATGATGCGATTTTTATCGTCTAGGCAAAGATTCACCCATGATCCCAGCCTTTCCTTGGGGACGGTGAAGAGCAATTCAACTTCAAAACCATCCTTTACGGAGATACTTTCAATCGGAGTTGCACTGGAGTCGAACTCAGCGGAGGCGTGTTTGAATAAAAGGCCCGAGAGGGCGAGAATAAAGAGGCATTTTTGGATGACAGGCATTTTCATGATAAGTTAGATGTCGGATATCGTCTTTTTCTTATGCCTCTAGGTAAAGAATGAAATGATTACTTTTGATAAACAAAAGTATCTATGTGCTTAGAAATTTTAAACGAAAAAAAAATCTTGGTCTTGCTTTACTTTCTTTTTTGTTAAGTTTTGATTTTCAAGTTTGCCAAGAGAAGGACTTGGAAGTTCATTTTAAAAATGAAACCTCTTTTTCTGTTACTCTCCTTTGGCTTGGTTTCTTTATCCGTAGCACTAGNTGCCGAGTCGTCAAAGGAATCAACCCGCTCCTCGGATCGCTTTGAAATGTTCTCCGAATCAATGACTAAAGTTCGCTTCAAGGGCGTCTTTACCGTAGATGGATCGAAACGCCCACCTTTGGAGGAAACCTATGAGATTCATAGCGTACAAAAATTTGGAGAGGAAGACTTATGGATTTTCACCGCTCGAATAAAATCTGGAAACAAAGATGTAACCTTACCCATGCCTCTGCCGGTAAAATGGGTTGGCGAGATTCCGGTGATCTCAATGCAGGATTTTACTATCCCAGGTTTAGGCACTTTCAGTGCACATGTTGTGATTGATCGTCATAAATATGCAGGTACTTGGGCACATGGAAACAAGGGAGGTCACTTATATGGTACCATTAGCAAAATTAGATAGCTCCCGATGAATCTCCGGTTATTATCTTTGTTTGCCTTGGGTATCTTGGTTGTTTTTTCCGGAGGNTTTTATTTGGGTTCATCCCTGGATTCCTCCTCCCCAGATCTTAGCCCAAGTCAAGAATCCCCAAGGATTAATCCTTCCGGGATGCGAAAAGATACCGGCNNGAAGACGGAAAATGCAGAGTCTACTCAATCGGATTTAGGAAGCAGCATGCCCAAAGGNNAAGCTTTGGTGACTCCCTCTGAGAGCGAGCGGATGAGGATCCTTTTAAGACAGATTAGAACGGAGAATAATCCAATCACCCGTTTTGCTGCATTAACGCAAGCTATGAAGGACTTGAATCCTGATAACTTGCCGCAAGCACTTGAACTTTTTGAGTCTATTCCGTTTGGCTTTGAGAATGCCCAAGAATATCGACTGCTCTTGTATGCTTGGAGCCAGTTCGATCCCCTTGGGGCCATTGATTATTGTAAATCTCGTGCTTCTGGGATTGGGGCGGGCTTTGCCGTTTCTGGGGTGCTGGAAGGCTGGGCAGCCAGAGATCCTGAAAGTGCCAAAGCGTGGGTGGAAGACCCTGAAAATTCTGGAATGGCAAAATTACATAATTTTGGACTCGTGAGGGGCTGGGCAGCGACGGATCTTGAAGGTGCAAATCAATATGTAACCGAGATGAAAGGAGGTGATGAGGTTGGTAAGTTGGTTAAAATCCTTGCCGATGAGTATTATAAACGCGGTTTTGGAGAAGCCTCGAGTTGGGCAGAGCAACTAAAAGATACCAAATTGAAGGAAGCTGCATTTTCGAGTTTAAGCCGTGGGCTTTCCCGCGATCAACCCGAACGTATTTCATCTTGGCTTGAAAGCCATGCGGATCAAGGGTACGCGGTCAAGGCTTTCGAGAACCTTGGGAAGCGGTGGAGTGAAACCGATCCTGAGGCAGCAATCAATTTTTTCTCTGACTTACCAAGCGGTAAAACCCAGGAGATTGGAGTTAAAAGTGTTATTGGTAACTGGGCAAAAAAAGATCCATTAACCGCGGGTCAATGGTTAAATAACCGGCCAGCAGGGCCAGAATTGGATTCAGCCCTGTCTGTTTATGCTTCCACCGTTTCCAATGAAGATGGAGGGATGGCGATGGAGTGGGCAATATCAATTTCTCAAGAAAAGTTGCAGCAGCAAACCATTCGAAAAGTTGGCCAGGAATGGTACCGTCAGGATAAGGCTGCGGTCGATTTGTGGTTGCCTGACAGCGGACTTTCTCAGGAAATGATGAAAAGTATTCNGACACCACCCAAGAAAAATTGGTGGCAGCAACTATCTCAATAAGCAGAATACGGATCAGCCATCCGATGCACTTTCTTTTTTAAGTGCTTCCACTTCTTCGTCAAGTATGACTAAGTATTTCTCTGGATCTTTATTGAACTTGGGAAGACATGGTTTGCAGCAGAATTTAATGGTAATTCCCTCGTGCACATGCGTGTAGGGAATCATTCCGCTGCCTTCCTCATCAAAATCGTTACCGGTAACNATACAAAAATCGATGGGGTAGAATGCTTCCTCAGAGTTTCCGGTTTCAGAATCGGAGGATCCGCTTTCGCAACCCCCAAAGGCCAAGAGCGAAAATAGCAGGAAAAAACCTGGAACAAAACGAGGATAGCCTGGGTGTACATTCATTTAATAATCCTTTCTTAAATCGTATCCAAGGTCAAGCAGAGTAAGAAAAAGGAATACTACAGGGAGCGAGCCCGGAGTTTTCGGAAGCAAACCGTTCCGCCTTTCCCGTGATGTTGAATTCCGAAACGACCTTGTGTTTCNATTAGANCTTTGGTCTCGGCAACAAGCTTTCCATTCAAGAAAGTTGTTACCTTGGAACCGATCGCTCGAACCCGAAAGTGATTCCATGAGCTCGCCTCGAATAATCCCATGATTCGTTGGGAGAATTGAGTTTGAGTTTCTTTCTTTGGATAAATCCAACCGCCTAAGCCAATACCATAAATCGCGGCCGGTCTTTCCCGGTCAATTTCGCACTGGTACCCCTTTGGTTTCCCACGGTCTCCCGTTAGCCTAAAGCCAAGACCGGAGTTGAATTTTTCATAATCCAAGGGGATCTTGACTTCACATTCGACTTCAAAATCCTGCATCTTTAAATCAGAAACAACCCAGACATTGACCTTGGATGACAATCGAAGTTCTTCATCGATCGCTTCAAACTTCTCCACTTGAGCAAGCGGNTTCCAACCTTGGGTTGTNTTNCCGTCAAAAAGTGGAATCCATTCCGNATTATTGTTTTGAGCACTTACCAAAGTAAATGAGCTNAGAAAAAGAAAAGAATAAAAAAATATTTTCAAGTTANATTAGGANAGGTCGAGCGGACCNCTTTTGCAAAGGGTTGGGTTNCCAAAAGTTTCGAGAGGATGTCCAACGGCATGGGCTAGGCTTAAAAGAAGGCGATTGTGGGTGCTATTTTCGCACCACNTGGAACGACCCATGTTNAATCCAAACCCNTTGCCAATTAGAATAAAGGGGATGTGATCCAGGGTATGACTATTTCCTTTGCCAAGNTCGTTNGTCCAGATGACCAAGGTGTGGTCAAGCATCGACCCCTTTTGTCCGGGCTCCGGTGTGGATTCAAGTTTCTTCAGAAGGTAGGCTAGTTCTTCCGCAAACCAAGTATTGATACGAACGAGTTTTTCATAGGCATCTTTGTTTTTGTCAGGTTCATGGGAAAGGGTGTGGTGGGCATCATCGATATCGAGCCAATTCATTTTTGCTTGCCCCACAGATTTGGTGTATTGAAGAGTTGCTACCCGGGCGAAGTCATTGACGAATGAGTTAACCAATAAATCGATCTGCAATCGGCTCAATTGAGGAAGGTTGTCATTTCGGTTGAGAATTCCCTCTGGTAGTTCAGGTGGTTTAACCATCAGCTTATCGAGCNAACTGCTGTTTGCGTATTCATTTTCCATCCGGTCGACAAGTTTTGAATGCTCAATCAACAACTTACGGTCGGATTCAGGAAGACGGTTCGCTACTTTAGCAAAGTCATTTTTTAGATCATCCAAGACAGACCGAACCTTTTTCTTTTCCCGGACATTCCCATATAANCGGCGGTAGGCATCATAAGGATCCGCAAAGGGAGTGACCGGCTGATTTGGGCCATGGTAAGACATGCGGGTCCAGGGATCTGAAGTGTCTTTCACGCCAACGCCAAAATGGAGAGCGCCATGACGGGTACGAGTACTCTCTTTGGATTGAAAAAAGTTACTAATTTCGCGGTCGATGGAAATTCCTTTGGGCCATCCGGAAGGAGTATTCCCTCCACCCATTACATTACCAGGGAAAAGCTCGATGCCAGTTAGCAGGCAACTCATTCCACGCATGTGGTTATCTCCATCTCCTTTTACCTTGTTGTGCAGGTCTCGAAGCACCAACATCTTGTCATGGAAAGGTTCCAAGGGTTTAAGAATTCTTTTATGTTCGAAGTCCTCTCCAATTCTTTCCGGCCAGAATTCTTCGGAAATGGTACCGTTCGGACTGAACATTACAACCAGTCTTTGCTTGGGTGGAACCTTGGAAATGGCTTCAGCGAAAAGAGTGGGGGANTGGGAAAGAATNGGAAGGGATANAGAAGATAAGCCNAGTTGCTTAAGTGCAGTTCGACGGTTCATNAGATTCAACATCACTTAAGAATTTATCGCTGGAAAGNGAACCCNTCCGTGGANGCTAAAAAACANAACTTCATATACAATTCACTCAAATTTATTTTTCTTTGGAAAATCATCTTTGATAATTTGGCTATTTCAATNNTAGAGTAACTTTGAGCCGGTTGTTTGGCAAGATGCTTGAACAGTTCCTCAAGAAAAGATTCGGAGGGCTTGGTTGATTTCAAGGCCTGATCTAGCAGGTAAGATGGCCCATGAAACTGCTTCTCATTCCCTTCCTCGTCCATGTATTTGACCCCTAGGTTAATTGGTTTTCCATTCATTTCCTCTCGGGCCTTTCCAACCGCATCAAACCCCTCGAGAGAAAAACCGGTTGAATTGATTAAGTCGTGACAACTCATACAATTTGCCGGTTTGGTAAGGGTCGAAACCTTTTGTCTCATGGTCCAACTTGGGTCAAAATCAGAGTTGCTAAATGAAACCGCTTCTTTGGGGGGACGTAAAGTACGCCCGAGAATTTTACGGCTTACGAAAACCCCACGATGAATCGGAGAGCTTTCTTCCGCATAGGAATGACTGGCCAGGAGGTAGGGGTGAGTATGTAAGCCCTGTCTTTTTATCTTGGAAGAATGAAAGGAGACGAAGTCCGTGGGCTTTTTTTCCTTTGGAAATTGCATCCCGTAATATTCCGCAATGGCCCGGTTGGATTCGAAGTTTTCCATACGGAGGAAGTCCTCGAAGTGGCCTTTTTTTTCCCAGACTATTTTCTCGATTGTGCGAAAAAGTGAACGACGTAAATCCAAAGCCAGAAAAGATGAGAAATCGGGGTATTTCTGAGTACTCTTCGTAGGCAATTCTTCCGCGTTCATTTCAAGCCAGTGAAGTAAGAAGTCATGGAACTTGGCTTGTGCTCGGGGATCCATAGTCATTTGCTTGGCCTGATTCTCTATCTGAAGCTCCTTGACGAATTGACCCCGGTCAACCAGGTCATGCATATTCATATCGGGAACGGAATCCCATAAATATAGAGCTAATCGACTGGCTACCACAAAGGAATCCTTCGTGTCCTTGGCTAGGGCTTGCCATTCAGGGTAGAGGAACCGGGGTGACTTAAGGGTAAAAAGAACCACCTTTTCAATGGAAGTTTGCAGGGGAGTTTTTGGGTTAAATTTTCGATGAACGATCCATTCGAGTTCTTCCGGAGAAAGTTTTTCACGGAAAGCAAGGCGAACAAAATCCTCTGCGATTGCAACCACCTTCTCCCTCTGGTCCGGATCATTCTCCCGACCACGAATCAAACGGCTGACTTTTTCAGCAGCATGTTCTGCCGCTTCAAGAACCGCAAAAGTCACCGCTTCATCCCAGGTGTCATCAATTTGAATGCCCCGCTCGAAGCCCTGTGAATAATCATCCGGGGGAAGGTTTTGCTGGGTTACAAAGGAAGAGCTGACTTTTTCAGTGAATAGAAATTCTTTGGGTATGATTTCTTTTTCGCCCACTGGAGTTTTCCATTTTAACTCGATCGAAGCGTTGGGATCATCAAATTTAAAATATTCCAAGGAAATTGGGTATGGACGACCGCCAAGAAGAAAAAGTTTCGCACTTATCTCGCGCATCATGCCAGCGGTTACTTTTTCGTCAATGGTTGGCAAGCCATCATTCTGATTGACCCGGAGTGAAAATCCATTGGGAGATTGGACAAAAAATTCGTACCATCCAGTCTCCCTCGGCTTAAGAGACCCCTCCCAGTATATGGAGAATTTATTTACATCCATTCCTTGGATGGGAGCCTGATCCTTAAAGTTGAAATCAATTTTACCGTCAATTTGCTCCAGCTTGATGGTTTTCTTTTTATTCATTCCCTTGGCATTGTAATATTTACCTCGAAGCCCATGTACTCGGTTTTGTATCTTGGGCTGACCTTCAAAGTGGGAAAATAAGTCGGCAAGAGACTGGCGAAATTGTCGATTGGTTAGGCGAGAAAGCTGTACCTTCGAATCCTTCTGGAAGAGTTCAGGTTTTTGATAAAAGCTTTCGAAGATGAATTTAGATACGAGCTCCGCATCCTTGCCTTGGATCAGTTTGGGATCATAGTCAGGCATGGTCTTGTCCACATAGCGGATGATTTTTTCCAAGGGCCAGTCGCCAACCAATGGTTTGGAATATTCATCCTCAACACCCTGGCCACGCTCACCATGGCACTCGGCGCATTGATTTGCGTAGAGAGACTTTCCTGTAACGAAACCTGGGCTAGACCATCCCTGTAGACCGAACCCGGCAAAAAAGAAAAAAACTGCCCATGAAAAACTTATCTTCACCAAAGTAGGCTAGGTTTTTTTTGGAAAAAAACCAACATCCAAGACTAAAAAAACAAAAATATTTGGAAGGATAATGAAGCCTTTCCGTTCTAATNCTTGCTCCAGAGAAACATTCTTTCCTCATTTTCTCTGCCTTCAAAACNGTTNGGTTTCCATTGCTCNAANAATTTAAAATATGGGCTGAATTGATCCAGGANCTCCTGCTNGGANGCCCCNAAAGGTGGACCCTCTTCACTCANCGGGAAAAGGAAATGGATGGCAAGAAAGTGACCCCCAGGTTTAAGATGGTTATCAACCGCTTCAGCATACTCTGCTCTTCTCGCAGGGTCGATTGCACAGTATAGGGTGTGCTCAAAAATAAGGTCATATGGTTCATTCGGTTCATCCTCTAAAAAATTACCCGGTAGAAAAGCTAAGCNTGGAAGGGATTCGTATTCTTGCCGGGCATCGGATAAGGCAAGGTTGGAAAGATCTATTCCCGTAGTTTCAAAGCCGGCTTTGGCCCATGCGGATGCATCGTGTCCCCGACCGCATCCTGGAACCAAAACTCGGCAATCTGAATTAAGCGTATTTTGTTTTAACCAGTCCAACAAACCAGGTGCCGGTTCGCCTTTATCCCAGGGTGTATCTTGATTTTGGTACCTCTCCTCCCAGTCTGTTTCACTTACCATGGAAAAGGTATATATTCTTTTCTTATGAGGGCAAAGAACGGATTTGCCGATCGTGTGCTCTCCTTAGGGTGAGGAGGCAAATTATCGCTCCAAAAAGAGCCCAAGCCATGTCGGACTGTGTATCCCAAACATAACCCTGAGTACCGAGGAAGGCATCTGCATCTTCCCCAATCAGCAATGCTGCCCACCACTCGATAAGTTCATAAAAGGCACTGAATGCCAGGCAGATCGAAAGGACGATGAAATTTCTCCAACCATTGGTATTCACTATTTTTTTTCTTAAGAGTATCTCTCTGGCTATCAGTGCGGGGACAAATCCCTGCATGAAATGTCCGACTTTATCATAGTTATTACGTTCCCAACCAAAAGCTTCGCCGATCGAATCAAATAAGGGAACCTCGGCATAGGTATATTTCGCCCCTATCATGAGAACGATGCAATGGAGTAAAATCCAGAAATACAGCAGGGGAGTCAGGGGGAAAGATTTCTGGGACTTGGCCATCACCAAGAGTCCGATGATTGCGGGTCCTGCCTCCAGTACCCAGGTCAATCGGTCTTTGGGATCAATCCCGGACCAAACCAGTACCCCCAGGAAAATACCAAGCCAAAGGAAGGATTTTTTAGNGAGTGAATTAGGCTGCTTCATTTGGGGGGATATCGTTTTCCATTCAGCAAGGTTCCGATTACGGTATATCGAATNAAGTACCTGTAGGANAGAAGTAATAAAACGGTGGTAATCAGGCAAACAAAGGTAATCTTTATAAAGCTGGGCAATGNCCAATCCGAAACCCAAAATTGAATCAGTTGAATAAGAGGTAGGTGAGCGATGTATAACCAATAAGCGGAATCGGAAACGAAGCGAACTTTCNGATTCTCCCGGGCGAATAATNTACGAAAGCATCCNATGAGGCCGAAAATCATAANCCAGACGAAAAGAGCNGAGTAGAGGGAGATTAATTCATAGTTCAAGCCTTCGTCTTTGTTCTCAANAATCGANAGAACGGCGACGAAGCAAATCGTGGCTAAGCCAAAATATACTGGCCATAAGCGTCCCACTTTTTCATGGAAACCTTGGNAAGGAAAACAAAGCGCACCATACCCGAAAAAGATCGCGTAGTAGCCCAATTTAATCCAGTCGGGTTTCAGGAAGACCGAGGTTGCCGGTCCAAAAATTCCGTCCTCTCCACTACCCATGTTTAACTGGGCCCAATAGGTTAAGGGAACAAGCCAAAGGAGTCGAAAAGGGGACTCGGCAAGCCAGCGAACGAAGCCAAAATGAGGAATAAATTTTAGCATGCCCGTAAAAAGAAGGAAGCCGACTGTCAGGTAGACCAAGTCATAAAGGAACCAGAGATGGTGGGTGCAAAATTGGCCGAACAAAAAATAGTTACGAACAAACCAGCTTTTTTCCTGAGCAATAAGAGAATGATCCCCCGTGAGTAATTTTCTTACCTGCTTTCTTCCTTCTCTGACTTTTGACCAGTCCATGGGGATTTTCAAAATATCCCTTGCTACCCATTCAGTTATGGTTCGATTGGCCAACATTGCTTGCTCGGGTAGGGAACCATCTTTATTTTTCAGTCTGGGGTCGGCTCCCCTTTGGAGAAGACACTCTACCGATTCCGCGTGTCCGAAGAAGGCGGCAAGTAATAAGGGGGTTGATTGGTGTCCATCCCTTGCGTTCAGGTTTGCTCCCTTATCTGCCAGGAGCTGGATGGCATCCACTTGGTTCATGGTTGCTGCCCAATGAAGGGGAGTGAAGTCTTTGTCATATTTACCATCGATATCGGCTCCTTTTTGAAGCCATTCCCTTATCTTTTGTAAATTACCTGCACTGGCAGCACCTCCCAGGTCCTTAGGTACCTTGTATTCAGAATTTATATCCTTTGCAGTTGTTCCTCCTGGAGCAATGGTAGCTATTTGCTTGCCTCCTAATTCTGTGACAAAAGTTTCCATGTTGTTGAGAAGAGGAAAGATGAAAGCCCCAAAGAGGAAAAANGGTAAAACAATCCGCTTGGTCCGATGTCGCAATAAGCGAAAAGTTCCTCTTTTTTGCCACATCATCATGGTGAAAAATCCACTTATGAAAAAAAATAGAGACATCCTGAATCCATGAATAAACATCAAGGGAATGTAATAGAGTTCCGATTGATTCATATCCTGAACCGGCCATATCGGAGTGGGCAGGAAGGAGAGGAGTCCATGAAGCAGGATACCAAGGAGCATCGCAAAAGCCCTCAGGGCATCCAAGTCATGGTATCTATTATTTTCCAAAATGCTTAATTTCTTTGCACCCTTTTTATCTGAATCGATCTAAGTTTCATGGTACAGGACGGACAACAAGTGATTGCAGCTTCCAACTACCGGGGGATTCCACTCCGAAATGAGGCTTGGGGTCGAGAATGAGCATCTCTCCTTTTTTCAAGATACCCAAGTCACTGATAATACCAGTCTGGTCCTTGGCGTCCTGGTCAGCATCCGTGCAGTAAATTGCAAGAGGGGCCCGGTTGCCCATTCGATAGCTCCCACCACAAGATCCACCGATCCCCGCAGATATGCCAATCGATTCAATCAGCACATCCGATTGGAAGCGGATGGCAAGAGCTTCCCCTGGTTCAATTCGTGGAGAGCCATGACCATCAATTCCAAGACCATTCCCGTCTCGAATCGCTTGCCCCCCCTTCACCGATACAAAGAGGGTGAGAGGAGCGGGAACCGGCAATGGTTTTCTCCAATCAAATTGAAATCTTTTTTTTGGGACGANGGGAATCATACGATGACCGCCCCCATTTCGATGTAGCCGAGCGGTAGAAATTAATTTTTGGATCAAGGGCTGAATGCTATCTTCATCCAGACGATTTTTGGATTCCATGGGATCAGAGGATAATTCAAAAAGTTCTGTAGGCTTAGCTTTACCATAGCGCAAAAGAGAATCATCGAAGAAAACTTTCCATTTTCCCTGAATCATTTGTCCATCGATCTCAGGATTATCGATTCGCATGGCACAAGCAGCTCCGTTTGCCCCTTCCTTGTGATCATTGTAAAACATCGGCCGACTCGGCAATGATTTTCCCTGCCAGGCCGGGAAAATATTGTAGCTATCTTCCGCACCCTTTTCTCCATTTCTTAAGTCAGGCAATCGCACCCCTAAAATATTTGCAAATGTGGCGTACAAATCCTGCAATCCAATTAATTCACCACTGGTTTTTCCTGCACTTTCTCCGTTCCCGTTGCCAACTTTTTCCTCCGGCCAGGACACAATGAAAGGGACACGGTGACCCCCTTCGTAGCAACTTCCCTTATTGCTCCGTACCGGTCCAGTAGCAGTTTTAGAGCTTACTTCAGATCCGTTGTCTGAAGTGAAAATGATAAGGGTATTATCGAGCAGTCTCTTACTCGGTCTGCGGGGGTCCTGGGTCTGCTCAAGGTAGTCAATGAGCCTTCCCAGAGCGACATCGTTTTCGTATATGTAATCCGATCGGGCTGATGCCGTTCTACCAGAGACCATTCTGCTTGCACCCCGTACTTTCTTTCCCCCAATTTCTTTGGCTGCAGTGTAGGGCCCATGATTGGAATTACTTGGATAATAAAGGAAAAAAGGGTCGAAGGAACTGGAGCGATTTCTGAGATGTTGATTCAGGAATTCAATCGCATGATCAGAGTGACGACGGCCCAGGTCATGCAGATCATAAGCGTGTACTCCACTATCAATTAATTTTTTCTCATTTCCAGTAGCTCCAATAACTCGTCGATTATGAATATGCCCGGGACCAATCGATTGGGTTGGAGTATTTCGGTCCCCCTTTTTATTTTTACCGATTCGGACATTGGTTGTGCCTGCATCTGGACCCGAGGTTCCGTGAGAGCGTGAAGTAAAGCGGGCATAATCAAAGCCATGGTCACAGGGGCCGTCAAAAATATCTTTGCTTAGATCCGCATCTNCCCAANCGGCAGCCGGTTTTCCATTGNNTTGGGTGTATCGCAGTCCGAGGTGCCACTTTCCCACCATTGCNGTGGCGTAACCTTGAGATCGGAATAGGGANGCAAGGGTAGGGCGGTCTTCCTCAATNANNGGATCTCCCTGTACNCCAAAAAGCACCCAGTGTTTCATCCGGGCCCGCCACGNGTATCGTCCAGTGAGTAATCCGTATCGGGTGGGNGTGCAGCGGGANGATGGNGNGTGNGCATCCGTGAAAAGCATTCCCATATTNGCCAGNCTTTGCATNGCTGGGGTGTGAANTTGTTGNTCGTCGGAATTCTTGGTGTAGAACTGGTACGCAGAACTATCNCCCATACCCATATCATCGGCCATAAANAGGATNACATTGGGCCGNTCTGAAATTTGGGAATAGCCAANGATTGGAAAAAGAAAGAGAAGCCAGNAATTCTTCATTTCCAAATCTTAGTTTGGGGNAAGGATTTCTTGCAAGTAGATAGCTTCCCTAGCTCAGGTTTAATTTAACCCAGNTATAAAANTTTGTAGTTTCTTTTCANCTTTTTTACGGCTGTAAAAAATGTAAATATACTTTCAAAATAGGNCNAATTNCNTNTCAATATNAGGGAATATTAGAATGAAAAAGTCTTTCGTANGCCGTGGTTAAGCTAACTTCANTNNGCCCATCTTGNATTGCACAAAANCGNGCNACCATATCNAGTTCCTCNGCTTTTTTCATTCCTTCTANAGGACCCAAAATCATNAGNGCNGTNGCCCAGGCATCCGCATCNCGTGCNGTNGGTGCAAANGCATTGACCGCGATCANNTCATGCTCAANCGGTCGNCCAGTCCGNGGNTCNANTAAATGNGACGCACTTCGGTTNGCATCTGGGTTTGGTTTATTGAGTTGATAAGTTCCGGATGTNGCNACGGAATAATTNCGAAGGGGGACCGCAACCATNGACTCNGANTCCCCGCTTCCATCTTCTAAGCCAATGATCCANCCCTTTCCGTTNNTACCTTTACCATGGGCTCGGACTTCCCCNCCAAGCTCAACCAGAAAATTGTTAAAATTCCAGCGTTGGAGCAGGGTGCAAACTTGATCAATAATTTCNCCTTTGGCAGAACCGGAAAAATCAAGTTGTAGACCCGGCAAGGTTTTTTGGATGAACCCCTTCGGTAAAACCTTAAACTTGTCCATACCAGTTAGTTTCTTAGCTTCGAGAATTTGTTTTCCAGTCGGGATGGTGGAACGAGTTTCCCCGACGGGCCCAAAGCCCCATAGGTTAATGACGGGGGCAAGGGTGGGATCGAAAGCCCCCTCACTTTGACGATTTATCCATTCTGCGTGTTCTAGAAGATCAAGCAATGGAGGGAGGACTGATAGCGGAGTGGTGGTAAGAGCGGCGTTGAATTGATAAAGGTTGGAATCTTTACGCCAGTGGGAGAAAATCTTATCACCCTCCTCTAGCTTTCTACCGATATCATCCCTTAATTCTTCCTTCTTGATCTCATTTTTAGAAAGGATTTTGACGGTCCAAGTTGTTCCCAATGCCTTGCCTTGAAGGACGGTTGTGATCGGCTCATCTCCGTTCCTGTTTTCCATACATCCAAAGATCCAGATGCTGGTGGTAATCATTAATAGGAATCGTTTTTTCACACGAAGAAATAGAGACTAATCGAAAGTCCCAGCAGACCCAAGCTAAGGTAATCCCTCCGGGTCCATCCCGCATCGTTTTTTCCAAACTCAAAGAGTTTAAGCATAGCACCTGTCGGGCACCCGTAGCGGCAGTATGCCATCGGGACAAAGGCGGATGCCAGTAAGCTAAGCAAGGCAATGGCAATGGTGATGCTTCCTGCTACTTTCCAGACATAAGCGTCGAAAGGTTCGAGGATGGCCACCGAATGGATCGAATTGGTAAAGGCGAAAAAGACCACAAGCCCAAGTAAACCGAAGGGTAAGAATTTGAGTATACGATCCAAATTCTGAGGGAGGCGGACCGGTTTTTTGGTAAGTTTTCTCATCCATTGCTGGGCAGCTCCGTGGGGACATAGTTGATGGCAGTAAAAAGCCTTACCGGTCGTCATGGGTACCAGCAATGCGGCCAAAGTGAGCAGGGCAAGTATCGGGGCACGCTCCCATGGAACCCCGCTTTGGGCCCAACCAGCAAAAAGGGCTTGGGAGAGGATGTCCCCGTTTACCAACCCAAGATAGCAAACCAAGAGCACTTGCAGGGATATGCGGAAAAATTTGCTTTTACCCCGCTTGTTAAAAGCCACAAAACCAGCAAGAAGAATAACGGCAAGCGATCCATAATCCCTAGCCTTCCAATTGATGAATGCTTTTTTGGCCTCTTGGTCCAGCAACTTTTCCTGCTCCCAACTCGTGGCGGTTTTCACAATACCCTCGGCCATCGCCATACTGGTCATGGTTGCTCCGGATACCCCTTCGACTTCTTCCTCAGTTAGGTTCATATCTGCGAGTTGAGCAATGGCCCGGCCGGTAAACAGTGAGGCGAAGTAGCTGTCATCATTGGGGTAGTCCGCATAGGGTGGGTTTTCAAAGCTCGATCGTATTTTCATCCCTGTGAGTGAATCATTGGTATCAAAAACTAATAGAGAATCCACCGGTCCCTGGTACCCAATGATCTGATCCGCATGGGGGGAGCTTCTTCCGACCTGCCCGATTTTGCTCCCATTGATATCCAAGATTTCCAGCAGGGAGGGGTGGGTGGCAGAGGGAATCAATTGAGAGGCTGCGGGAATGTGTTCTTGTACCTCTTCGATTTGAATCGGATTCGGAAATCGGCTTGCCTGTTTTTCCCCACCAAAGCGAAGAGAGATGGCATCCATAATGGCCAA
>NHDN01000057.1 GCA_002171765.1 Verrucomicrobia bacterium TMED60
AAAAGAAAAGCGGCGGGGAAAAAATCCTAGAACGCGAATAAGAGAAATAAAATGAACAATGAGCGACAAGCTTATTAACAGCCATTTTATTTCTTGGTTAAAGAGTCCAAGTAATCCCAAAAGCTTTGATGATTTTCTAGGCTAGAATGTTCGGAGGTAGGCAACTTACAACGAAAAATAAAGTCATTGAGAGAATTTTTTGGAAGAATGAAATGACAGTGAAGAGCAATATCGATTTTTTCGAAATAAATTCTAAAGTCATCAATTCTTAATCTGTAAAAAAGTTTACCATCTCTGTTGAACTTTCCGATACCAGAATCCTTACCTTTGAGAATGGTATTCGATAGAGAACTCAGAGTGTCCATTAGTTTTAACTGATCTCCCTGAGAAAGATCATTTAATACGGAGAGACTCTGATCAGAAAAAGTAACTTGGAACATGTGTTAATAAAAAATCTAAAGACCACAATCTTACAAACAATTAAAACAAACCAAGAACAAAATTTTCCAACACTAATTCCTCTGGTGCAAATATCGTTTCTAGTTTATGGTCGGATTTAAAAATGAATGACCAAGAGGACTTGAAGATCGCAAGAAGTGTACTAATCACAGAAGCAGAATCTATTTTGAAGGCAGCCAAAAAGTTAGATTCTACCTTTAAGAACGCTATTGATATTCTTGATGCCCCAAAAAGGAAAATAATTGTAACTGGTATAGGTAAATCTGGTCATTTGGGAAAAAAGATCTCTGCGACCCTCTGCAGTACCGGCTCACCTTCATGTTTTCTACATCCGGCAGAGGCAGTTCATGGAGATTTGGGTATTCACCAAATAGGAGACCCAGTTATATTTCTATCGAACAGCGGATCAACTCCGGAGCTTCTTTCCCTTGCACCAGTATTAAGGAAAAGAAAGGCACTAATTGTAGGAATTTTAGGAAAGACAAAAAGTAAGTTAGCAGAGAAAGTAGATGTTGCTTTAGATGCATCGGTAACCATCGAAGCGGACCCATTGGGGATAGTACCGACAGCAAGTTTTGCTGTAGCATCATCTTTGGGGGATGCAATTGCCTCCGCATTGATGAAAAGAAAAAACTTCTCGGAAAATGACTATGCAATTACCCACCCAGCAGGTCAACTTGGAAGAAATTTGATTTTAAAAGTGGAAGATGTAATGCACAAACCAAATAAAATTGCTTGTGTTATGGAGAAGACTTCAATTAAGGATGTTGTATTGAAAATGTCGACTTTTCCCCTCGGTGCAGCATGTGTAATAGGTGAGGATAACGATCTAGTAGGAGTAATAACAGATGGCGATCTACGCAGGGCTCTCCAAAAATTTGAAGATATTAGAGACATTGAGGCGAAGCAAATCATGACCCCCAAACCGATTACCATTTCACCCGATATTTCTCTTGGAGAAGCCCTCAAGGAAATGGAGGATAGAGAGTCGCAAGTTTCAATTCTTCCCGTTGTAGAAAATTTAAAGGATAGTATTTTGGGATTAATTAGAATTCACGATATTTATGATCCAGGAAAAGTATAACTTTAATCGCTTGCAATACCTCTGCTCGCTTATTCCGTATTCCTCCACTCAATGAACCAAAAAAAAATATTCAGTGGCTTAATTGTTGTGGTTGCATTAAGTGCTGTTGCTTGGTTAATTTTTAGTTATAAAAATGCTTCAGACGAACTTTCTCATAGGGAGAGTGATAAAGCAGTGCTTCAAAAAGATATTGAAGAATTGAGAAAAGAAGCGAATTCAAACAGAAAGTATCTTGAAAAGCTTAGGAAGGACCCTGACTTTCAAGACGCGACAGCAAGGCAGGAGTTGGGGTATGGAAAAGATGGCGAAAGGGTTTATCGGTTCCCCGAAGAAACCAAATAAAATTTAAAAATCAAAATCACATAATGGAAACCAAAGAAAATGGAAAAGAAGTAATAATTACTTCTGCTCGAAAAGCTCTCGAACAAAATGAACTGCTCCAGTCATCGTTCGAAAATATAAATGAATTTTTAGAAACCGAAGAGATTCCCCAAAGAATAACCCTTTCTATTGTTGAACTTATCGAGAATGAAGATTGGTCGGAACTCAATGATCGTTTTCATACAAATTTGGCTTTTGGTACAGGAGGAATGCGTGGAAGAACCATAGGGAAAACTGTAACCGAAGCGGAAAAAGGAAGAAAAACGCCAGAAGGGGGTCCCGAATTTGCCGCGGTCGGTACAAACACCTTAAATGAATTGACCGTCCTTCGTGCCACAAAGGCCCTATTTTTATATTTGAAACAATGGATGGCAGAAAAAAGTATTTATGAGCAACCACGCTTGGTGGTAGCACATGATGTTCGTCATTTTTCTTCTAAGTTTTCAAGCTTAACTGCTCGGGTTTGGAGTCAATTGGGAGGTTATGCCATGGTTTTTGACGGACCCCGTTCAACTCCTCAATTAAGTTATACGGTGAGGAGTAGATATGCTCATGCGGGTGTTGTAATAACCGCAAGCCACAATCCATTTCACGACAATGGTTTTAAGGCTTACTTTGAAGACGGTGCCCAACTCATACCTCCCCACGCCGATCTTGTGGTTGATCACTACAAGAAAATTTCAATCCAAGAACTCATTCCATTACTGGACGATTCAGAAGAAGCATCAAATGTGTCGGTATTACAAACATCTGACGATTTGTCTTATCGTGCCGTTTTGGAAGAAGCTGTTTTTGATCCGGAAGTCATTAAAAACCAGTCCCTGAAAGCTGTTTTTACCCCAATTCATGGAACTGGAGCCATTTCCGCAATACCTGCACTCTGGGACCATGGAGTAGAAGTATGCGTAGTAGATGAACAAAATGTACAAGATCCGAACTTCAGTACGGTGAATTCCCCAAACCCAGAAAATGCGGAAGCACTCAAGATGGGAATTGGAGTAGCCAAAAAAACTCGCTCTGATTTAGTTATGGGAAGTGACCCAGATTGCGACCGTATAGGAGTAGCAGCCCCTGATAAAAACAAAAAATTTCACTGCCTTAGTGGAAATCAGATAGCATGTATGCTTGCAGAATATCGATTAATTCAACTGAAAAGAAAACAGCTTTTAAAGGAAGAAAACCAGTCCAGTTTTGCTATCCTTAAAACTTTTGTAACCAGTCCTTTGCTAAGCAGAATTGCCAAGGCCAACAACATTAGGTGCATCAATACACAAACTGGATTTAAATGGATGGCTAAAAAGCTGAGGGATTATGAAGAACAGGCAACCTATGAAATCAAAGAAAAAGAGGGCATTGGGTGGGATTACGATAATACAGATTTGTTCACTAGAATTCAAATCTTGAGCAGATACTCAACCTATGTGTTACTTGCTGCTGAGGAAAGTTACGGTTATCTGCCCCTGGATCTTGTGCGTGACAAGGATGGAAATGCTTCAGCGCTAGCAATAGCCGAACTATTTTCATTTCTGAAAGCTTCCCAGTCAACAGCATTTGAATTTCTTGAAAGTCTATACCAGAAATATGGATATCACGCGGAAAAAACAGAAAATATTTACTTTGAAGGAGCAGAGGGTAGTGAAACGATAAGAAAAATTGCAAAATCCTACCGTGAAAAATCACCCGAAAAGATTGCTGATATTCAGATCGTTGGTGTTCAAGATTTTTTACAACCTGGGCAAATAGATGAAGATGAAGAAGCCTTACCAATGGAGAATTTTCTTATCTTAAGCCTGGAAAATGGATTTTCTATTGCCATCCGCCCAAGCGGAACAGAACCGAAAATAAAGTTTTATATTTTTGGATCGGGAGATGCCGGAACCCAAGACCTGCAAAGTTCCAAAGAAAAAGTGGATTCCTTGATGGACTCAATCGGAGCGTGGTTGTTGGAAGACGCTCANAAGAGAANTACAGAATAGATNTTTGAGGGAACCCAAAGAGCCTCCANCTTACACTAACATAGAGGAAGGNTTCTCTAGGTTTTCAGATAGAGACTGGAGAAATTTCGCGGCGATNGCACCATCAACTAACCTATGATCACAGCTGAGGCCAAGCATCATGGTCTCACCCATAACNATATTATTGGAGGTTCCNGCAACTGGTTTTTGAGAACTTGCTCCAACTGAAAGAATAGCAGCATTGGGGGGGTTTATAATCCCGCTAAAAAAATCAATGCCAAACATGCCAAGGTTTGTGACTGTAAAAGTTGAGCCAAGCATCTCATCCGGTAACAGCTTTCTTGCCCTCGCTTTATTTATAAGAGTCTTGGCTTGGGCAGAGAGCTCGATGAGTGAAAGTTTTTCGGCNTGNTTGACAACTGGAGTGAGTAAACCGTCNTCAATGGCCACCCCAAATGCAAGATTAACACTTCCNTGAAANTGNATATTTTTATCTTCCCAAGAAGTATTAATAGATGGGTGCCATTTGATGGTTTCTGCACAAGCNTTTANTACCAAATCGTTGATTGANATCNTNGGAGCTTGNTGGCCNTCACCCGATGATCTTTCTNCNANTTTGTTNTTAATAGCTTNTCTTGCCAGCCGAAGTGGTTGAGCATTNATTTCTTTCTGCAGATAAAANTGGGGAATGGTGGTTTTAGATTCTANAAGCCTAGAAGCAATCACAGATCTCATTTTTGATACNGGGATCCGTTTTTNNTCTAAAATCCCGGNNGAAATATGGGAATNNTNTATTGGTTCTAAGTTTGGTTTGGAGCTAATTACATCCNTTAAGTTTTCTTTATCCAAATCCTTTTTNATAATNCTNCCATGGGGTCCGGANCCTGCAANATTTGAAAGATCAATATTTTTTTCTAAAGCNATTTTTTTGGCAAGTGGAGANGCGACAANNCTTGAACTGCCCGAATTAGAAATNATCGGATCTGNAGAGGCAACCTGTANTTGATGATCCACNTCTTCATNGGCTATTTCCTCTTCAGAAGACGNTTCNACANCGATTTNTNCAGTTGGNGTCTCNTNTTCNTCCGATGACTCTTCNGAGGCANCNGGTTCAGGATCCTCATCCTCTTCTGGAATAANGGAGGATATATCTTCTCCAGCCTCTCCAACAACCGCTAGTGGGCTTCCAATAGCNGCTTCCAATCCNGCTTCAACAAATATTTCNAGGAGAATNCCATCCTCAAAATTTTCTAATTCCATGGTTGCCTTNTCGGTTTCGATCTCNGCTAGAATATCACCGTTAGAAACNGGATCTCCTTTGTTTTTGTGCCATTTNACGACAGTACCCACNGTCATCGTGTCGCTTAATTTAGGCATTTCAATTAGTTGGGCCATAGNTAAAAGGGGGTTAAAGAATTTCTANTGCGGCNTTTAANACGCGGTTAGCATCNGGNATNTGAGCATTCTCGAGGNCCTTGCTGTAAGCTTGNGGAGCATCGATTGCAGAAACTCTNTTGATCGGAGCATCNANATAATCAAATGCNTGATCCTGNATAAGAAACGCAATTTGTGAATCAACTCCACAAAAAGGTTTATTTTCCTCAACCAATAAAACCCTGTTTGTTTTCTTTACACTCGATATAATGGTATCAACATCCAAGGGNCTAATCGANCGGAGGTCNACAACTTCAGCATTGANGTTGTGTTTTTCCTGTAAAATCGTGGCAGTTTCNAGAGANGTATGAACGGCTTTGCCATGAGCAATAATGCTGATGTCGGAACCTTCCCTNAGCACATTTGCTTTTCCAAGAGGGATAATAAAATCATCATCATCAGGTACNTCNCCTTCCATATTGTAAAGAATNGTATTTTCCATAATACAGACGGGATCATTATCNCGAATGGCAGCTTTTAACATACCTTTTGCATCCGCAGGGGTGGTAGGACAAATCACCTTCAANCCCGGGGTATTGGCAGCAAAATTNTCNGGTGTATGCGAGTGTGTCGCCCCAACATTNGTTCCGCCATTGGCGGGCCCTCGAAAAACGATCGGTATGTTTATTAGTCCGCCGGACATATATCGAACACTTGCAGCGTTGTTGAAAATTTGGTCGAACGCGACATAACAAAAGCTCCAAAACATAAATTCAACGACCGGACGCATACCCATCATAGCTGCACCAACTGCAAGACCTGAAAAAGCAGCCTCACTAATCGGAGTGTCAATGATCTTATTAGGACCGAAGCGCTCGAGCATACCTTCCGAAACTTTATAAGAACCTTTAAACTGGGCGACCTCTTCTCCTAAAAGGATAACATTTTCATCTCGCTCGATCTCTTCAGAAAGGGCTTGGTTGAGGGCTTCTCGATAAGTAATTTTCGCCATTTAAAATTTAAAGTTGGGGTTGCTCGAAAAACATGGTTCCTTCAGAAGTTGCGTCCTTGGGATTATCCGTTTCCCAGTAAATGTCATCCATTAATTCAGATATATCTGGATACGGACTCGCATTTGCAAACTCTGCTGAGGCTTCCGCTTCATCTTTTGCTGATTTATCGATTTCACTAATTTTTTCATCCGTAATTAAACCCTCTTGTAATAACTTTTCTTTAAACAAACTGATGGGATCTTTGTTTTGCTTATATTCTTCAATTTCCTCTTTGCTTCGGTAAGTTTGATCGGGGTCAGCAACCGAATGTCCTCTGTATCGATAAGTGATAATTTCTAGAACGGAAGGTCTGCAGGATTGATGTGCTTTTTTTAGGGCTTCACCGATATTGTGTCTAACCTCATAAATATCATGGCCNTCCGATACTGAANAATCGATATCAAANGCATCACCCCGTCTTGCTAANGGNTCTCCAGCAGAATGCCTCGACTCCGCGGTGCCCATAGAATAACCATTATTTTCAATGATGTAAACAACCGGCAAGTCCCAAAGAGAAGCAAGATTGAGTGACTCATAAAATGGACCTTGGTTGGTGGCACCGTCACCCATGTAGCATAGGCAAGCACCCTTGAGACCCTTGTGCTTTAGGGCAAATGCCATGCCTAGCCCAAGTGGTGTTTGTCCACCGACAATACCATGACCACCCCAAAAGTTTTTATCAGGAGCAAAAAAATGCATGGATCCTCCTTTGCCTTTAGAGCATCCTGTTTTNTTCCCGTATANTTCCGCCATACATTCATCCATATCCATCCCAACTGCNAGGGCNTGTCCATGGTCGCGGTATGCNGTAATGACATGNTCGTCCGGGCCCATAGAAGAAACAGAGCCAACAGCAACCGCCTCTTGACCAATGTATAAATGTAGAAATCCGCCGATATGGCCTTGTTGGTAAGCCCGAAGAGATCTTTCTTCAAAGCGCCTAATTCGAATCATCTGAGATAGTAAATGTACCTTATCTTCAACAGAAAGGTCCGCATTAAACTCAGAAGCAGAAAAGTCCGTTTCTGAAGAGGGTGGTGAATCACTAGCAGTTTCAGGAACTTCCACGGTTTTGGCATCTGGAGAAGGTGCTGCACTTTTGGGTTCAATTGAATCGTCTGGGGTGGTGTCGTGGTATAATCCTTCCATAATTAAGTGTGGGTATGTCTATTATCTCNTTATTTAGGCTTGGATTCAATCATAATATTAGGTTTTCCATCCATCCAATCGGCCCGAAGACCCCAAACACCATCGTCTCTTTTATCATAATATGGCCAAATTAATTCATGGTCGCTCTCNGGAATAGAAAGCAACTTGATTTCATCTCTCTCAAAAAAGGCAAAGGAGCCTTCGTCAAAACTCTCCGGTAATTGTGAAATCGGTTTTTTACAGTCGAACAGAAACATTAACCAGTGTCCTGTTCCTTCATAACCCTTCTCAGAAACATAGCCAAATAGTTTAAGGTCCTTCTCCCCTAAAATGAGACCGGTTTCCTCCATTGCCTCCCTCTGGGCACATTCGACGGGAGATTCACCAGAATCCATCCCAAGTTTACCGCCTGGCGGGCTCCATAAACCAAGATTGGGTGGTTTATTTCTTTTGAGCATGAGCAACTTATCTTCAAAGTTTCTGATAAAAAGAAGACATGAAATTTTGAAATGCATTGAGTTTTTGCTTGTTTTAATACACCAACTTAAGGAAGGATATATACCTTGAAAACGTTAATATCAAAAGCCCTATGAAAAATACGCTCACAATTATTGTATTACTAGCCATGTTTACCTTTCCCGGTCTGGGACTTTTTGGAGAGGAAGATGAGTTTTTAGAATTGGATATCACTACCAAATTACCGATAAAAAAGCTCAACGACTCGTGGATTCAAATAACGGTTCCGTTTAAATTTCTCAAACATCCAAGACTTGAGGCCTTAAACGGAAGNAGNCCCACAACCATTCCTCAAGCTTTCAATCCCAAATTCATCAATGACATAAAAGTGAAGCTGTGGATTTGTTTTNCAAATAAGTATAAGCAGAATCTTCTAGGATCAAACGCCAGTTTAAAGGAAACAGATTTTTATCAGTATTACAGTGCTGAAGTAGAATATCGAACCTTGGAGTTTGAACGATCCACCAAGAATGCAAATTTTTTATTTCCTACCCCAATTGCAGAGAGGGATGGTTTTTTAGAAGCNACCGTTAAGCCTGTTGGGTATGTCATTGAAATCTCTCACAAAGGCTCCAACTTTGATATTAGTAATTCCGTTTACTTCAATTACCGTGGGGCAACCCCACAAGTTTTAGAATCATTCAGAACCCAAGCAGTCTCCAAAAGTTCTGAGAATAAAGGAGTCCTGCTTCCTGCCCATGAAATTAGCATGAATTATCTGGATGGAATGGGCCCAGTCAAAGGGCGGGATTAAGATCCGGATATTACCAGCATGTCAAGTAAGCGAGAGATAGTAATAAATTGTGGGATCTCCCATGTTTCTGCTAGCATCTTCAGTTTTGATGGAAGCAAGCTTGTGCTTGAAAAAGTTGGCCTACATACACTTAACTACGATTACACTCAGGACACCCTCTGGATTGATGCTGTTATTTCTGGTATCCAAGAACTTTGCGAGGAACTAAAGCTTAAGGGAAATGCTAGGTTTATCTTTCCAGGAAGTTTTTTGCTCACCAAGACTATTCGCGTTCCTCGAGTGGAAAAGGATAAGCAGGATAAAATCGTGGGATTCGAGCTATCCCAAAAAATGCCCTTTCCTCTGGCTGAATTAATTTGGGACTATCAAATTATAGACGACGATGGGGTGGAGCAAGAGATATTAGCCTTTGCGGTTAAACCAGAAGTTGCTGAGTCCTTTTGTGAAAAACTGGTGTTGTTGGGTTTAGCTCCCATTCAAATTACTCCTGCACCCATTCTTGATTATAATGCGTTGCGGGCATCAGGTATCGGTTTGGATGAAAGTGAAACCCTCGTGGTCAACATGGGGGCAAAATCCACCAACTTGTTATTTATCAATCCTACCGGATTTCTTATCCGCAGCATTGCGGTAGGTGGAAATGCACTTTCTCAGAATTTAGCGGATCGATTGGGTGTTCTTTTTGAAAAGGCGGAAGAGGTAAAAAAATCTTACTTTTCGGGCCAAATGGCACTTGCTCCCGAGGATCCCAACATCCAGAATATAGAATCNTGTGCCCAACAATTCCTAGCTCGAGCTAGCCAGGAAATTACTCGTTCCATTGTAACTTACAAGAGACTGAAAAAGGGGAGGGCACCTGAACGAATCTTTTTGGCTGGCAGAGGAGCCCTTCTTCGTCAATTGCCAGAGTATATCAGTCAGAGCCAACAACTTAGTATTGATTATTTNGACCCTACTAAANTCCTGAACATGGGGCCGAANATTTCTCCAGAAATGCAGTCNCTNATACCTTTTATGTTNAGTGANCCAGTTGGTCTNGCGAGTTCTCTCTTTATGGAGGACGAAACCACAAAGGTTTGCACCTGCACTNAANNTGCTTCCTTCGTCCAAGATTTCAAGTTTAGGATTCAAGAAAAAGAANCCATTACTCTATGCCGCGTGCATTATTTTCTCNCTNTTGCCCTTACCCCAACTCNTNAAGTCTANCGGAGAACTTNAAAAGCTTAAAACNTTTCATGCCCGCGAGATTNNAACCACGGAAGAAATNGAACTNGAGCTTTCACAGAANAAGAAAAAACATGAAAAATTTCTTTTCACNGATAGATTAGCAGATGAAGTAAAAAACAAGAATTTACCTTTCGTACGAAANCAGGAAACTTGTTGGCAAATAAANGATTTGCTTAATCAGTTGCAAGGAACNTTNGATCATCCNGAAGTGAAAGATACTTGGTTTGATAATTTGACCTTAGTAATTGAATCAACAAAGGGCGCAAGGCGGGTGCCAAAAGAGTCAATGGAGGAAGCAAAAAATAAGATAAAACTGGAACTTTCAGGGAGATATCTAGTTCGGGCAAGCGAAGAAGAACTTAGTGCATCTGATGAAGAAAAGAGNAATACCTTGATCGATCTNAATAGTNAAAAGCAAGAGGCTTTAACTGCGTATCTAAATGGAGTCTCGGTGGTGGAAAAAATAGAGAGAAAAGTATTTTCCATCGAGGGAAAGGGAGACTTATTTGGCAAGTATTTCACTCACTTTGAATACGAAATAACCACCAACCTTTAAGAGCGTGAAATTCATTAAAGAACAAATAATGCTTTTTATCTTTTTATTTATTGGGCTCGCAGTTTTCGTAACCCTTGCAATCTTTTCCTCTGGTATCTCAGATGATATTGAACAAGTATCAACCGATATACAGCGAGAATGGAGTAATCAAACCTTTACTCAGGAAGAACTAACCTCATTCCAAAATTTAGATAGTGACAGCGAACTTTCTCTTATAGAACTTTCTTCTCTCGCCAATGTAGAAAAGAAACAATCAATCTTTTGGAAAAATATTCTTAATTCCAGAGAAAACCATATGAGCAAATGGAGCAAGAAGTCTGCGGAATCTGTGAATGCTGATATTACTAGATTATTTACATCCTTGAGATCGAGATGCTTGTCTGCCGAAATTGAATTACCAGTAAGTAGTTCAAAATCTCCTACCATTGGTTTTGGAGATACCAATAAAAAACCGGAAAATAATTATGGTTTTGGATTTTCGGCCTATGATGGGTTTTGGCCTAGCTTCAGTGAAGAGGAGGCAAAAATTCTCGGGGTACAGGCCAAAATTGTAAAAGAGATGGTTGAATTCATTACTCAATCGACCATTGAATCACAAAAACTTTCGATCGTCCAAATTTTGAGAGAGGCAGCCGGTAAGATAGATCTTACCCATATTGAGAATGACCAACTGACCATGGGAGTTGAACAACAATTGTTACTTCGTGAAAAAGGAAAATTAAGCAGCCTAGTTTTCTTGATAACCATTAAAGGACAATCCAAGCACGCCCGAAATTTCATGAATGAACTCAGGCCTCCTTTTATGCTTCGAAACCTGACAGTAAGAAGAGATTTGGTTGAGGCAGAACCTTCTAGGGTGGTAAATGATTTTACCCCGAATCCTTTTGGAGATAGTGGTGAAGATTTTACACCTTCTAAAAAGGAGTCTCTTCCCATTGTAAAAGATGTAAACTCAGAGTTTTCTTTTTTGATCGAATACATTACAGAAATTAATAACGGAGTAGAACAGCTTTTCACCAGCAAGTCTATTTGGGAAAAAGGAGATCCAGAAGTTTTAGAGCAATTCTTTACGACCTCCGGGAATACTGATAAAATTGAAGAGGCAAAATTACTAATTTCCAACGGTGAGTAAATTAAAAGATCATTACGAGAAATTGATTCTCGCCGTAGTGGTAATTCTACTTGCTTACTTTGCATTGACCCGGATTTTAGGTGGACCTGATCATACACCAGAAAAATTGAATGCGGCCGTATCTTTACCTTATGAATTAGATATCGACCAGGGAATAGCCGAACTTACCTTCAAAAATATTCACTCTCTCATGCCAGGCCAAGAAATTACAGTCATGGAAGATAATGGCTCCATACGTGAAAAGATAAGCATTGAAGGTATTATTCTCAGGAGAAAGGCAACTATACAAATTTTTCTGACCAACGGAGAGATGGTTGAAGGGAGGCTTTCTTCCCAAGAAAATTTACGAATTGGAGAAGGGTGGAAAAAACTTCGCCAACCCCTCACCATTAGTATCGGCCGCTCTAATCAGAATTTTTCTTTTTCTGAAATTCGATTTGTTCGAAGCGATCACCAAGTCGTCTTCACTTCTCCCTCTCAATATGAGTTAGAAGATTTCGCTCTGTCTTTTTATCAAAGTAAAAACACGGAAGATTTAGATGTGGAAATCAATGACAGAATAAAATGGGAGCAGAGCAATTTGGAGGATAATGAATCGATATATGACCTTTTTACTCCACCTGTCATTTATTTAGTGGATGGAAAGTTATCAACAAGTCAACCGCAGGACCCCATAGCGACAACATCTGAAGAAGAACCATTTGGCATGGAACTGATCCGATTCTCCAATGAGCCTTATCCTTACCGGCTGGTGAGTTGGATCGGAGAGACCCCTTATTTTGAGGATACTCTCGTAAAAAACTCCCCCACCTCTGCGGATAATGCAAGGAATAGACTGGAAGTGGGTATTCCCTATAAAAAATTATTGGACAGAAAAGCTGGGCAGCCTTCTTTGATCCGCACCACGGAGGAAGATGAAGACAAACAATTAACCGTGGAAAAATTTGTAGTTCAACAATACAGAGACGAAAGAACTGGAGGTCTACAAACTATTGGGAGGGCTTTGGTTAAAGATTATAAGTTAGGCGGTGATGCCTTTGAGATAAACAATAAAATGACGGAAGTATTTGCGGGAAATATCAAAATAGAAGTCCGAATGACTATAGAAGAACTAGAGGGAAAAACCTTTTCTTTTACAACCGAAGATGAAGGAATTTCTTTTGATTTTGGTGACAGGGTGTATTCTGTACTAAAAATTGAACCCACGGAAAAAAATATTTTGGTTCTTAAAAAAGGCCCAGGGCAAGAACTAGAGAGTAAAGAGCTACTGGAATTACCTTAGTTATCAAAACAGGCTCAAATTTAATTTGTGGTTAAAGATGNAGATTCGTTTTTTCGAGATTGACCCTGATGCACGAATCTATGGAATCAAGTTTGTTATAAGATATCAGCCATTGCCCCAATTGATTGATGCNAAATCCAAACTTTATTTTATTTGTAACCATATTATCGACGGTTTCCCTTTGCCAGGTTTTTGCTCAGGAAAATTCCAATGTTACTACAATTCCATATATAGATATACCGCAACAATCGGAACCTGAAACGATCCTTTCAAGTCCCGAATTGGGCGATAATTATAACATTGGATCCGATACAAATTTAGTAAGCCTATTAAGGCAAATAAGAGAGCTAGCGAATGGTGGGGACCTGGAAAAGGCCCAGGCATTNGTTCAGTCCGCGTTGACCAACATTGGAGCTACCGAAAAAAATAAATTTTACCTCAGTCAAATTAGGCAGCAAGAGACTAAGTTATATTACGAGCTCGCAACCAAAGCGATGCGCGAGAAAAAGTTTTCTTTAGCCAGTCAATTTCTTGATAGATATAGAGAAAATGTTGCCCTTGAATTAAGTGAACGAAAAAGAAAACGTGAGGTCGTCCTGAACAAAGAAGGACCTAAAGACATTTCTTTAGTTGGAAAATTAGTCAAAGAATTGGACCANGCCAAAAAAGATCTNGCTGAAATAAGNGCCAAAGCNGGACTTCCAGAAGATGANTCAAAACCGGANCTTGAAAGATTAATGGAACGGGAACAAGCCAATGTTAGTTCCNCAATGCGGCAGAGTGAAAGATTATTGATCAAGGCAAGAAAGGCAGGAGAAGACGGTCGCTACGACGAAGCGGATGAGTTGCTGAATGAAGCACTCTCCACTTTACCAGAAGGATATTCGACGATTGCCATGATCAGTGATCTTTATAAAGCAAAGCAGCAGATCACTTGGTACAAAATGGGAGAAGCGATGCTCAAGGGCAAGGTATCAGAAGTGCAGGNCTNGGTGGTANAGTACAAAAGAATNGAAGACAATCGCAGAGAGGCAGAAACCGAAACCTTGGGTATTGGCCCTGAGGTGGATTATGATGCGGAGATTCAGAAGGCTTTGGAAAAAAACCGTGAGCAAGCAAAACANGCGGAATANCTTCTNGAACAATCTCGTGAAAATATAAAAAAGAAAAACTACGATGAAGCNGAGGCGGATCTCTTAAAAATAATGAATTATCTGGAGCCAAATACTTTAACTTGGCCNCTCATTTTAGAGGCATCTTTNGTAAAGAATCGNATCAATTTGNCAAAAGCGGAAGATTTTCGGGATAAAAAAGATTGGGAAAAAGCAAANGAATANTTAGACGCNTTCAAANTAGGNTTNCATCAAGATAAAAATATNCAAGGGGANACNTTATCTTTNGGAAGACCTGGCTTAAAGGAAACCAGAGGAAACCGNGCTGCAGAGAAGGAATTGGATTTGGCCGATAAACTTTCGGAAAGAATAGAAGCTGACAAAAGGGATCCATATCGCAGGGATATCACTGAATTCTCTCCGCAGTGGAAAGATGATAATGAGAAACTGGACGAGCTGCTAATGCGGGCAAAGGTGCAATTTGTGAATAACGACTTAATGGGGGCAACCGAAACTTACCGGGCCATTGAAACCCGATTTTCGGACAATTATGAGGCGAAGGAAATGCTTCGAAGAATTTCGAAAATTAGGCAAGAAGAGAGCTATTTGGGATATTTAAAAACGAGGCAGGAAATGCTTGAAGAAATTGANCGAGAATGGGAGCGGCCCAAGGTTTTTGACCGTGTGGTCGAAGAAACTGCGGATGTAAAAGATGTTACTTCGAAAAGCGAAGATAAGCTCAATCTCATCCAAATTTCACCGCAACCCTATTTTGAAACGCCCTTACCAGAGGTAATCATGGATCTCCAGAGACTTGCAAAACAAGGAGACCTTACNGAGCCCGACCCANCCAAAAAGGGACTTTTGATGTACGCCAAAAAACCACCCGATGGCGAGGAATTTCCCAAAGTTACCATTACGCTGATTCCNATGTCGTTAGGAAATGCAATTTCAGTCATTACGGAGTCAATCAGTTGGACTTATGAAATTGAGCCCAATGCCATCGTGATTTCTAAAACGGGAGGAAGTATACAGGGTAGAAGGCTGGAAACCGAAGAATATGAGATAACTCAAGGAACCGTGCGNAGAATGACGGGTGGTTCCGGCGATGGTGGCGGCGGTGGAGGGGCAGCCGATCCCTTTGCAGCTGGAGGAGGTGGCATGGGTGGTGCCGGGGATGGAGATGACCTCAAAGTAAGGGCATACCTCGAGGCAGCTGGTATTACCTTTGATGAAAGTAAAGGACATCGTTTTGCATTTGACGGATTCCTCATCATCGTAACTCATGACCGTAGAACCCTCGATAAAATTGAAAGAATTTTAGCCCGACTAGATAAAGATACGAGTAAGCAAGTAGAGATCGAAACCAAGTTTTTAGAGGTACAAGAGGGTGCACTGGATGAAATTAGTTTCGACTGGCAATTTGGCTGGTCTAACCCAGCTTATCAGGTTGATNCACAAACTGGCAACCCAGTGGTTGATGTAAGGGGTAACCCGATGTTTACTTTCGACAACACTTTGCAGGGAAATACCCGAACCCTTGCTCAAGCACATAGCCCAAATACCGGTCAGGTCAGCCAAATTGTAATTAGTGACTCTCTTAACCCACAAGCGAGCTTTACTCTACCAACACCAGCTCCTGTCCTTCCCGGTTTTGTAGACATTGGTTCGGGAGTCAGCCCGCTTATACAGTCCTCGCGTGATAGCCTCCAATTCTCAGGAGGCACCGGAAGTGCTATACTTGGTGGAAGCCAAGCACAATTGTTGATAAGTGCACTTCAACGCAAACAAGGAACCGACCTTTTGAGTGCTCCCAGAATAACCGTAGTCGATGGAGAAGAAGCAACGATCACCATTGCCCAAGAGTTTATCTACCCTATTCAGTATGAAGCCCCTGAACCTCCTCAAGTAAATAACAATGGTGGTCAGGGTGGGGGAAATGCGGGAGGAGGAGTTACGGTACGATCTGCTACCCCGGAATTTGGCGATGTAGCCCCGGAAGGAAAACAGCAGGGTTTCCGAGAAGTAGGAGTNATTTTATTTGTTCGACCCAAAGTTGAAAAATACAATTCTATCAATTTGTTTCTTCAACCAGAGGTTACAGAGTTTGATGGTTTTGTGGAGTATGGTGGGCCTTCCGCAGCGATTAATGATACCAAGACTATCGTTCAACCATCAGGAAACCTGATGCCTATTTTCTCTACCCGAAAAGTGGAAACCACGGTGACAATCTTCGATGGAGCCACCGTGGTCATTGGTGGATTGACTCGGGAAGAAGTGAAAACCGTAAATGANAAAATCCCTGTGCTTGGAAACATTCCTNTANTAGGTCGTCTTTTTCAATCTTCTGCTGAAAGTTATCAAAAACGGAACCTTTTAATTTTCGTCAGTGCAAATATTGTATCAAGAGGTGGATCACCGGTTCGGGAGACCATTCAAAACATCAGTCCTCAATCCATCTTTAAAGATCCTGTGATTATGACCCCCACTGGAACTATTCGGAGAAGCTTTAAGGAAACAGTCGGAACTGAATAACTAGAAAGTTATTATGATTTTTAATCTCTTTTCATGTTTTATATATGCAATTAATGCTAAGAATCTCTAACACAAAACTTAACATTTTAATCCAATAGCCCATCTCGCTAAACTAAACCATGTTATCTGCAAGGCCATCTTCATCACCCAAAGACTTAATCAAANGGATGACCTATCACAACATTGCATAAGGAAAGCTTTTTGGAGGACATATGTATCTTTTAACCTCAGCCCAGTTATTTNACTATCATCATCTTTCTAAAAACCCTGTNAGGNACCNAAATTCAAGCTTGTTNTATAATNTAAGATAAGCGGATTTNATTTCTTTATCTTCGAAAGATTTTCTAGCANAGCACTAATGTAATATTNCTTTGAGTTTTTTANGTTTAACAACTATATTTTANAATGAGTTTNNCTTTTNCAGCCCCAACTCAGATAAGATTTATNCAAAGNTACTTAAATTCTTGTAAAATTTCATCTACAGCTCAGTACACTACCCGATTTATAATACTTATTTTCAACTAGACTTATGTTTAGAAATAGCCAAAAAAATTCGGTAAGTGTCTTGTTTGCAACAGGCACTGTTTTGGCTGCCTTATGGGTCTTCCTATCTTTTTACCCTTTTAAAAAAGAAAACGAATCAAAGAATATAAGCCCGACCCCAACAGCCGACTATCAGGAAAATACTGAATTTTTGGATGGGATATCTCCTGTATCATCTGAAAAATACTCAAATTCATTCAAAGAATGGTGCCAAATTGATTACCGAGACCTATCTAAAGATGCTGTATTTTCCGAATTTGCGAATTGGCTAAAACAATTCCAATTGCACTCCCTAGATCTGGAAAAAAAAGACTCAGGTCATCAAGAAATTCAAGCTCTTGTTTCAAGAGGTGAGCAATTGGCCCTGAGGCGTTCTAAAGTTTTACAGAGAATAATTCGAGGAGATCCGCGGAAAGCAATTCAACTAGCACTAGCCCCCCAAGTCCTGAAAACCTTGCCTTCTTCAATGGAAAAGCACATGGAGGAGTGGAAGTCAGATTTCGTAGACATAAAAGCTATGCATGTGTGTTATGACCCTGAACATCTTGGAGGCTACATGAATCGGCATGCAACTCTTGAAGATGGCACTAAGCTTCGAGCCTGGGTATATGGAAAAAGGCGGAATCTACCCTCAATTCAAGGTTTGTCTGCTTGGGGAATTTCGTTGGGAAATGACTTTGCTATATCTGACCACCCGATTCAAAAAATGGAATCAGATTTAGGTAATCAAATTATATTTGGTGGAAAAAAGATTCTTTATTCGAATGTGGAAGAATTGAATCTATTTATGGAAGAAGTGAGTAGGGCAGAGCAACAAGCCTTTTTTCGACAGATCCCGATCCGTTATCCGAAAATCGCAACCAGTTCCGGACTGACCGATTATTATGACAGGAAGTATGCACTTGTACCCACACCTTCTACCTGGCAAGAAGCGAAGTCTGCAGCACAGGAAAACAACGGTACACTTGTCATTATCGACTCAGCGGTTGAGAATAGTTTTATCCGAAGTTTGCTTGATGTGGATCAGGTCAATTACCCAGGATTTGATGAAAGCGGAAATCAAGTTGATCTGGTATGGGTTGGAGCATCCGATTATGAAGATGAGAATAATTCGTTCTATGAAATTGAAACCAATGCATCCAGATTCATCGAATTGAATGCAACGGAAGGGGATTGGAAGTGGTTGGATGGAACCGATGTGAACAGCAGTTCCTATAAAAATTGGTTCAATAACCAAGAACCCAACTCCACAAGTAATGTAAACCAAGACTATGCCGCCATGAACTGGTCCACTTCAGATGGAAGTTGGGTCGATATCAACGGCAGCTATAGATTGCCCTTTGTAATTGAATATCAGCTGGAGGATGAACCAAGCCAAAGCACGACGACGATTGATGGCTTTAGAAAGGTTTTGGTGATTCCTGCCCGTTTTGAGGACGAGGGTTACGATTACTCTGGAAGCACAGGGCCCTTGGTTAATGAATTTGGAGAAATCATTTATGAAAATCTCCAAAAAAATTCCTACGAGCCTGTATC
>NHDN01000058.1 GCA_002171765.1 Verrucomicrobia bacterium TMED60
GGGCCTTCTCTGTTTTGCTTTGAATGAAAACACTCTTAGATTTGTGCTTCATTTACACATTGATGATGATCAGGTTGCAGATGTTGTCCAAAAGATTTCAGACTTATCCATTCCATGAGTGAATTTCTTGGTAAGGTGATTATCGCTGGAGGTTCCGGATTTTTGGGACAAAAATTAGCCCGCTCTTTGATCAGCGNTGGGTATGAGGNTGTGGTACTTGGTCGNCAAGATCATGGNCCAAAANTTGCNGGGCGNTTNGTNCAGTGGGATGGNAAAAGTTTAGGGGGTTGGGCAAGTGANCTCGANGNNNCNNNNGCTCTTTTTAACCTNGCNGGGCGTTCNGTGGATTGCAGGTATACCCNAGANAATAAAGCCCTTATNCTGAACTCGAGGGTTGATGCCACCCGTATCTTGGGTCANGCAGTAACCGATTGCAGGAAGCCTCCCNTGGCTTGGTTNAATGCCAGTACAGCGACTCTTTACGATGATCTCAGGGGGGACCTTCCCCCTCATGATGAATTTAGTNCGACGGAAGCCCCAGGNTTTTCGGAAGAGGTTGGCAGGGCATGGGAAAAAGCTTTTTATGNTTTTAANATTCCNGGAGTTCGCCAAGTTTCCTTACGAATTAGTATAGTCTTGGGGCNAGANAGTGGNGCCTTCCCGGTGCTGCGNCGCCTGACANGNCTTGGTCTGGGAGGAAGGCAAGGACCAGGCAATCAATGGATTAGCTGGTTGCATGTCGATGATTGGGTGGGAGTGACCCGTTTTTTAATGGAAAGGGAAGAGGTTTGTGGACCGGTAAACTTGGCATCCCCAAATCCTGTAACAAATGCTGTCTTTATGCGGGAGATGAGAAAACGATTCGCCCCTCTGGGTATTGGTTTTCCAGCCCCAACCCCAGCGATTTATCTCGGTACCATGGTGATGGGAACTGCCCCTGACTTGGTGCTCAAAAGTAGAAAAGTCGTTTCCCGCAAACTTATAGAGGCAGAATTCCCCTATGTCTTTTCTTCAATCTCCCCAGCACTGGATTCATTTTCATGAATCGATTCACTGATTAAATCGAATCATAGGCTTCACTACTTTAATTTCTATTTTAAGGATTTTTTTGCGGATATCTTTGTTTATTCTTGAACGAGACTGAAATTATAGTAGTCAAATCTTGTGCTGTGATGTGTAAATTGGCGTTTTTTAACATAAAAAAATACAGGCTTTTGTCGTTCCTATTTTTGGGGTCCCTTTTTGTTCGGGGTGAGGAAAGAGTTCGAGACATAGTTGTATACGGGGGTACTTCGGCTGGAATCACCGCGGCTGTTCAGGCCAAAAAAATGGGGAATTCTGTGGTTGTGGTTTCTCCGGATATTCATTTAGGCGGCCTTTCTTCGAGTGGTCTGGGATGGACAGATAGTGGAAAGAAAGAGGCTATTGGGGGACTTGCCCGCGAGTTTTACCATCGGGTCTGGCGACATTATCAAAGTGTAGATTCGTGGACTTGGCAGGCTATGGAAGATTATGGGAATCGAGGTCAAGGAACCCCAGCAATTGATGGTGCAAAAAGAACGATGTGGATCTTTGAACCCCATGTATCAGAAGAGATCTTTGAAACTTGGGTTAAGGAGCACGATCTGGATGTCATTAGAAACGAGTGGTTAGACCGGGAGAGGGGGGTGGAGATTAGTAATGGTGTAATTCGGGCCATTACTACCTTGTCCGGGAATCGCTATGAAGGTAAAATGTTTTTGGATTGTACTTACGAAGGAGACTTAATGGCTGCTGCAGGGGTCTCTTATTTTGTTGGTCGGGAAGCCAATTCAGTCTACGGGGAGACCCTCAGCGGAGTTCAAACACGAGCAGCCCGGTCCCACCAGTTTAAAGGAAAAATTGACCCTTTTGTCATCGAGGGTGATCCGAGTAGTGGCTTGCTTGCCCGAATAAGCGATCAGCCCCCGGGAGTGGAAGGAAGTGGAGATACGAAAATGCAGGCCTATAATTTTCGTCTTTGTTTGACTCAAGTCGAAGAGAATAGGCGACCTTTTCCAAAACCAGAAAAATATGATCCTCTTCAATATGAGTTATTACTCCGAACCTTATTGAAAGGCTCGACTCATGTTTTCGGCAAATTCGATCCGATTCCAAATGCTAAGACCGATACCAACAATCATGGTCCATTCAGCACCGATAATATTGGTATGAACTACGCCTATCCAGAAGCATCCTATGATGAGCGGGATCGTATTATCGCGGAGCATGAAACTTATCAAAAAGGCTATTTTTACTTCTTGTGTAATGATCCACGAGTGCCCGAAGAAATTCGTTCCAAAATGTCCAGTTGGGGATTGGCCAAGGATGANTTTGAGGATCAAGGGAATTGGCCCCATCAAATTTATGTTCGAGAAGCGCGAAGGATGGTGAGTGACTTTGTGACAACGGAGCACCACTTGAGAGGGTTGAAGGAAACTCCCCATTCTGTGGGCATGGGCTCCTACACCATGGATTCCCATAATGTGCAACGTTATGTTGCCACTGATACGAGCGGGAAACCCTATGTCTTGAATGAAGGGGATGTCCAAGTCGACCCGGGAGGTCCCTACCAGATTTCTTACAAGTCTCTGATTCCTAAAGAGGAGGAATGTAAAAACTTGTTAGTCCCAGTTTGTTTGTCCTCCTCTCATATCGCATTTGGCTCGGTGCGGATGGAACCGGTTTTTATGATCCTTGCTCATTCTGCAGCCACGGCGGCTTCCCTGGCGATTGAAGATGGAGTCATCGTTCAACGGGTTTCCTACGAAAAGCTAAAGAATAAATTANTGGATGACGGTCAAGTTTTGGCATTAGAAAAGAATGATTTCATTGCCAGTGGCCAAGGAATTGACCCGCAAACTTTATCCGGAGTGGTGGTGGAGGGTGAGCAAGTTAATCTTCTTGGAGACTGGACGAAAAGTTCATCTTTAAGACCTTTTGTGGGAGATGGCTATTTTCATGATGGGAATGGAGGGAAGGGGATGAGGAAGGCGGAATTTCCATTTTTGACTGATAGAAATGGTCTTCATGAATTACGAATCTCGTATATTCCCTCCGGGAATCGTGCCGGTAAGGTTAAATATCTGGTGGAAGATGAAAAGGGGCTCGAAGAAATTCTTGTAGACCAAAGAAAAAAAGGAAGCGTGGAGAAAATTTGGCATTCTTTAGGTTCTTTTGATTTCTTGAAAGGAAAGTCCTACAAAGTTTCTCTTCAAAATGATGATACGGAGGGCTATGTCGTGGTAGATGCTCTGCAGGTCATTCCCTTGAATTAAAAAACGTTTCAGAATGGGTTACCTCCTTCGATTTTTGAAGTTCAAGAGCATCAAAAAATAGAATCAACCGCAGACAAATTTCTCAGTGTTTTCAATTTATTTTTCTTGCATCGCCCCGTTCATGGAAGAATAAATTTAGAAAAAAATATTATGAAATCAAGCTCTACCAAAACTTTTCACTATTCACGCCGTACCTTCATTGGAGCTGCGGCGGCCTCCGCCTTTTCTTTTCAATTCCTGCCCTCCAGGGTATTTGGAGCCAATGAAAGGCTTCAAGTCGCTGGTATTGGAGTAGGAGGAAAAGGGAAGGGTGATTTTGATGGATTAGCGATGCATGGGGATGTAGTCGCCGCTTGTGACATTGATTCCCGTCGTCTGGATGTTGCGGTTCGAAAACATGTGGATGCAGTTAAATTCAGTGACTTTAGGGAAATGTTGAGCCAACTGGGAGATAAAATTGATGCCCTCACGGTGAGCACTGCCGATCATTCCCATGCTCCAGCTGCGATGATGGCCATGAGGCAGGGCATTCATGTTTATGTCCAAAAGCCCTTGACTCATACGGTGTGGGAAGCTCGGCAGCTTGCTCTAATTGCCCGGCAGAAAGGCGTTTGTACACAAATGGGTAATCAAGGTACCGCTTCGGACGGGATTCGGGAGGGTGCCGAATATATCCAGGCTGGAGGTATCGGAAGAGTAAAGGAAATCCATGCTTGGACCAACCGTCCTGTATGGCCACAGGCTCCAGAGATTATCGCACGACCCGCTGAAAAGATGGATGTGCCTTCCCATTTGGATTGGGATTCCTTTATCGGACCGGCCCCGATGAGACCTTATCATTCCTGTTACACGCCTTTCAAATGGCGTGGTTGGTTGGATTACGGGACGGGTGCTTTGGGCGACATGGCTTGTCATACGACAAACTTGGCATTTATGGGTTGTGGCCTTACCCAGCCAACCAAAATTGAATCGGTGAATACGGGACCGATCAACGATGAAACTTTTCCCTCTTGGGCAACGGTGCATATGCATTTCCCTAAGACAGAAATGGGAGGAGCGATCAAATTCCATTGGTACGAAGGTAAAATTGGAAATAATGGAAAAGATAATAAGGGAATTAAAAATTTACCGCCGATGGACTATTTTCATGGAGAAACCCCTAAAAACAGTGGCCTTTTGTTAATTGGAACGGATGGAACGGTCTATTCTCCCAATGATTATGGTTCCGATTGGAAAGTTTTTAAAGATGGAAAGTGGTACNAAAAGGATGAGGTGGAAAAACCATCACCAACTTTACCCAGAAATGGACAAGGTGATAACGGAATGAAAGAAGAGCTCGTCAAGGCGATTCGGGAAAATGATCCTAAAATTGCAATGTCCAACTTTGATTACGCTGGAAATATGACNGAGTCCATTCTTCTCGGAAATGTTGCCATGCAGGCGGGTGGGAAATTTACCTGGGATGCNGAGAATTTAAAAACCAACCGGGCCGACACCGATCAATTGATAAGCAAAGTGTATCGTGCCGGTTGGGAAGTAGATCCTGCATAATAAGAAACNGCTCCTNNGATTTCGNATTNGGCATTCTTTTCCCTCTTGGGAAGGAAAGTTTCTTCAAAATCTNGTTTTTAATGGCTTTGGCATTGAACCTTCTTTTGANAAAGGGCAATGTCCTTCGACNCTTATGAAGTATCCTTACTTTTGCGTTAATGCTTTTTCCAAGAATTCATACTCCGGAAACCCTGCTGGAGTATGTATTTTGCAGGAGTGGTTGTCGACTGATGAGTTACAGAAAATGGCAACCCAAGTTCATCTGCCCGAAATCGCATTTTTATTTCCATCTCCAAACGGGGCTTGGTCTATTCGATGGTTTTCACCGCTTGTAGAGATTGATCTTTGCGGACATGCCGCCTTAGCTGCCGCTCATGTACTATACCAAGAGGGATTCGCAAGTGATAAAGATGCCATCACTTTTTCAAGTTCGGCGGGAAATTTAAAGGCACAAAAAAGAGGGAAACAATCCGTTGCCCTGGAAATGCCTGCTCTTTCCTACCGAAAATCCTCGATTTCACCCCTATTGGTAGAAGGTTTGGGCTCTTATCCTGATCAGGTTTATGTGGGAATGGACTGCCTGTGCGTTTTCTCGGAGGAGGAGAGGATTGAGGCCTTAAATCCAGACTTCCGGATTCTTTCAGGAATCAGGAATTGTCGTGGAATTATTGTAACTGCTCAAACTGAAAACGCCGGATATGATTTCATCTCCAGGTTTTTTGGTCCTCGTGTGGGTATAGACGAGGATCAAGTTACAGGATCCTCTCATTGTATGCTGGCTCCCTATTGGGCCAGCAAACTAAAAAAGAATAGTTTGACCGGTTGGCAAGCCTCCTCGCGGGGCGGAGAAGTACATTGTGAGCTCAAGGGGGACCGAGTCGTTCTAATCGGAAAGTCCGAGACCTTTCTTCGGGGAGAAGTAGAGTTTTGAAATTTTTTCATCTCCGAATTTCCATTCGTTTGCTGGTTATCCCAGTTGTACTGATACTTTCCATTTGTCAAACGGGATGCGTTCGAAAGATTGACCCTAAAAAAGCAGATGAAGAAGTACGTAAACTGCTGGAGGATGTTCCAGGTTTTGACTGGGAACCAAGTGAACAATCACGATTGGTTTTCCCAGAAAGGGATACTCTTCCGGTTCCTCCCATGGATGATAACATCTCTCGGGAAATTACCCTGAGGATACAAAAGAATGATGCCTATGAGGATGGAAATGAATCAAGCATTCTGGAAAACCGGCAGTGGAGGAAATCCTTACCAGTCGATGCCAATGGCTCGGTTCTCCTTGATCTGGAAACATCGATGGAATTGGCCCTGCTCCATTCTAGAGAATTTCAGCAACAGAAGGAGGCTTTATACCTGTCGGCTCTGGATGTGACTTATGAAAGATTTCAGCTTGGGCCCGTTCCATTTGCTGGAGTTTCGGGGCAAGTAAGTCAGGAAGTTGATGAGGATGCATCTGATTTTCAATCGAGAGCAAAAGCGGGCTTTCGTGGAATTGCAGGAAAAGGAACCACGTGGGTAGCTTCGCTTGCAAATCGCTTGAGTATCGAACTGAGTGGGGGAGATGTTGAGGTTGGCGGATCTCTGGCTAACCTTACCATAACCCAGCCTTTACTTCGTGGGGCAAGTCGAAGAATTTATTTGGAACAACTGACTCAGAGTGAGCGAACTTTACTAGCCGACGCCCGAAGCTTGGAGCAGTTTAGGCAAGGCTTTTTTCTAAATGTTGTCTTAGGTTCCAACCCGGCAGGTAGCGTTGGGACTAAGCGTGGTATTTCACCAATTTCTCCTCCCTCGACTGGGGTTTCGGGATTTCTTGGTTTGGTTCAAGAACTGCAAAGGATTCGAAACCAGGAAGCGAATGTGGCCAAACTTAACGATAGCCTTTTACAATTGGAGGCGGCATTTGAAGCGGGCCGGATTGGCAACCGCTTACAGGTGGATCAAGCACGGCAGGCACTTTTTAACGGACAAAGCAGACTGTTGGCCGCGAAATCATCCTTTGCCAATCGATTGGACGGTTATAAGATGTTTCTCGGGCTTCCACCGGATTTATCGATGCGGGTAATGGANGATTATATTGAAAGCTTTAGGCTTACAGATTCAGAACTTGTTGAATTGCAGGAGGAGGTGAATCNGATTTTGTCCGCGACTAGAAACTCGGAGGAAGTGAGTACCCGCGAATCTTTGCTGACATCTTTGAACCGAATAAANGGGATGCGGGTGAGNACCCAACGAAGNATGAAAAGCNTGAGGCAAGATTTATCGAAATTCCAGCAGGTGTTACCTCTGAGAAAGAATGGCTTTGCCAGTTTGCGAAAACGGTCTGATTTAAAAGAGCTNGGGATGGGGGAGGAAGCTTTTCGAGATCAGGATCTCGATGGTTTATTGGAAGAACTAAANTCTACGATTGAAGGGGTGAGTACCTCCCTGTTGGTTTTTTATCAAAATCTTGAACAATGGGAAAATGAATTTGAGTCGTTGCCCTTGGAAATGGCCCGGGGTAGGTTTTCCCTTTTGCTGAATGGATTCTCGGGCACCTTGTTAGAGCTCTCCTTGGTTAAGGCATCTGCACGCTTGGAATCGATTATTATGGAAGAAATAATGATTTCTCCAAAAGATTCAGTTGGAATTGCAGCTTCTTACCGGATGGACTGGAAAAATCATCGGGCTTCATTAGTCGATGTCTGGAGAAAGGCTGACCTCGCTATGGAAGATCTCAAAACTGACCTCGATTTGGTTCTATCCGGTGACTTGGGTTCTGATTCGATGGGTGCTGGTCAATTTGAATCGGATGAAAGCCGGTTACGCGTTGGTATAGAATTGGATACACCTCTGTCCAAAGTTAAGGAAAGAAACCGTTACCAAGCATCCCTGCTTCGCTACCAACAGGCTCGCCGGTCCTATTTGGCTTTTGAAGATAGTGTTTTAAGGGCGTTTCGGGAGCACCAGCGGTTATCAAAATTATTTCAGCTTAATTTTGAATTAAGTCGAGCGGCGGTTCGCGGGGCAATCGCTCAGGTTGACCTAGCCCGAATGAGATTGGATGAGCCACCACAACCCGGTCGAAATGCTCAGTTTGGAGCGACCACTGCCAGAGATTTGGTCAATGCACTGAACGATCTTTTGGATGCCAGTAATAGTTTTGTTGAGGTGTGGATCGGGTATGAAGCGATGAGAATGAGGTATGCTTATGACTTGGGCACTATGCAATTATCCGAGCAGGGTATATGGGTGGGCACTTCTCAATAGAGTAAAGCCAATAATCAAGTCCTAACTTGCTCTTCTTGGGCTATTAAATACTATTAAAATGATGTTTTCATACTCCAGAAATCGAGGTTTTGTATCGACCAAGGCACTCACTGCTCTAGCAGGTGCCGGTGCTCTGTCCTTGCTCTGGTGGATGACTGGTTCCGAAGATTCGCTGGATCTTGAAATCCAGCCTCTTTTTGAAGAAGTCACAGGTAGTGATTTTGTTCTGGAATTTGTGGAACCTGGTGAAATTGAAAGTGCGGAAAATGTGGAGATCAAAAGTGAAGTGAGAAGTCGAACTTCCGCCGGCACTGCAATCCTGGAAATTGTTCCAGAAGGAACGCTTGTAGAGGAAGGTGACTTTCTTGTCAGGCTTGACGACGCTTCTCTGCAAAAAGACATGTTGCGTCAAAGAATTGCTGTCCACCAAGCTAAGGCTACTCTAGTCAAGGCCACAGCGGATGTGGAGGCGGCCAAACTGGCCTTGCAGGAGTATCTTTCCGGATCTTTTCGTGAAAATGAAGAAGAGCTGGAGAGTTCGGAGTTCGTTGCCAAAGAAAATTTAAGAAGGGCCGAAGAGTATCTGGTTTACAGCAAGAAATTGGCAACAAAGGGTTATGTGTCAGAAACTCAACTGGAAGCGGATCAATTCGCGGTTGAAAAAGCGAGAAAGGAGCTTGATTTAGCCCAGACTAAATTAGAAGTACTTCGTNTTCATTCCAGGAAAGCGAAGGTNAATGATTTAAACGCTTCAATTCTAACCGCCGANGCACGATTNCAATCGGCTGAAAATTCNTACCAATTGGAGAAAACACAGGAAAGTGAAATTGANGAACAAATTGAAAAATGCATGATTCACTCACCTTCTGCTGGTGAGGTGACTTATGCAAATAACACAAAATCTGGTTCTTCCGATGCAATCTTGATTGAAGAGGGAAAACAAGTCCGGGAAAACCAAACCATTATTCGATTGCCCAACGCATCTCGATTGCGAGTTCGTGCCAAAGTAAATGAAAATAGAATCGAACAAGTTCGACCCGAAATGGAATGTACCATACTCATCGATGCAATGCGTGATCTTGAACTAGACGGTACCGTTGAATCGGTAAGCGAATACCCTCTGCCTTCGGTCAGTCGGTACACGTCGCACATTAAAGAGTACTCTACCGAGATTGTGATTAATAACCCACCATCTGGGGTAAGAACAGGTATGACTGCCAAAGTTACCATCAAATCAGAATTTATAGAAAATACCTTGCAGATACCCCTCACTGCTATTTTTAGAGAAGAAGGGAAATCCTTTTGCCTGGTTGGTGGAGAAGATAACGCTTTGGAATTACGTAAAATTGATTTGGGTTCTCATAATATGACTAGGGCAGTGGTTCTTGAAGGGTTGAAGGTGGGCGAACGAGTTGTGCTTAATCCCGACCACTTCCGCGAAAAGCTTGAGCTTGCAAAGCCAAAGGGATTGGCTCAAAAATAAGGTCCTCTTCAAACTCTTAAATTGCATGGGTTCTGAACTTTCTTCATGAAGCTTGCCTTCAGCGTTCGTTCGCTCTCCAAAGTTTATCAAATGGGGGAGGAGAAAGTAGTCGCTCTTGATGGTGTTAACTTAGAAGTTCCAGAGGGAGACTATGTGGCGATCATGGGGCCATCCGGGTCGGGAAAAAGCACATTACTCAACCTATTAGGTTGTTTGGATCACCCGACTTCNGGAAAGTATGAATTATCCCAAACTGCCGTTGAAGTTCTGAACGACCAGGAACTGTCCTCCTTGCGGGCGAAATCAATTGGTTTTATATTTCAGTCTTACAATTTGATTCCTTATTTGTCCGTTCTTGAAAATATTGCTTTGCCGGCAAGTTATCAGAAAGATTCTCAGCTGACTCTTGAAGAAACCAAACTTTTAGCCAATCGGGTAGGCCTCGAGGATCGCTACGAACATCGTCCTTTACAATTATCAGGCGGGCAACAGCAGCGAGTTGGGATTGCCCGTTCTCTTGCCAATGACCCCGCTTTCATCCTTGCGGATGAACCCACCGGTAACCTTGATTCCAAAACGACCGAAGAGATCCTTGCCTTATTGGATGAGTTTAATGGCAACGGGAAAACGATTGTCTTGGTAACCCATGAAGAAGCAGTGGCTGCTCGTGCAAATCGGGTGATCCGAATGCTAGATGGTAAGATTGTGAGTGATCAGCGTTCAAAGCAGCCGAACTCTGTTTCAAAGAAAGAGCTGGTTTCCATGGATGGGAAGGGTACCTCCTCAATGAGCCATCTTCAAAGATCTTTAAGGAATCTTTGGAAAAGTGCCTTTCAGAGTATTGTTACTCACCCTCTGCGATCTTTGCTCACAGGCTTGGGAGTTTTTATTGGGGTGGTCAGCGTGGTTTGGCTTCTTGCGATAGGTGAAGGGATTGCAGCCCAGGCCGAGGGTGAGATCATGGAACTAGGGGCCAACAATTTGATTGTTTCCAGTAAAAGACCCCCTGAAGAAGAGAGATCGAGCAGGGGCGCCTATTTCTATTCTTATGGTTTGACGGAAAATGATTATCACAAGATTTCAAAAACCGTCCCGCATATATTAGCAGCTTATCCAACCCGAGAGCTTGATCGGAGAAGGGTTTTTACAAAAGATGGTTCCCAGCGGGCTGAACTACTTGGGTGCCTACCAAATTATCGTGCTCTTCATGATCTGGCTTTAACCAAGGGCCGATTCATTAGTGGAGAAGATAACCGAGATGAATCAGAGGTTTGTGTGCTGGCCAGCAGCCTGGCCCGAACCCTTTTTCCCTTTGGAGATTCGCTTGGGAAGCCAGTAAATATTGGAGGTAATTTGTACACGGTCGTCGGTGAGGTCGCTCCTAGAACAAATTTAAAGGATGTGGGTGAGCTTGGCTTTAAGGAACTATTTGAAGACAATGTTTATCTGCCTCTAGCCACTCACTGGGCAAAGATTTTCGACTATTACTATCGTGGCTATGATGGCAGTCATTTAATTTCTAAACTCATCTTAACGATCGATGAGCAAAGTAAGTTGATCACGGTTGCTCAAATGATCCGAGATCTTTTACAAAAAGACCATGGGATGGAAGATTATCAGGTAACGGTGCCACTCGAATTAATGGAACAGGCAGAAAGAGCCAAAATGACTTTTGTTGCCTTAATGGGCTTAGTCGCTGGTATTTCACTTTTTGTGGGCGGGGTTGGGATTATGAATATTATGTTAGCTACGGTGACTGAGCGAACCAGGGAGATTGGAATCCGACGAGCTATTGGAGCAAGACAAAGGGATGTAATTTTTCAGTTCCTCGTGGAAACCGTAGTGCTGACAGGAATGGGTGGATTGGCTGGGATTTTAGTGGGTCTTCTTTGTGAGCCTGCCTATCGGACTATACTTGAATTTATGGAAAAGCTCGCACCCACTCTTTACCAATCATTGCCGCCTTCGATGCAGGATATGACTCCGGTGATGGTTCCCTGGGCTTTACCGCTTGTTTTCTGCGTAGCCGTACTTACTGGTATAGTATTTGGGCTTTATCCAGCACGAAAAGCTGCCCAGATGGACCCAGTTGAAGCGTTAAGACATGCCGCTTAATTTTTATCCAATGTNAAAAACTATGGGCTTCTTCTAGTCACGCAACGAGGGTGCGATTCCTCCTTTGCTTTAGAACGGGTCGAAGGAACCTTTTATAGCTCTCTTCTCCAATNGAGGTAAAACGAGCGTCGGTGGTAGCAGGCCAAGGNCCNCCATGATGGGTTGCTCTGCCAGGAACTACACCCGGAGGGAATCCATTGTGAAGCAAACGGCCCACTTTCGCACCNAAAACTGGAAAGAGTTGAGAGGCTAGCTCATGGTCGCTTGCGTCGGAGTGAATCGATGCGGTTAGGCTNCCCTCGAGAGAATTTGCAATGGTAAGCAATTCATCTTCGTCTCTTACGCTAACCAAGATAGAGCTGGGACCAAATGCTTCAGTACGAAGCTCGGGGTTCTCCAGAAAGTCAGATCCTTTCATTTTAAAGATCTGAATGATTCCAGGATTTAAAACCTTGATTTTACTAGGATCAGAACTGGATAGTAGGTGNATTTTATTTCTGAGATTCCTACAGGTTTCGATATAGTTCTGTTGAATTTCTTCACTCAGCATGGGTAATACTTCTGCTTGTGAAGTCGCCCTTTCCAAGCCCCTGATGAATTCTTCGCTCATCGATGTTTCAAGTACGAACATAGCCCCGGGTTTTGTGCACATTTGCCCGGCAAATAAGTTTACGGCTCGTAAGAAATCATCTGCCAGTTTTGGAGTATTTGCTCTTACCATTCCGGGTAGAATAAAGAGTGGATTCAGGCTGCCCATTTCTCCATAAAATGGAATCGGTTTCTTTCTTTTCTGGCACCCTTCCTGCAAAGCTTTACCCCCGGTTAAAGATCCGGTAAAGGCCACTGACTTGGTGTGCTTGTGTCTGACCAATGTTTGTGCAACTGCGTTCTTTTTTCCATGAAGTAAGCAAAAACAATGCTTAGGCGATTGAGTTTTTTCAATAGCTTGAGCAACTGCATCTGCCAAGATCTCACAGGTTTTGGTGTGCCCAGGGTGGGACTTTACTACCACTGGGCAGCCTACCATTAATGCGGATATAGTATCGGTGCCGACCACTGAAATAGCGAAGGGGAAATTGCATGCACCAATAACCACCACGGGTCCAACCGGAAGCATTTCAATTTCGTAGGTAATATCCTTGGGCTTTACATTGTCTTTGAAATTCCCCCAAATGTTTTGTTCGCACAACTTTGCGAATCTTTCAATTTCGGAAATGGTACGGTTGAATTCCATCGTAAGCCGTACTTCACCNAGGGAAGTTTCCTGATTAGCANTAGAGATAATGGTATCCTTGTGCTTGCATAATTCTTTTCGGATTTCGAAAAGAAGCTGGGCCCGTTTACTACTTGGTAAGCTACGGAAGCGAGGAAAGCTTTCCATCGCATGGTTCATGGCCTGATTTATCTGTTCAGGCGATGCGTCAGGAGTAGGCACAGTTTCAACCAGCAAAACTCACAAATACATGCTGTCGTAGATGTCAGCAATTTTGCGTATCGCCAAGGCATAAGCAGCAGTCCTTCGATCGTTGATCTTTGGATTTTCGACTTCTTGTGCTTTGATTTCGTTGTATGCTTCTCTCATGGTATCTTCTAAACCAGAACGCACTAAATTGATTTCACTCGGACCTTCAAGAAGTTTTTCTTTTGCATTTGAATNCAATGTTTTTCCAATTGCACTCTCAATCAATTCAATGACCCGTTCATTCTGGGCTTCTGCAAACCTTCGATCCATTCGGCCAAACTGAACATGGGATAAGTTTTTCAACCACTCAAAATAGGAAACCGTAACCCCACCCGCATTGAGGTATGTATCGGGTATAAGAAAAATACCCCGTTCCTGAATGATTTGATCAGCTTCGTAGGTAAGAGGACCATTGGCTGCTTCTGCTAACACTTTACACTGTAAACGAGCAGCATTTTCCTGAGTAATCACACCCTCCATGGCAGCTGGAATTAATACATCACAGGGATGTTCCAAAAGATTTTCACCCTCCCTGATAAATTTCGAGTTGGGGAAGCCCTCCACTTTCCCATTTTCTTGCTTATATTGATATACAGATTCCACATTCATTCCGCTTTCCGATAGGATCGCACCGTCCCTTTCCAGAATTCCAATGATTTTGGCCCCATCTTCTTCTTCCAGAAATTTAGCGGCATGATAGCCTACATTTCCCAAGCCTTGGATGATAATCTTTTTTCCATCGAGTTTTCCTTCCAGTCCTGCCTTCTTGACATCATCCGGATTTCGAAAAAATTCTTTGAGTCCATATTGTACCCCTCTGCCTGTAGCCTCCACCCGCCCTTGTACCCCTCCAAAGTGCACTGGTTTACCGGTGACGCAACCTTGGGCATTGATATCAGAAGGGTGTAATCTTTGGTATTCGTCGGCAATCCAGGACATTGTTCTTTGCCCTGTACCCATATCCGGAGCCGGGACATTTAATCCAGGACCTAGAAATCCTCTCTTGTCCAATTCCTGAGCAAAACGACGAGTGATGTGTTCTAGCTCTTCCAGAGAATACTTCTTTGGGTCAATTTTAAGTGCCCCTTTGGAACCGGCATAAGGAACATTCACAATGGAGCACTTGTAAGTCATTAAAGCAGCTAGAGCTTCGACTTCCTGTTGGTCAGCAAAGGTGGCATAACGAATTCCGCCTTTTGCGGGTAGAACATGTTCACTATGTGTGGCTCGCCAACCCGTGAATATTTCGTAACCGCCACGTAGTTCAACCCCAAACTTCATTTCACAAATCGCATTACAAGTCCGAATCTGGCGGGCCAAGCCCTTGGGCAAATCCATCGCACTTGCGGCTCGGTTAAAGTATAAGTCTACACTTTCAAGAAAGGAAGTTGGTTTTGATTGCATATCTATTTTTTGATGGAAAAAACTTCGTCTTTCAAACTTTTAGCTCATTGGGCAAAAATAAGATTATAAAAAAAGCCCGCNGNTGCGGGCTTTTCTTTTAAACATCTAAAGTTTTGAATTTACCAGTTTGATTGGCGTGGCGGACGCTCTTCACGAGGTCGAGCTTCGTTCACTTTCAAAGCTCTTCCGGCAAGGTCACTGCCATTCATCGCTTCAATCGCTTGGTTAGCTTCGTCGTCGTTATTCATGGTGACAAAACCAAAGCCTTTAGAACGACCGGAAGTCCGGTCTGAGATGATAGATGCTTTTTCAACGCTTCCATGAGCACCAAAAGCATCCGCTAAGTCTTGGTCACTGGTCGACCAAGGTAGATTACCTACATATATTTCCATTTTAATTTTAATCTTTTGTTAAACCGAATCGTTTATCTTCTCTTGGGTTAACCGAAAATTTGATCCACAAAAATGATGTGGGATGTATCGAAAACCTAAAATTGAACAAACGAAAAATGGTACTATGTAGGATTTTCAAGAAAAGATCAATGACAAATCATCGAAGTTTAATCCATGGCGGGCATGCTTCCAAGTCTGGCTTTTTTCTGGCATAAACTTGACCAGAATGGAAATAGAAGAGAATGAAATGCTATTTTTTGTATAAAAGAGAATCTATCTTTTTAAGAAAATAAAATTGTCAGCAAAAGGTTACAATTAAGGTGAAAGATCGAAACCTTGATTTACTATAAAGTGTTTATAGGCGTGTAAATCCTTTCAATATTCCAGTTCAAAAATGCAGAACATTATGGAAATTGATAAAATAGATTGGGCGTGGATTGGGCAATCCACGCCCTTTTTGTTGTTTCAGGTTCAATCTTGTTTTCTTTAAGCTTCTCGCTTTAATTTAAATCTGCCTATAAAAGTTTTTTTTATGATTACAATTTCAGAACTTAAGCAAATCGATGAGAATGCTTTAAATGGGATCAATGAATTACTACCTCAATTATCCTCTTCCGCATCTCATTTATCCCCTGAAAGGCTTCGGGGTTTAATCGAATCTCCAAGCACCCTCATTTTGGTTGCAAAAAACGAAAGTCAGGAAGTTTTTGGAATGCTCAGCCTTGTTGTGGTTGAGATCCCTACTGGGACTAAGTGTTGGATTGAAGATGTAGTGGTCGATACCAAGGCAAGGGGGCAAGGATTGGGCAAGGCATTGATGAAACATGCACATGATCATGCCATCTCAATCGGAGCAAAATGCGTAGACTTAACCTCGCGAGCCAGTCGGAAAGAAGCCAACCAACTTTACCAATCTCTGGATTATCAAAAAAGAGATACCAATGTTTACAGATTCCAGATTCCTTGATTCATTTGATTCTTACTTTTTAACCAAATAAAAAATTCCCATGGTAGCTTCTAATTTTTTACTCTCCTTCATCTTATTTTTCCAGGTACAAGTGGAGTCGATTCGGCAAAGCGGATTTTACCAACTAGTAGAAAAAAAGTACCCAACTTTAGCCGCTAATTTAAATCAGTTTGAGACCGAAGATGAAGAAATGGTGCGATTTCAAAAGCTGACCGGGTTAAAAGCTGAAGATATCCTCGCATTTGAATTGAATGCTGAAGCTTTTGAAGGAATTGAAGAAAAAGAAAACCCGAAGTTAGGTTCTGATTTCGATTTCTTTTTGACCGCAAAACTAAAAGGAAAAATCAATTCTAAAGCCTTAATATCCTATCTGCTTGAAAGCCTGGAAAAAGAGGAAGGACTTGAAGCTCGAGAAAAAGTTGAAAAAAGCAGAGTTATTAAAGGAAATATTTCAACCATTTTGCTGCCTGCAGAATTATTAAATCCAAAAACCGAGGTTGATACCGATCTACTCGTTGGATTTGTGGAAGGAAAAAAGAATTCAAGGGTTATGTTTGGTCCTCCGAAACAAGTCGAAGAAGCATTGTCTGGAATTGAAAAAGAGGCATTGATGAAAATCCTTGATTCGATGGCACCCAATCGCCAACTCACTTTTGCCATCAAGATAGATCCCAATTTCTGGAATCGTCCCGAGTTTTCTGCTAATCAACAAAATCCACTTCTGGCCGGTTTTTCGAACTCGATGAAGGGGATCAGAGAGATTGGTCTTTCACTAAGTTTCCTTGATGCATCCCTCGGAGTAGAAGTCTGCGTACATTGCCAAGACACCCAGTCTGCGCTTGGCCTTTGGACGGTGGCTCAGGGAGGACTGGGTATGGCTCAGATTTCAATGAATCAGGAAGGTGGACCCCGACTACCCGGAATCGTTACCCGGATTAAAACGGAAGCAATCGAAAAAAATGTCTTTGTTCGGGTGGAGGTTCTGCCCTCGGACCTCGATGAACTGGTACCCTCATTCAATGTACCACCTACGAATCAGCATAATATAAAAGAGGAGAATTTAAAGAGTTCCCAGTGAGCTTGTCTTTTTCAATATGCGGAAATTCTAGGTCTGCCTCGCAATAAGGAAGCGGCCTATTTGAATGCGTTTTAGAGTGTTTTCTATGACCACTGTAAGAATTTTAATTACACTTTACGGATGCTCTATGCTTTTCCATTAAAAGTTACTTTATTGATGGCATTCTGAAGTTTTTACAACTTTTGTGTCCTAAGCAAGATAGCTCTGGATATGAGCTTTCATCAATTCAAACCCTTAATTGTTTAGAAACGCCCAAAAGGAGACAAAGCCATGATGAAAGTTAACGATTTCCAAAAATATGAAGTAACCCTTATGATTTCTTATGAAGATTATTTCCGCCTNATTTACGAATCCAAGTATTTATTGGAGGCCCGGCTCGGGACAGATCGGATGTTTATTGCTAGGAAAGCCATTTACGGGAATAATCGTAGGAAAGCGGTTCAAAAGGCTGTACAATGGTTCTGGAAAGATTTTAAGGGAGTTTTAGGCCCAGCTCACAAGGTTATGACTATCAATGATCCATTTGAGGAGGTTGCTTATGATGAAGGCTTTGCTTGTAATGATTTGGCAAATAAATATTTGGATGGCGACACCATTGAAAGACTCTTGGCTCAAGCAGATGGAGATCTTGCCTGTGACGATAGTACTGGTTCTGAAAATCATCCTCCGAATAGCGTCAAAAGAATTAAAAGAAGGCGCAAAGAAAACACCCTTCTGGCACCCCGCTTGTTTCAAACTCCGGGGGGTACTATTTATTACAAAATGACCGAGCCTGCTATTGGAAAAGGTTGTCGGGCAAAGACGAAAACAGTTCGACTTTCCTCTAAAAGTTTAGAAAAAGCCTTGAAAGAAGTGGATCGCAGGGGTTTGAATAAATTTGAGAATTTTGGTGCGATGAACAAGNTAAAAAAAGCTAACACCCGCTTGTCAAAACAGGCCGCTTAATTGTTTTTCTGATGTCGATTCGACCTGATGACCGATCTGCAGAATTGGTTCAATTAATGATGAAATATCAGCGTCGATTGTTTGCTTACATTCATACTCTGGTGCCCTACAGAAGCGATGCAGAAGACATTCTACAGGAAACGAGCCTCACCATTTGCGAAAAGTTTAAAGATTTTGAGATTGGTACCAATTTTTACTCTTGGGCTTGTCAGATCGCCTACTGGAAAGTACGGGCAGCTCGAAAGAAATTTGCAATGGCTAAGGTCGTATTTAACCAAGAGGTAATGGATGTAATTTCTCAAACTCGAGGGCAAATGGAAGAGGAACTCGATTACAGGCATCAAGCTCTTGGGAAGTGCTTAAATAAATTAAGTGAGAGAGATCGCAGGATGGTTCTGACTCGGTATGAATCAGGTAAGAATGTTGCTGTCGCTGCTCAAGCTTGTGGTCGAACCGTCCAGGGGGCCTACAAAGCATTGAACCGAATTCGTAAGGTTTTATTCGACTGTGTCTCTTTTGAATTATCTCTAGATCAAGCGAAATGAAATTAACGGATAGTGAAATCTTAGAATTACACGACCTTTTTGACGGGTTGGTAGAAAACAATCTTTCGATTAAGGAAAAAGAGCGTTTGCAAAAGCTCCTTGAAGATTCAGACGAAGCAAGAAAGCATTATATTCGATTCATGGATATGTCCACCAGCATTGCTCATTATGCGGAGGAACTGGTTGGCGGTGATTCTGAAGATGAAGTNATNCCNTTCCCTTTGAAGGAAAAGATAGAAAAATTTATAACGCCGATTCTTGCAGTTGCAGCTCTCATAGCTGTTGGTTTCTACATTTCTCTTAATTTTANTTCCACCGATTTCCTTACAGGAAACGACGAGATTTCTGCGGAAAGTGTAGGATTTGATGCCGGCGATTCGGTAACTAATGACTTCACGCTTGCGGTAATGACCAAGTCTGTAGGAGTAAAGTGGTCCNATGAAACTTGGTTTCGCCCGAGTTTAGGAAGCACCCTAGAACCCTCAGTTTTACAAATTGATGAAGGCTTAGTTCAACTTGAGTTCCTGAAAGGTTCCACCGTGATTCTTGAAGGGCCTGTTAANTTTGAACTGATTAACTCGAATGAAGGTTCTCTTTCCTCGGGTAAGTTGCGGGCTACCGTTCCAGAAGTTGCCCGTGGATTTACGGTCAATTTACCCAAAGGNAAACTCATTGACTTGGGTACTGAATTTGGGCTGAGCGTGCACAACGGAGGCTCAGCTGAAATTTATGTTTATCGCGGGAATGTTCTTTATNCTGGAGAAAATGAAAGTGGTGAAGAAGTAGAGAGAGAAGTTTCGGGAGGACAGGCTTTGTTCGTTGATCCAAATGGTTTTGCAAACTGGGTAGAAATGCCAAGTGAAGCCTTTATTGGAACCGCAGATATTGCTTTCAGGTCCAAAGAAGAATCTCAAAATCGCCATGCTTCATGGGTTCAACTCAGTGAAGAAATTTCACAAAATGCAAATACATCCCTTTATTATTCTTTTGATCATCATTCGCCATGGGCAAGAGCTCTTCAAAATCAATCAAGTCAAAATCAAGATTCCTTAAACGGAGCGATTATTGGTTGTACCTGGAGCGAAGGAAGATGGCCGGGTAAGGGTGCTCTCGCATTCAAAAGAAAAAATGACCGTGTCAGGCTTGATTTTACTGAGAGTCTGCAAGCTTTTACATTAGCAGCTTGGATAAAGATCGATAAATTGATGGATAAAATGTCCCCGATCCTTTGTTCTGAATCCCTATCTTCAGGTTCAGGATCTTGGTATATTAATCCAAAGGGTCAGGTTGTACTTGAGGTAAGTAGAGGAAGTAAGAAGGACATGTATCAGTCAGCGGTTGCTTTCCGTTCGGAAAGAATGGGGCGATGGGTGCATGTTGCTACCAGTTTTGACCTTAGCAAAAGAAAAGTTAGTCATTTTGTAAATGGCCGTTCTTTCAGTCACGAGAAGATTCGGTCTCAACTCCCAGTTTCCTTTTCAAATTCTTCTCTTGGGTACTGCTCGAAAGCGAAGCCATTTAAACGCCAGATAACTCTTCAAGGAAGCATGGATGAATTGGCTATTTTTAAAACATCTATGCCTGAGTCAGAAATAAGAAGGATGTATGAAATTGGTTGTCCTTACGAAGTCACCAATTTTATGGGTCCGAATTTCCCTTAAACTCCGGTTTGTCCTCTGAGGCCATGTAAAACTTGAAACTTCTGACCCATATATTGGGGATGAATTAATTCTTTAATCGCACTTATTTGAGCTAAATTTCCTTGTTCTACATTTGTTTGAAGGGCTTTTTTTGCGTAATGGATTAAAAAGCTTTCTTGGGAAGATAATGCGATATTCTGAAAGGATTCTTTTTTCAAGATACCTATCATTTGATCCCAACAGAGATGGCAGGTGATGTCCTGTTCTCCCGGGAAAGCAAAAATATCATTTCTTAATTCATGGTTTTTATAAGCCCTAGCAGTACCATTTGGCCTGTTTTGAAATAGTTCATCCGTATTCAAGCCATAGTCAAAAGTAAGGAATAAACCTTCCCATTCTTTTGAAGACATCAAGTTTGTAAGGGCTTCAAGAGCTTTGGATGGCCAATCCACGATGTATCGATTGGGTAGGTTCCTATACTTTTGAAAGGGGAGATGGGAACTTTCTTCCAATGGATCCTCGGATCTTATTTCCATGATGGTTTGACCTTGGAGAGCCACCCCATGTTCAAGCCAAGCATTCCTTTCCGATGAGTAGGAGTATCTTTTAAAAGGAAGCGCATCCAGCCACTCATTGGAGTATACAATTGCTTTCTTCGGTATATCTATTTTATCTCCCAACCTAATCACATGGTTGGAAGAGAAGGGGTGTGGGTAATCTTGCAAAAGACTTGAGCTTGGTTCAGCGGCTATTTCTACAAAATCATAATTAGCCGGTGAATCTGGAAAAAGAAGTTGAGTGCAACATTCTACGATCAATGTAGGCCAAATTTCAGAAAAAGAAGAGGATGTGTAAAAGTCCGCTTTGGAAGATTTTCCAACTCTTTGCCTTTGCTGTCTATAATATCCAATTTTTGGGTCATAAAGGGCCCAGTCAATGTATTCATCCGTAGGGATAAAGGGCACATCCTTGAATCTATTTACAAAGGAAGTTACGAGTTCTTCGCTTAGGATTGTGGTTTGCATTGTTATCGAGTATGGGTATTGCGTTTACGGTGAAATTCAAGCGAGGAATTCAAGGGAGTCGATTTAATTGGTTGGTGATTCTTCCAGTCTGGCTTAGCTGTGCTTTCTTAGGATTTGTATTAATGAGCTTGTACATCAATCCTGCAGCTCGACTATTTTTCAAATTAGATTACTGGAAGGCAATATTGCAATTTGAAGAATCTTTGAGGCTTGTTCATACCGAATATGTTGATCCCAATAAATCGGATCTGTTTCAATTATCTACCCAAGCAGTGAATGGTATGCTCGAAGGCTTAGATCGTCACTCTCGATTTTTTGACTCTACCGAATACAAAGTTTTTAATGATGATACCCATCGAAGATATGTTGGGATTGGGATCATGATCAGGAAAGTGGATCGGGGTATCATGGTGACCCGTGTTTTCTCCCAAAGTCCGGCCGAGATCGCAGGCATACAAATCGGCGATGTTATCGATCAAGTNAATGCACAACCTATTGAGGAAGTCGATCTGGAGACGNTAAGCAATAAAATTAAAGGAATTGCTGGAACAACCGTAAAACTTTCCATTACAGATCTCAAAAATAGAGCTAAAATTTTAGAAGTTGCCAGANAGCAAATTACGATTTCAAGCCTCGACATATCAAGGATTGATGAAAACGGAACGGCATATATGCATCTTGTTCAATTTACTGAAAGAAGTGGGGAGGAAGTTCGAGATCAATTAATTGCTTTTGAAGATTCAGGTTTCAAAAATTTGATACTTGATTTAAGGGATAATTCAGGTGGTTTACTTTCCGGTGCCATCGAAGTTGCATCCCTTTTCCTGCCTACGGATGAATTAATTGTCAGTGTAAGAGGAAGAAAAAAGGTACAAAAGCGAGATTTTAAATCCAGAAAAATTAAAAAGTTTTTGAATATTCCGATGATTATTTTACTGAACGAAGGAAGTGCTAGTGCATCCGAAATCGTTGCTGGAGCATTATCCAAATCGAAACGCGCCGTCTTGGTTGGCGAGAAAAGCTTTGGTAAAGGTTCGGTTCAAACCATTTATCCTCTTGATCTCGGCTCAGGAATGAAGCTAACCACTGCAATGTATTTTTTTACAGATGGTTCCACTATCCATGAAACCGGAATTGAACCAGACCATCATATTCCTTGCAGTGAAGAAAATGAAACCAAATTGCGCCTACAGCGCTATGCCAAGAATATCCAAGACAGTGGAGAATATCAGAGGNTATTAGGTTTTGAGGAAGTAGATGACCAACAGTTGGAAAAAGCGTACTCCCTTCTTGAAAACAATGNATTAAATGACTCCTATGAAGAGCATGACAAATAGGGCAGGTTGATGTGGTTAGCATTAGAAAGCTCTTGCGATGAATCTGCATTGGCTCTTATGTCAAAACAGGGAGAGTTGCTCGGTGAATGGATACATAGTCAAGTCGACAGGCATGCNGAATATGGTGGCGTGGTTCCCGATCTTGCCGTTGGTGAACATTTAAATAATTTCGTGCCCCTGTTGAAACTTGCCAGTNAGGAATTTGATCTTCCTAAGATGGTAACNAGCATTGCNGTTACCCGTGGGCCGGGCTTAGTTGGATGCCTCGGAATCGGAATTTCCTACGCCAAGACNTTGGGTTTGCTTTGGAATGTACCCGTTTTTGGAGTGAACCATCTTCGTGGGCATGCTTTCTCAGTTTTTATGCCTTCGTTTTTAGGGAATCATTTTGAATGGAAGGATTATATGCCACACCTGGGACTTTTGGTCTCCGGGGGAAATACGGTACTTTTTTCGCTTGATATCTCTCTTGACTTAAAAGTGATCGCTGAAACTGTCGATGATGCTGCAGGAGAAGCTTTGGACAAGGGAGCAAAGTTGCTCGGGATGCCATACCCTGGTGGTGCAAAAATGGAAGAATCTGCTAAAGATGGAAATCCTAAAGCTTTCGATTTCCCCCTGGCTTTTCCAGAAAAGAATGAGTTGAAGTTTAGCTTTTCAGGACTAAAAACAAGCCTGTTTTATAAGTTGAATAANTGGACTGAGTCTGAANTTGAACTTAANAAAGCAGATCTTTCTGCATCTTACCAAAAAGCAGTGGTGGATCAATTAGTTCGTAAAACTGGGCAAGTAATTTCANCANATTCTTTCAAAAGCTTTGGACTTTCTGGAGGTGTGGCTAACAATGAACTTATACGATCTGAGTTTGGCAAATTATGTCAGGATCAAGAGTTGAAATTTTTACCTGCTGAAAAGCGTCATACGGGAGACAACGCGGCAATGATCGCTTTCGCCGCTATTTCTCAGCCCTCTGGCATGGTAGATAATGCTGCGCAATCTCTCACTTTTTTACCCTCTCTGCGTATAGATCATTAGTTAAGTTGATCCTATCCTGCACGCACTCTCTTGCTCTTTCGAAAAAAACTGACATTGTTATATGCAATTATGATATCCGATCCCAAAAAAGAAAAAAAATTGTCTGCCAACGAAGGAATTAAAGATACTAGTGATTTTCTTCGTGGAACAATTTCTGAGAGCCTTACTGATAACAGCACTGGTTCCATCCCTCCCTCCGATGCTCAACTCACTAAGTTTCATGGTACTTACATGCAGGACGATCGAGACAAAAGAGCCTCTCTGATCAAAGAAAAAAAAGAGAAGGCATTTTCTTTTATGATCCGAATTCGTGTACCAGGTGGAGTCTGTACATCAAAGCAGTGGCTCGGTATCGATGAAATATCTGATAAATTTGGTAACGGCACTTTGAAGCTTACCACCCGCCAAGCTTTTCAACTGTATGGTGTCCTCAAGGCAAATCTCAAGCAAACTATGAAGGAGATTAATGATACCTTACTAGATACTTTNGCAGCTTGTGGGGATGTAAANCGAAATGTAATGAGTCCTGCCAATCCTTTTGAGTCTGAACTGCATGGTCAGGCCNTAAGTTTAGCTCAAGATATTCATGACCATTTGACNCCGAGTACCAGTGCTTANGCCGAAATATGGCTGGATGGTGAAAAGACTTCTATTGGGCAAAATGATGTTGAGCCGATTTATGGTAAGACTTATTTGCCGAGAAAGTTCAAGATTGCGGTTGCTCTACCTCCGAGAAATGATGTGGATGTTTTTTCCAACTGTCTCGGCTTTGTTGGCCTTGCCGAAGGTAAACAAATTATTGGGTATAATGTTTTAGTTGGAGGCGGTTTGGGTATGACCCATGGGAAAACTACCACCTTCCCTCGTCTAGCCGATGTTATTGGCTTTTGCCGACCGGAGCAAGCGGTTAAGGTAGCCGAGGAAGTGGTTAAGATTCAGCGTGATTTCGGGGATCGAAGCGATCGTCGTCATGCACGCCTTAAGTATACGATAGAGGACAGGGGTGTGGAGTGGTTTAAAAGTGAGTTAAACTCTCGTTTAGGCTGGAGTTTAGATGCTCCCCACGATTTTGATTTTGAATCCACCACCGATCGATACGGTTGGAATCAGGATCCTGACGGCAAGTGGAATTTCGGTTTATTTGTTGAAGGTGGTCGTTTGCGCTCGAAAGCAAGATCGGCCTTATGCAAGATCGCATCTTCTGTGGACTGTCAATTCAGACTGACTGCAAATCAAAATCTTGTCATTGCTAGGATTGATGAAGAAGCAAAATCTTTGGTCCAAGACGCTTTCCATGAGTTTGGAGTCGATGATCCTAGTTCTTATTCGGCTTTGAGACTTAACTCCATTGCTTGTACGGCCTTACCAACTTGTAGTTTAGCATTGGCTGAAAGTGAGCGTTACTTGCCAACTCTAATTGATGAGTTGGACAACATTATCGACCGGTTTGACTTGAGGGATGAATCAATTGCAATCAGATCAACGGGTTGTCCCAATGGTTGCGGTAGACCCTATTTAGGTGAGATCGGACTGGTTGGGAAATCCCCAGGGAAATACAACCTGTATCTTGGTGCAGGATTTGATGGGATGCGATTGAACAAACTTTTTAAGCAGGCCATTACTCATGATGAAATCATCGCTACTTTAGAACCCATCTTAGAAAGTTATTCAAACGACCGGCATGATAATGAAAAATTTGGAGATTTTTGCATTCGAAAGCAGTTGGTGGAATCAACAAATGCTGGTTCCGACTTCCATGAATAGCCTGTTCTCCTTTGCCCGTGAGAGGAGCTATTAATGCCCAAACGTTTTTCCAAGTCCTTAGGTAGAAGAACACACTCCAATCCAGATGCGGGGATCTCAACTTTTTCTGAAGAGGAAGGCTTGAAATTCTTGGATGATTACGAGGGTATCCCTTTTTTACTAATTCTTGACCAAGTTCAGGACCCGAGGAATCTTGGTGCTTGCCTGCGTTCCGCAGATGCTGCTGGAGTGACCATGGTTATCATTCCTGCAGATCGATCCGCTGGAATAACTGAGGTTGTAAGGCATGTAGCGGCAGGGGCAGCTGAATCGTTAAAATTGATGCGAGTTCGCAACCTTTCAAGATTGATGAAAGAGCTTAAAGTGCGAGGGATTAGACTCTTGGGCACAAGTGACCAAGCGTCCCAATCTCTTTATCAAATGAATATGACCGGGTCTTTTGGATTAGTTGTTGGGTCGGAGGAAACAGGAGTACGCCGTTTAACTGCGGACAATTGTGATCAGTTGCTACAGATACCTATGGTTGGAACCGTTGATTGCTTGAATGTTTCAGTTGCTACCGGAGTCTGTTTATTCGAAGCACTAAGACAAAGAACTAAATAGAAAGCTTAATTTGCGTGTACCTTTATCGGTAAATTTGCAGGCGTTTGTAAGGATAAGGATTTTGCCAAATAAGCAAATAAGGAACTGAAAAAGAGTGTGCCCAGAACCGTGTTCTTGAGAAATAAGTAAGAGGGAGGAAAACCTGGTTCTCCCAAGATAATGGCCTGAACCAGACCGCTTACAGTTTTTACATAAGCTGGATTAACCCACCACGAGAAGGAACAAGTAATTANGTGAAAGAGCAGGGCGGAAAAAAGTCCGCTGATCCCGATCTTGTAAATATTACCCTTCGTCCCCATCCACTTTCCCGAAAGAAAAATAAGAGCATAGGAAAACCAAGCGACAAGCATGAAAGGCTCTACCAATTTATGACCATAAAATGCAGAGAGTAACAGATCGGAAAGTATAACCCCNATGATTGGTACTATCCAAGAAAAGTGACCNTTTATATAAGCCCCGGAAAAGAGGAAAATCGCAATAACCGGAGAAAAATTAAAGAGTTCNGGATAGTCTAATGGTAAGTGTCTCGAAATACCAATGAAGATGAGAACGGAAGCAAACCAAATTATATGTTTTCCGTTTGATGAGGAATTGTTTTTGTTATTTTGCATCACATAAATGTAGAGAAATTCTTAAAAGCTTCAGGGTTGACTCAAAGAAANAATTACGGAATTTAGATTTTTTTTCTCATAATTATCAAGTCTTGCCAACTTCCATTTATGAATCGAGCTTGGGGTTGAACTTTTACTTCATGAAAACCAANCTTATTGTAGCAATGATAAGCTCTCAAATTATTTCGAAGAGTATTTAACGAAATCCAGTTGAATGCATNCTTTTTTTGGATCCAATCAATTAATTCTTTACAGAATTTTTGCCCGATTCCNACTCCTCGTTTTTCAGGGTGAACNATGACTCGACAAATCGTAGCAATTTTGGGCTTGGTCTGGACTATTTCACCATATGCAAATAATTCATTTTTGTGGTTAACATAAGCAAATGAATTAAGGTTTTCCCTTTTTAAATGATTGAGGAAGATTGGTCGTGTGAAAGCTTTCTCGAAGGTGTTGCCGGACCACAAAATAAGGTCGCCTTCATCTTCGACCCAACTGAGTAATTCTTGCAAGGAAGATTTTGGAAAATTGATAAAATAAAAACAGTTTTTTGTGCTCAAACCTAGAATGGGTGATGGAATTATTGGTGTTAGCAAATCATAAATGAAAAGGAAATAACTTGAGATAAACTAATTTATGGTGAAATGATCAAGTTTTCCATGTAATATAATGTCATGAAATTCACCAACTTCAAAAAAATGTAAATTATGAATAAAACTAAAAGAGTACTTATCGGTTTCGGAATGCTGGCACTGACCAGTTTTTTTATGGGGGCAATCTTTCAGAAGTCTGAAGCTAATTTGTCCGTGATTAAAGCTGGGGTAGATACCGATGGAAACCCTGTCTGCATAAATAAATCTCAAGTTTATTTGTTTAAAAAACTCCAAGCCAATAATAAGATCGAATTTTTATATCACGATCCCATTGACGAAAAAGCATCGGTAACCAAATCTTTTTCAGACGCCCAAGCTTTGGATAAATATTGGGACGACCTGCTTAAGAACTGGTAGTAACGCTGCCTTCTTTTATCCAACCAATGGGTTTCTCGCCTGTTGGATGTGCGAAAAATAGAACAAATATTGTGATGGGACTAAAAGTGGCGCCAGTTATGCAGGTGTTCATAACAGAGGAAAGGTTTCATGGGTTAGCAACCTAAAGACGTGCGTCTTAATCGGCGCACGTCTTTTTTATGTACGAAAACTTTCTTTCTTTGATCCGAACCCCACCATTTTCATCCATGGGAATNACTAGGCACTCTTTGGTGTGCTCTGGGGTAGCAAGAAATATATAAGGTTTATCTTTTTCGTCCTTTCTTCTTGGTAATCCTTGCTTGGGCAAAATTTCGATACATTCAAGAAAGTCTTTACCATTGTATCCTTTTTCGAATGAATCGGAATACAATCCGTCTGGGTGTATAAAGCTGGTTATCATACCAAATCTTGATCTGTTTCTTTTGGTAAATCTAATGAGATCACCAATTTGAAATTTTTTTTCCTTTTTAAAACTTAGAAGCTTTAACTTTTTGCATTCAGAATCGAATAGAGAAAAGATCTTTGGTCCTTCCATGGTTCCACGGTTGAGGGGAGAGAGGTCATGCTTGTTGAGCTCGATCATCTCCAGTTTTCTTCTCCTTCCTTCACGGACGAAGATGACCTCGCCAATTCTCTTCTTTTTACTTCTTGCTTTTTTTTCCACTACGAGATCNCCAACCTCCAATACTTCTTTTGATTTCTTTTGGTTAGTCATGAATAAGTAAGGTAGCACTATTTTTGATATATATCAATAGATNCACTAAATATATTCTAATATTAAAAACCATGATCTTGATGGGACGCCTTAAATTAGACTAGGAAAGGGGAACTATTTTTTTACAATCCAGATATTTTTGAATTGTAAAGGGTTGTTGTGACCCTGCAGTTTGATTGATCCAGGTGTGCCTTCTGGGTCTGGTCGGGAACCACCCGTCTTTTTAGGTATTTCGAATCCATCGTGGATCAGAATNCCGTTGAGCTTGGCGGTGATTCTAGCATTGCTTGTCTTTTCCCCTGAAGAATTCCTAGCGTTGACGAAATCAATATCGTAAGTCTGCCATGAAAGAGGAGGGAAACAGGCATTAACCATAGCGTTTTGCAGGGAGTAAATACCGCCACACTCGTTATGAAGCCCCTCCAAACCAAAGGTGTCCAGTATTTGATTTTCATACATACTTACATGGTAAAGGCCGCTATTCCCCCTCGCTTGCCCTCTTGCCGATGGTCGGTAAGGCAAAAGGAACTCAAGATGTAACTGATAATCATTGAATTTCCTCTTGGAGATAATGTCTTTCCCGTCGGTATGNAGTAACTTTGTCTTAGGATCGATGCGACCCCCGAGCCATTCGNCCTTATTGGANCCATCAAAAAGAATAATTGCATTTTCGGGCTGTTTTTTTCCCAGGCTTGGACTTTTTCGGATGATTTTCTTGAGGTGTAATTTNTCACCATTTTCACCAAGCAAGGTCATNATCTCACTCTCAATACTCCCNGAAAATAATTTGTGCCCCGGAGGTGGAAATAATTTTGTGGCACTGAATAAGGAAGGATCTTGAGCTAAATATGATCTTTCGCCTTCGGCATTCTTAAGAATTACAGAATTTCCAACCAAAGTACCTGAGACTAAGCTTTTGTTCTTTTGATCCCAACCGTTACCAGGAAGACCGCCTGGGAGTAGTACAGCTTGAAAGTGGCCGTTGCCTAGAGAAATAACTTGAGCCCCATGTGTTTCCCCAACATATTCACCNTGGTAAANNAAATCCTTCGNTAAATTAGGATCTAGAGCACTTGTGAAGGTTACATTTTTAACATTAACTGCTTCGAGCGTACCAAAGCACACAAGGATCGATAAGAGNNTNAAAAATGAGGAAAGCATTCTTTTTTCAATACCATTGCCGAGATGAATCAGGCAAGGGACAAAACTATTTTCTTTCGAGAAGATCCGCGTAACTTTCCATGTAGGTTATCACATCGTCTTTGTGGTTCCTTTGCAAGGGACGGTATCCACCCTCCAAATTTTCTAAGACTTGACGGTCGGATAAATTCTCCAAGCGAATAATATCGTGATGGGTCATACCAAGCTTTTCTACTTCATGGAAAATATCATCCACCTTACAACCTGATTTTGAACAGTAATCAGTTGCATGTTCGGACCACTCATCCATGTTGAAATCGATAGACTCGACCAGCTCAAAACTACTCATACCAGTTATGGTTTGTATGAGGTGACCTGCATTGCATTGTCCCATATGNCCCCATTGATATTCAACTCCTTCTTGAGAAAGTCGTTTGGATGTGGAACGCAAAGCGTCAATTAGAGTACGATAGTTTTTCGAATCATTTCTGGTCTCGGAAAGGTGNATAGTCATCNCTTTAATTAAATTTGACCTCAACAAATACTCAACTTGAAATCGTCAAATTTCTTAGATTTTTTTAAAATTCCATCTTTGCATTCTTGTTTTTCTCGCTTGTCTAACTTTTTATTGCTTGAAGAGAACCATGCTTTTTCTAGGAATTGATCTCGGTACCGGAGGAATAAGGAGTGTAATTGTTGACGGGGACGGTAGGGTTTGCTCAGAAAATCAAATANCTTTTAAGCAGGTTAACNTCAGCGATAAGGATGGCGAGTCAGAGCAAGATCCTAANGAGTGGATTCGGGCATTTGAAGAACTCCTTGAGNTTATTTTTTCCCAAAGTTCGAATCGTGAAATTAGAGCGATTGCAATTGATGGGACTTCAGGGACGGTTTTGCCGGTTGNTCCCAAGGGTGAAGCACTTGGGAATGCTCTNATGCATAATGACATGAGAGCGGTCAAGGAGGCTGCACGCTGCACTGCGGTTTTCAACGGATCATGTTCACCTACTTTTGCTTTGCCTAAAATACTTTGGATGCAAGATAATTGGCAACTTCCAGAGAATACATATTTTTTTCACTCCTCTGATTTTCTATATTCATGGCTCTCAGGTACTACTAAAATCGCTACTGATTTTACAAATGCCATGAAGACTGGAGTCGATTTGAACCGTGAAGATTGGTCGGAGCACGAAATCCTTCGAGCCCTTAATTTGCCTCCAATTATTCGGCCTGGAAAAAGTTTTGAAACAGTCTCTGGTAGGCTTAGGAAAAAATGGAGCTTAAAAAATGAGGTTGTTTTAGTTTCAGGATCAACCGATTCAAATGCCGCGTTTTATGCATCCGGAGCNNCACAAACTGGAGACTGGGCTTCCACGATAGGTACCACACTTGCGATCAAAGGATTATCCCGAACCAAACTGTTGGATGAGAGCGGANGTATTTATTGCCATAAGTATCCAGATGGTTNCTGGTTGCCGGGCGGTGCATCAAACGCAGGGGCTGAAATTATTAGGAAAAACTTTGCAGGTAAGGAGCAGGGTATAGAAGAAAATTTGAAGAATTCTGAAATTTTGACCGATGGATTTGTTTATCCTTCTATTCGAGTGGGAGAAAGGCTTCCGATTGCCAGTCAAGATTTTAGACCTTTCAATACTCTTCAGGATCAAGGTGAAAAAGTGTTCTACCAAGCTTGTTTGGAAGGAATTGCATTTACTGAGGCAATGGTGTTTGATTTAATTCGATCGNTGGGTGGCACTACCAAGGGTTCCTTGTTCGCAATGGGCGGAACCACCAAGAGTTCAATAGGGCTCCAGATTAGAGCGGATGTTCACCAGAAGATACTAACCATTCCTGCAAACCCAAATTCCGCATTTGGAGCTGCTATTCTGGCCGCAGCAGGCTACAACCATCAAAGTGTTGCAGAAGCATCCATGGCCATGGTCAAGCTAGATCGTCACATTCATCCCCGGTCAAAATACGAAGACTTTTATAAGTCGAAATATCAAGAATTTCTAGCTTTCTTCAGCAAATAAATCTCCCATGTCATTAAAACTTATNATTTCTGACCTCGATGGTACTATTCTTGAAACTGAAGATTATCATCGTCGTGCCTACAATGAATTGTTTAAGGAAATTGGATTAGCTGTGACTTGGAGCCGACAAGATTACATGGACCGATTAAAAATAATGGGTGGAGGGAAATTGAAGGAAGTTTTCTCTTGGCTGGACCGATCCGAAAAAGAATACAGTTCGTTTAAGCAAGAAATGTATCAAAGGAAAACTCGANTGTATATCGACCTTATTACTGCTGATTTGAGTCTGGGTAATCTTACTTTGAGACCCGGANTAGAAAGGCTATTCAATGAAATCCAANAAGAAAATNTTCCCCTTGCCATCGGTACGGCATGCGAAAAAAAAGCGGCCTTTGAAGTCTTGGAATCAGCCTTAGGCTCAANTTTTTTAACTTCATTGAAAACCTTGTGTGGCGGGGACGATACACCCCATAAAAAGCCAGATCCTGCGATTTATTTACTGGTAGCAGAACAGTGTGGTGTGGACCCCAAGGATTGTGTGGTTTTAGAAGATACGAACCATGGAATGAAGGCAGCATTGAATGCGGGAATGAAGTGTGTGGTTGCCCCAAGTGAATATGCAATGGAACACGATTTCACCGGGGCCAGTCTATGTTTGAAAGACTTTGAAACTCCTCATTATTTGACCTTGAAAAAGGTAAGTGCCTTGTTCGCCTAAAGCCCTGTTCGAGGCAGGCAAAGCATGTTCGAAATCAGAGACTTTTAATCTGCAATGTAAGGAAAAAATGTTTCGAGACGCGGTTGAAATAGTTCCATCTCGAGATGGTACCAATCAATCTTGAATTTGATGGTGCGGGCACTCGGGATCGAACCGAGGACACCAGCTTGGAAGGCTGGGGTTTTACCACTAAACTATGCCCGCGTCCAAAGAATCTAAATAAACCTGTTGAGGGGATAGGGTCAAGTTGGAATTCTTACTCGGGTTTGTTCGGTTCTAAAGCACCCATTACTTCTTGATGAAAGATTGCGGAGCCAACACGGAAGGGGCAGGATCCCATGTTTGGGGAGAAAGAGCGCAGGGGAAAGACGGGTTCGTTGAGAAAATGAAAAGCGGCACCGGCTCCTTCGCAAATCGGGTAACCGGCAGCACAATCCCAGGGCTTTGGACGAAATTCCAGGCAACCGTCTAGTCGGCCAGTGGCCACATTGGCAAGGCCAATAGCAGCGGAACCTGGACAGCGGATTCTCCAAATATTGAGAGCTGGGCTCAAGGTCGTTAAGATCGAAGGAGGTATGGGGAAATGCATGCAAAAGGTGAGTTTTTCATTAACCAGCTCGGTAGCGGCAGAGACGGGCTTAGTTCCTTCAATCGATCCAAATTCCTTCCCCCCCTGAAGTAGGTTATCGCGTCCGTAATCGTAAATGAAGCCGTATACGGGGACTCCGTGCCGGAGCAGACCAAGGGAGATGCAACATTCGGGAACCCCGACCGCGTAGTTGTTCGTCCCGTCCACGGGGTCAAGAATCCAGCAGAATTCGGCTTCGGTGGGAATCGGTTCTGGGGTTTCAAGAGCCTCCTCGGAGCAATAGTCATCATCGGGAAAGTCTTTTTGGAGAAGCAGGAAGAGCTCCTTGGATATGGTCTCGTCCACAATGGTCACCCGGGTACCATCTTTTTTCCAACGACTTTCGGCATCCCCAAAATTTTCCCGGAAGTATTCAACTTGGGAGAGGGTAGCAAGGTGACCGGCAAGAATGCGATCGACCAGTGCGGGGTCCGCATTAGAAAGGTCTGGGGTTTGGTTACTTAGGGTTCGATCCATTTACCTTCTTCTTGTATCAGTTGGACAAGTTGGTCAACTGCATCAGTCTCGGATACTGCAGATTTTACTCTTTCTTTACCCACATAGAGGTCGATTTTACCAGGTCCGGAACCAACATATCCAAAATCCGCATCTGCCATTTCACCCGGTCCGTTGACAATACATCCCATTACAGCAATGGTTAAGCCCTTGAGGTGTCCAGTGGCATTTTTAACCTTTTGAGTTGTGCTTTGGAGATCAAACAAGGTACGTCCACAACTGGGGCAGGCTACAAATTCCGTTTTAGAGATTCGGGCCCTCGCACCTTGAAGTATGTTGTATGCCAAGCCACGGTTGCGATTGAGCGAACCGAGGTTTTCAACCGAAATTAAATCCCCTAGACCGTCACAAAGCAAAGAACCTGATAAAATTGAAGCATCCAGCAACCGCCCTGAAAAAAGATCCTCGTTTGATATCCGATCATCTTCAAGATTACGAATCCATACAGGTAATTTTAATTCATGAAGAGCAGATGCAAGCTGGCGATAATTTGCAATTGGGTTTTTCGATACAGAAGAACTGACCGTGACGACAGGAGACTTGGTAGAAAGAGTAAGAAGGGTTAACAAACCAGGGCTGATTTTTGTTGGGCAAAAGGCAACTGCAGGGTGATGCCCCGCTTCTTCACAGAGGGCAAGAAATCGGGCAAGTTCTGACTCCTCAGTAAATTCATTCTTGGGAAGCCAGATCATAGGGACTGAACCGGGTATTGCAGGAGGAATATCATCTTCCACGCGGGAGTCTTCAACAACGAGGAAGGATAAAGCACCTAGGACCGATCTCGCCAAGGTTTGAAGCTCTGGAATCTCATTTGTGTCTTTCAACGAAACCAGCAAGCCTTCCACGCGTGCATCTTTAGCGGAGACTTGGGTTCTAGCCACTTCTTGGATGATGGACGCGGAATCGGTAAGCGATCCTTGGGGGGAAGCAATCACGGTGGGTGGATTTTTGTCTCCTAAGGAGATGGGGGGTCTACCAAGCTGGATTGTATCAACGGGTCTGCGTGTGAAAGAAAATGGATCTATAAAGTCAGTTTCTTCGGTTAAGATTGGTTCTTTACCTCCATGTTCCCACCATAAATGGGCACGACTAGCTAAATCACGAGCAACTGGGATTTCAGCAATCGGATTTTCAGTCAGGGAAACACGGATAGTATCTCCCAGACCATCAAATAAAAGTGAACCTATACCAATTGCACTTTTAATTCTGGCATCTTCCCCATCTCCCGCTTCGGTTACACCTAAATGAAGGGGATAATTCATCCCTTCCTTTTTCATCAATGAAACCACCAACCGATAAGCTTGAATCATAACCTTCGGATTGCTCGATTTCATGGAAAGTATGATTTCGTGGTAACCATGATGATTCGCAATGCGAAGAAATTCGATGGCAGATTCAGCCATCCCCCGCGGGCTATCTCCAAAGCGATTCATGATACGATCCGAAAGAGATCCGTGGTTCGTCCCAATTCTCATCGCTCGACCAAGCTCTTTACACCTTAAAACGAGAGGGCTGAATTCATGGTGCAGACGCTCTAATTCCTCTTCGTATTGGGAATCGGTGTATTCTCGAATTTGAAACTTCTTTCGGTCGGCATAATTTCCGGGATTGATCCGAACTTTCTCCACATGCTTGGCCGCTTCCATTGCTGCCTTGGGAAGGAAGTGGATGTCAGCGACCAGAGGGACGAAAATCTTTGCACTTCGTACTTTCCTTGCGATTTCTCCAAGGGCTTTTGCAGCACGAACATTGGGTGCGGTGATTCGAACAATCTCACATCCAGCCTCTGCCAGTTCGATCGTCTGCTCGGTAGTTGCATCAATATCCATGGTGTCCGTGGTCGTCATAGACTGGACACGAAGAGGGTTTTTCCCACCCACAGAGAGATTCCCAACTTTTACAATCCGAGAATTTCTGCGAATAACTTGAAAACGGGAATCGCAGTACGAGTACGGAGATTCATTCACCTTTAAAAATTAAAAGGGAACGATTCTCTGAACATCAAAAAATGTTACATATAACATAAAAGAGAAGAGTAAGACTACGAATAACATCTGAGCTCTTTCGAGAAAGGGAAGGGGAAGGGGTTGACCTCGAATTTTTTCAATGGTGGCAAAGAGCATATGACCACCATCAAGAACAGGAATGGGAAGTAAGTTAAGAATGGCAAGGTTAACATTGATAAAGACAACGAACCACAAGAGCTTCTTGAATCCTATTTTCGCAAAAATGCTCAAATGATTCACGATACCGACAGGCCCGCTCATATTTCGTAGCTTTACATCGGATTGAGGGCTGACGAGGCCACTTAAGGTTAGATACATATCGTTAACCCGACGCATGATTAAAACAAATGGATTTGGATAAGTGGTAATGATTTTTGCTTTCGGTCTAAAGCCAATCAATTTACGGGTGGTTGCCTCACTACCTTCACCGATTTCTTTCTCAACCGGGGATAATTGATAAGTCATTTCTTCTCCCTTTTCTCCTCCTTTTCGAACCGTAAAAGATATCGTTTGATTTGCTTCAGTACTACTTAAATAGGAAACGAGTTGGGCAAATGAATAAATTTCTTGGCCGTCAATTCGGACTGGTTGATCCCCCACTTCAAGACCCGCATTAATTGCGGGCATGTCAGGCTCCAAGGAATCGATAAAGAAGGTCTCTTTCGGACCAATCCCTATGTACCGGATACCTTCACTCCCCACAATTTCAGGGAAAACTTCAATTTGCTGCTGCTCGTCATCTCGAAGAATAGTCAAATCTACCAACCTTCTGCCTTCATCCGTTCGTTGTTTGCCGGTAACAATTCGGTTCTGTATGTCCATGAAGTTCTCAACTTGAGCTCCGTCCACAGATATTATCTGATCATTAATCAGGATGCCTGCTCTTTTGGCAGGTCCGGAAACTTCTTCCCCTTTTTCTGTAAATGGATTCCACCGCTCCACATTTTCTGAAACATATCCGACTTTGGTTGTGAGTTGAGAATCAGGGACATCATATCCGAAAAGGGAGAGGACACATGCGAGGGCGAAAGCGAGCAAAACATTAAAAACTGCACCCATAACGGAAACAAGCATTTTGTCAGTGTAGCTAATCTTGGGTAACGGTTTCTCTTTTTGATTCTCCTCTTCTTCGTCCCAAGACTTGAATGGTTTTCTCTCGTTCGGCTTNTCATCTTTTCCTTCCAGCCTTCCCATATCTACCAGTTGAGGTAGGGCGACATAGCCACCGAATGGAATAGCAGAAAGACGATATTCAACGCCGTTTCGAGTCCATCCAAAGATCTTTGGACCAAAGCCGATAGAAAAGCGNGTAATCAGCAATCCTCGTCTGCGAGCAGCTAAAAAATGACCTAGTTCGTGAATGAAAATCGTGAAGCCAAGTGCAAACAAGGCGACGAAAATAAAGGCAAAATCGTAAAGGAGGGACATAAATTGACTAATGACCAAGTAAGGCGATGGCTTGCGAAGCAGTTGAGCGTATCACGGTATCTAGTTCCAACAAGTCAGCGAGACCAGTGGGTTCATTTGTGTTTAGTTTATTCAAAGATTCTTCAATTATGTTCGAAATTTGAACAAAGCCAATTCGATTCATTCGAAAAGCATCGACGGCCACTTCATTGGCGGCATTAAACGCGAGGGGGTAGGGACCACCTTGGGATAAACATTCCCGGGCGAGCCTCAGACAGGGGTACCTCTCATGGCAAGGCGGAGAAAATGATAAATTAAAACTTTGAGAAAAATCCAAAGATTTTTCTACCCCGGCATGCCTCTCCGGAAAGAGGAGCGCATTCTGGAGGGCAAAGGTCATGGACGGTGGGCTAAGTTGAGCAAGACAACATCCATCAATAAATCGAACCATTGCATGCACAATACTNGAAGGATGGATGACCACTTCCATCTTNTTGGAAGGAAGCCCGAAAAGCCAGTAAGCCTCGATCAACTCAAGCCCCTTATTTGCCATGGTTGCGGAATCGATGGTAACCTTTGGTCCCATCGACCAGTTGGGATGTTTAAGAGCTTGTTTGAGGGTTACATCTTTTAATTTTTCGAGGGGCAAGTCACGAAAAGCCCCACCCGAGGCAGTTAAAATGATCGAGTCGAGTTCTCGTTCTTCTTGACCAAGTAAGCATTGATGAATCGCGTTGTGTTCGCTATCAGCNGGAATAATTCGGGCACCAGACTCACGGGCTGTATCCGTTACTAATTTACCGCCTACGACCAGAGATTCTTTATTGGCAAGAACGACATCTTTTCCNGCTTTTAATGCAGCCAANGTGGGNCGTAGTCCTGCAGAACCAACGATCGCAACCACAACCAGATCTGCTTCTGGATGAGCAGCCAGTTCATCTAGCTGGTCTGTACTTTGCCCAAGGATAGTTTCTTTGGGGAAAGAGACTGTTTGATCGCTTTGGCAAGCAAGGTGAGCATTTGGAACCTTGAATTCTTCTATGATGGAATGCAGTTTTTCAGCCTGTTTGTGAGCAGAGACTCCAATCAGTTCAAGCTTTTCCGGGTGTTTGCGTAAGACTTGAAGTGTACTTTCCCCGATGGAACCAGTCGCTCCCAACAGAACGAACTTTTTGGCCGAGCTCACGGTTGCAGAATAAGTAAAATAAAGTAACCGGTAGGAGCGGCAAGGATTAAGCTATCGGTTAAATCCAACAAGCCTCCGATTCCAGGGATGGCACCACCAGAATCTTTCATGCCTGCAAGACGCTTTAAAACCGAGGCAATTAAATCTCCAATTACTGAAGTTACTGCGATTAAAAGACCCCAAACTGCACCTTGTGCGGGGGAGAAATCGAAGGAGCCAAAGTTTACTACCGTCGGCATGTAATTCAAGATAAGCCAAGGAATGAGAGCCCCTATTCCTGCGGAGGCAGCTAATCCCCCGATAAGACCTTCAATGGTTTTACCGGGACTAATCGAAGGAGCCATTTTTGTCCTCCCAATCATTTTGCCAATTAACAACGCCCCGATGTCACTGAATTTTGCGACGACTACCACCCATAAGGAAAAGAAAAGACCAAAACCGAGGCTTTCATTGGTACTCTCTACATCTGCAACTTGAATAATTTGAACGAAATAGTGGAGCAAGAAGGTTACATACAATAAGCCGAAAAAAGTGGGCATTAATCGTTTTACATACATCCCACGCTGAGCCTGGGGGAAAAGTACGCAAGCGGCCGAAGTGAGAAGGGCACCGATGGCAAGAACATCGACTCCCGCCCCGGGGAAATAGAATGCAACAGGAATCATGCAACCTCCGGTGATCAGTCCTGACATTCTATTTGCAGCAAAACCAAGCCTTCCAAGAATGGTATAAATTTCAAAAAGCGTAAGGGTCGAGCAAAGGTTTAGAATCCACATTGCCCCCGCCTCNTTGGTTGAATANACGACTGCTCCCATCAGAGACCAAAGNATAATAGTGGATAAGGTGCGAATNAGCATAGAGGAGGGATCTAGGTGAGGGAAACTACTTGTTCTCGGGTTTTGCCAAANCGCCTCTCTCTGTGCACATAATCCTTTATAGAGTCAATAAAAGCATNGCGGTTGAAATCAGGCCAGTGGAGGGGAGATACAAAAATTTCAGCATATGCGGCTTGCAAAAGAAGAAAATTACTCAGGCGAAATTCCCCGGAGGTTCGCACGATCAGATCGGGGTCGGGTAAATCTCTAGTTTGNAGATGTTGGGAGAAATCATCCCATTCAAGACTTTCAGGATCAAGGTTTTCGCTTTTAGAAATTGATTTAATTGCTTCTAAGACTTCCTGCCGACTTCCATAATTGAGTGCTAAAGTNAGATTCCAATCCTGATTTGNCTTCGTCTTTTCAATAGTTTGCAGGACCATTTTTCGGGCGAATTCCGGGAGTCCATTGAGGTCACCAATAGCTCTAAGTCGGATGCCGTCCCGAACCATTGACTTAAGTTCGATTTTTAGAAACTCTTCAAGTAATTTCATTANGCCTGACTTTTCCGCAACTGGTCGACTCTGATTCTCCTGACTAAAAGCGTAAAGAGTTACATAAGGAATACCCAATTCTCGGGCAGTGTTAACCACACTTCGAACATTCTCGACTCCATTTCTGTGGCCAAAGAGTCTGGGTTTTCCCTTGGATTGTGCCCACCGACCATTTCCATCCATAATGATGGCCACATGCTCGGGCATTCTTTCTTGTTCTTCGATTGTGAAGGGATTCATGTAAGAAAATTCATTTCAACGCCTTCTCGGCAAATTGACAACGAGGAAAGCAAATTATACCTTTAGAAAATATGAATCATGCAATGAACCAAAATGAAATCGAAAGTCAGTTGATCCATTTTCCCACTTGGAGCTTGGAAAATGAAAAACTTACAAAAAGCTTAAAAATGAAGGACTTCCGAGAGGCTATGTCTTTTCTTGTAAAGTTGTCTTATGAAGCGGAGCAGAGGGATCATCATCCAGAAATATTTAATTGTTATAATCGAATTGATATTGCTTTAAATACTCATTCTGCAGGGGGGAAAGTAACGATGAAAGATTTCGATCTGGCAGCTGCCATAGACGCAATTTCTTGCTAACTAGCCTTTTTTCTTTTTCTTCTTTACTCGAGGTGCTTTGGTAAGTGGGCGGGTATCTTCGGGTACCTTATATTGATTACGAAGCCGAATAAGTTCCGTCTTGAGCTCGGCAGTTATTTTTTCAAAACCAGGCTTTCCGTAAAGAGAATATAATTCGTTGGGATCTTCTTCCAAGTCGTATAATTCCCATCCGTCCAGCATGTAGAAATGAATGAGTTTNTACCGGTCCGTTCTTACCCCATAATGGCGACGGACCGAATGGGCACCGGGGTACTCATAGTATTGATAATAAAGGGACTTGCGCCAATCCTTGGGTTTTTCCCCTTGGAGGAGGGGGACAATAGAGGCACCCTGCATATCTTTCGGTGATTNAACTCCACAAATATCAAGGAATGTCTGGGCATAATCCANGTTTTGGACAAGATCAGTATTTTGCGTGCCAGGCTTGGTGACTCCCGGCCAGCGAACGATGAGGGGCGTACGGAAAGACTCCTCGTACATCCAACGCTTATCATACCATCCATGCTCACCAAGATACCAACCTTGATCGGAAGAATAAATGACAACCGTGTCCTTAGCCAGACCACTTTCATCAAGATAGTCGAGCAAGCGACCAATATTTTCATCCACGGAATCGATGCAGCGAAGATAATCTTTCACATATCTCTGGTACTTCCATCTGAATAGGGCATCTCCTTCTAGCTTGGCTTTTTCAAAAGCCTCATTNTTTGGATTATAGGCAGCATCCCATTTTGCTTTCTGCTCGGGAGTGAGGTTGCCTGGAGCTTTAAGTTTTAAATCATTGACTGAAAGATGACCGTCGATCGACATGGCCTGAGTGGAAGCGGGCTCGAGACGATTTTTGTAGTCATCCCGTAAGGTTTCTGGTTCCGGGATATTGATGTCATTATATTTGGTTAAATACTTGGGCCCTGGCTGCCAATTACGGTGAGGTGCCTTGTGCTGACTCATAACAAAAAAGGGTTTGTCTTCATCNCGGTCATTTTTAAGCCAGTCAAGAGTAATATCAGTAATCACATCCGTGGTGTATCCGGTAATCTTTTGGACGCCCTGAGCGGTGTTCATTGGAGGATTGTAATAAGGACCCTGACCTTGCAGGACTTGCCAGAAGTCAAAACCTGTGGGATCGCTTTTGAGATGCCATTTCCCAATCATAGCGGTTTGATAACCTTGTTTTTGCAAAAGTTTTGGAAAGGTTTGTTGCTCCCCGTCAAACCTTTGCCCATTGGTGAGTTGTCCGTTCAGATGNCTGTGTTTCCCCGTGAGAATAACCGCCCGACTAGGAGCACAAATCGAGTTGGTGACAAAGGCACGGTTNAAAAGCATGCCATCTTGGGCAATACGATCAATGTTCGGGGTTTTATTCCGATTGGAACCATAAGCAGAAATGGCTTGATAGGCATGATCATCGGTAAAGATGAAGAGTACATTCAATGGCTTTCCATCAATAAAAGAGCATGTGGATATAAAGATTAACCATTTGGTAAATATATTTTTTAACATTTGTTATCTTCAGCATAAATCGATTTCTCTTGGCAATTGGAAAATCGGATGTGAAATGAATTTGATGAGGCGAGGAGGATACTTCATTTGATCATGAACAACCGGACAGAAAAATCATTTAAGGTTGTTTGGCCGCTGATGATTTCTCAAACCATTGGAGCTTTTAATGACAATGTGATGAAAGCAATGCTGCCAGTAATGGCTGCCGTTCAATTTGGAAAAGCAAGTATGGACACGGTGAATCAACAGGTCTCGATTCTACTGATTTTGCCCTTTGTTGTCTTTGCCCCTTTTGCGGGATGGGTCGCGGATCGCTTTTCTAAGAAAAAGGTCATTGTCTGCTCTCTTTTTGGACAATTGCTTGGACTCGGTTTGCTNGCGGGTGCCCTATATGCCCAAAATTTGCAGTTTTCCCTAGCCGGGTTCTTTCTTCTTTCGGTCCAATCGGCTTTTTTGTCTCCGGCTAAAAAGGGAATCCTTAAGGAGTTGGTCGGAACAAGCAGATTAGGAAAAGCAGTTGGATACATGGAAATGTTGGCGATGGTAGGCATTCTCGGAGGAGCATTTGTGGGAGCTATTGCGTTTGATCACTTGGTTGAGGAGCGAGGGGGGTGGGTTGCAGCTCTGATTATATGCGGTTTTGTCACGGTGTTTGCACTCGCTTCTTGGGTTATTGCTTGGCCGATTCCGGAAACCCAAGTTATTCGAGGGAAACCTTTTCATCGCAGTCTTTTGGTTAGGCATTTTCACGACCTTTTTTATCTTTTTAAGCATAGGGGCTTAAGATATGCCGCTTTGGGGGATGCTTGGTTTTGGGGAGTCGGAAGCTTTTTTTATCTGGTTCTGGTTAAGCTATCCGGGGAAGTAGTGGTAGGAAAGATAGGAATGGGCTCGTTATATGGCTATTGGTTTCTGCTGGTTGGAGTTGGAATCATGTTGGGCAGTTTGTTTGTTGCTTACCTGAACCGCGGCAGGATTGAAATCGGGCTCACCCCAATTGGTGCTTTGGCGATTCCCGTCCTTTATTTTGCTCTATATTTTGCGGAACCCATGGCGCTAAGCTTCGATTGTGGCTGCTTTTTCTTGGGTTTTTTCGGAGCGTTGTTCTTTGTTCCTTTAAACGGATATCTTCAAGACCAAGCCAAGGAGGAGGAGCGAGGGAAAATTCTTGCAGCTTCGAATCTGCTGACCCAACTTTGTGGAATTGGGCTAATTTTATTTCACGCTTATCTTTCCAATGTATTAAAGCTCAGTGCCAAGGAGGAAATATTAGTGATCATGGCTCCTGCTTTGGTGATTGGCATATTGACGGTGAGTAAATTGTTTGAGGACTTTTGCCGGGCTTGGTTTCATCTACTGCTGAAGGTTTTCTANAGAATTAGAATTGTNGGGATGGAACAATATCCGCAAGGAGGTTGCTTGATTGTNAGCAATCACCTTTCCTATGCAGACCCTGTTTTTATTGGAGCTGCTTTTCCTGGTAAGGTCCGGTATCTTGCCTACTCGGGTTTGGCTAGTTCTCGAATTATGCGATTTGTTTTTCGTCTTACCGAGACCCTTACCGTGTCCCCTGAGAAATCATTTGATAGCATCAAGAAAGCGGTCCGGAAACTTAAGGCTGGGGTTCCTCTGTGTGTTTTCGCCGAGGGAGGAATTTCAAAGCTTGGTACAATCCTTCCTTTCATGAGAGGATCAATTTTATTAGCTAAACAGGCAAAAGTACCTATTGTACCCGTTCATTTGGATCATGTTTGGGGTTCAGTCTTCAGTATGCATGGAGGAAGGTTTTTCTCTAAAAAGCCATTATGTTTTCCTTACCTTGTAACCGTACGGGTTGGAGAACCGATAGAGCCTGAAGGAGAATCAGTTCAGGTGGTTTGGAATGAAGTAATGGAATTAGGGAGGAAATCGTTTAATCAGCGCTTGAAAAAAGAAGAGCATGCCTTGAGGTTTTTAAAAAACCGAATCTTTGCCTGTCCGGATGCCAGTTTCTTCCAATCTAGGGACGGGAGAGTATGGGAGAAATCAGATTTCATTCAATGCCTAGAGGATCCGATGAGCGAGTCGCCTCCTGAGTTTTCAAGCTGGCTTAAGCAAATTCGGGATCTTTTCGCTGGTGATTACCAAGCTGCTGAAAGAATTTATGCAGGATGGTTACGGGTAACCGAGATGAATTTGTGGGACCATCCAGGGTTATACATCGGTGAAGGTGAAGGTCCATGGCAAGAGCATTGGTTTCCTTGGTTTCCCTTACTCGGGAATCGGGTCATCCGACCTTTTAAAGATGGAATGGTAATGGGGCAGGACCTAAGCAGTTTGGAGAAATCGTCATTTCCTGTAACCGTGGGTTTGGCATCCTTTCATAATGGATTGATTTCGGTAAATGGTCCGGATGTCTTTCACGCTAAGGCCAGTCCTCCGGAATTTAATCATTCCGGATCGAAAAAAAATACTCTTGGTCGCTTAATGGTGGGATATTCTTATTTTCAATCGAAAGCGGGTTTTTTCTTGAGAGGAGTTGGCGAAGCTGAGCAACTTCATCCAGTTCAATCCGTTGACGAAGAAGGTTTTTTGGTAGAGCTTTAAAAGCTTTCCATGCTTTCCCTTCCCTTGGATAAGTGCTATAAATAATCTTTTACCTAAGATTTATATTTTATGACCCATTTCCTCTCGGAATCCGAATCTTTCGCCAAAGTACTANAATCCCTTAAAAACAAATCCGTTTTGGTTCTGGGTCATCGCAGACCAGATGGAGATTGTATTGGTTCGCAAGTTGCCCTAACCAGAGTGTTAAATCAGGAAGGTGTGCTTGCTCAGGCGGTAAATGCTGACCCTGTTCCTCGCACCCTNCAGAAGTTTCTTGGGGATACTCCATTATTGAAGCCNGATGAAGTGGCGGGAGATGATTATATTATTATCACCGTGGATTGTGCCGACCATAAAAGAGTGGGTATGGATCTCATCGATCGGTTTCCTGAAGTTTTCCTGAATGTTGACCATCATGTCTCAAATACTGGATTTGCCGAAAATAATTTTGTGCTTTCAGAAGCTTCGGCAACTGGAGAAATCCTGGCTAAATTCTTTTTTGACTCTGGTTATGTGGTAGATAAGACCACAGCAGATGCACTTTATTTAGGTATTTGTACCGATACGGGTCAATTTTGCTATTCTGGAACCAATGCTTCGGTTTTTGAGGTTTGCCGAAGGTTGTGTGAAGCTGGGGGTAGCCCATCTGAAGTAGCCCATGAATTGTATGAACGGGAAAAACCCGGTCGTATTCAGTTACTGCAGAAGTTCCTTGCTAGTTTTCGCATGGAATTTGATCAAAGGGTTTGCATTGGAATCATCCATGATGAGTTCTACCAAGAAACAGGAACTAAATCAGAGGATGCAGAAAANTTTGTTGATTATGCTCGTTCACTGGAGGGGGTAGAGATTGGGGTCTTGATTGAGGATCGTAATGGTATGTTAAAGGGCAGCTTTCGAGCCAAAGAAAAAACTTATCGTGTTGATTTGTTAGCAAAAGAATTCTCGGGGGGTGGTCATGCGTGTGCTGCAGGTTTCAATGTGGAGATTCCATTTGAAGAATTTTATCCAACCTTAGTGCAGGCAATTGGCAATCACCTTAAGGTTGTCCAAGNCCGTAGTTTGCTATGAGTTTGCAGGATCCTCCATCCTTTGAAGGAATTCTGTTGGTCGATAAGCCATCTGGAATAACCTCGCATGACATCGTTGATCGGCTCCGGCGAAAATTAAAAATGAAAAAAATCGGACATGCCGGAACTTTAGACCCTCTTGCAACTGGCCTGATGATCATGNTAATCGGTAAAGCAACCAAGGTATCTCAATTCCTTATTAGTTTGGACAAAAGTTATGAAGGTGAATTTCTTCTCGGGATAGAAACAAACAGCCAGGATTCAGATGGCGAGGTAGTTGCAGAGAAGTCGATTCCTGAGGACTTAACCAGAGAAAAATTAGCTGAGANCATGAAAACTTTTCTGGGTGACCAGTACCAGACTCCCCCAATGTTTTCTGCCAAAAAAATCGATGGCGTTCCGCTTTACAAGATGGCTCGAAAGGGCAAAGTTGTGGAGAGGGAGCCAAGGTTTATTAGAATTAATGAATTAAATTTAATAAATTGGACTGCACCTACAGGTAGCTTTTTTATGTCATGTAGCAAAGGAACCTATGTCAGGACTGTGCTTCATGACTTAGGTAATAAGATTGGGTGCGGTGGGCATATGAGCTCATTGAGGCGGACGCAAATAGATCAATTTTCAATCGAAGATTCAAAACCATTGGAAGAAATTCAAGAAATGGGCNTGGTTGAAATTCAAAACCGATTGATTCCTATTCATCAAGCGGTGCCCACTCACGTTCTCTGATTATTTTATGGAGATCATTCGCTCCATTGAAGAATTTGGGCTTAAAAACAAGAACCAATCGATTGTACTGGCTATTGGAATGTTTGATGGTGTTCACCTGGGACACCAACAGGTTTTGGCAGCAACTTGTCAAAGCAGCTTTCAAATTTCTGGCCTTGCAGCTGCCTTTACCTTCCCGAAGCATCCGGCAAGTTATTTAAGACCTGGGAAAGAGCCCCCTCTCTTGATGGATGCATCACAAAAAGCGGAGAAATTATTGGATTGTGGAATGAAAGCTGTGGTTATGAGAGAGTTTAATCGAGAGTTCTCNAGTGTAGAGGCGGAAGACTTTGTACCATTTTTAAAAGATCGCATTCCTTCTTTGCATGGAATTTGTGTAGGTAAAAACTTTAGATTTGGTAAAGATAGAGTAGGGGACAGCGAGTTCTTGAAATTGAAAAGTGAGGAGATTGGAATCAATGTCGAGGTCATCGATTCTAAAGTCTTGGATGGGGAAGCCATAAGTAGCTCTAGGATACGAATTGCCCTCGCTTCNGGGGGAATTGAACTTGTTAACGAAATGCTTGGTCGTCCTTATTCGGTCCATGGAATCGTTCAGCCCGGGAAGGCGATGGGGCGAAAGATTGGGTTTCCTACTTTGAACCTCGATTGGGAACCTCAGTGCAGGCCTGTTTACGGGGTTTATGCGGGATTTTTAACTCGTGAGTCGAGTGCGAAGAGGTTACCTGCAGTTGCAAATTACGGATTACGGCCAACTGTGGAGAACCAAGCTTTACTTCCGAGGCTTGAGATTCATTCGATCGAAGAATTGGACCACATGGAGTGGAAGACCGGAATTTTTTTAAAAATGGAGCTTTGTCATTTTATTCGAGCGGAAAAGAAATTTGATTCTTTAGATGACTTAAAATTTCAAATCTCCAAGGATAAAGAACAAGCTAGGGAATTATTGGATAAGCTTAGCTAGTTGAAAACTTGAATTTGTGGACACCAGCAACTCGTGCGTCCACCTATTTTTTCCCTTCTTAAATCTTTTCCGGTTTGAGGACATTTACCACCATCTTTCCATCTTACATGAAAGAGCCATCCTCTTGGTGGATCCCCACCGTGCTTACCGACTGACTGCATTGCACCTTTTGCAACGAAGAGGATCTGTTTAAATAATACCTCAATCTTGGGGGCGGAAATTTTTCCACATCGAAGNCCAGGATGAATTTTGGCACGCCAAAGAACCTCGTCGGCCATCCAGTTTCCCATTCCAAGAAAATATCTTTGATCTAAAAGCAATGCTTTAACCGGTCTTTTTTTGTGTCTAATTAACGCATCTTTAAGGATTTTAATTTTAAATGTTTTGTCCAGCATTCCGATGGGTAACTCACTCCACCAAGATGGAACATCTTTCCCTTGATGCAGTCGAATTTTACCAAATTGTCTAGGATCTCTAAAGATCAGGGATTGTTTGGCTTGTCGTATGAGCAAGGCGTCATGTTTATGAGCAAGGTAAGAGCTTTTTTCTGATGCAAGGCTTCCAGTCATTCCCAGATGTAACCCCAGCCAATTTCCGCCTGAAAAGCGGAAAAGCATTTGTTTTCCCTTGGTAGCCGAAGAGATCAATTTGGTTTTGAGCAGCGACTCTACAAGTTCAACCTGATTGATTTCTCTGAATACGCGGGATGATTGCCTAAGCTCGACCGCTAAGACATTTTTTTTCAAGCCTCCATTCCAAAGAGTGCAGGCATACGCGACTTCAGCTAATTCAGGCATTAATCTGCACCAGAAATTGCCAGAAGATTGTCGCGAAGCTTCTTGTTTTTCTTGCGGTCTGTCATGACTTCGATCAGACGGATACCCGAAGGGAAAGGGCTTTCAATCTCTTGGATAATCTCCTCCCATGTGGAAGGAATTTTATAATCAATTTCATGTGCTTCACAGAGTTTTTGAAAGGAACAGGATTGGGGAGTAGCGAAGCACTTTTCGAAGGCTTTATGCTGGGAGATTGGAAGATGTTCAAAGATACCCCCACCATCGTTGTTGATCAATATAATGGTCAGACTTCCTTTGAAGAAGGTAGAGAAAAGCAAGGCATTGGAGTCGTGCAGAAAGGCTAATTCGCCGGTGAGTAAAAAGGTAGGTTTCTTTGACTGGTGGGCGAGACCCAAAGCAGTTCCCAAAGTTCCATCAATTCCGTTGACACCTCGATTCCCAAAGAGGGTGGCAGCTACTTGCCCCGACCTCCAAAACCATTCTAGGTCCCGCATGGGCATGCTGTTTGCAATATGTAACTGGGAGTTACGGGGTAAGTGATTGGAGAGCAATCGAATTAATTTTGGCTCATTGATCTCGTTATCTTGTTCAAAATGGAGATCCAACTTGTCTTCAATGGATTTCTCCAAGTTCTTCCAAATATCAAGCCATGTATCCTCTAGTTTCTCAAAGGATAATTCGGGAAGAATTGAGTAGTTCACTTGAAAAGAAGTGCTGGTACTAGCAAGGGGGTCTACATTGATCCCCCTCGGTTCAATGATGACTCTTTTAGTTCCTTGGTGGTCTAGCCAAGTTCGAAGTAATTTTGATGTNGGTAAGGGTCCCAAAGTAATAATTAAGTCGGGCTTTAGAGTTTTCGCCNGTTTTGAGTTTCTGAGAATATTTTCATATCGAAGAATTCCATTAGGGAATGANCGATTNCGAAGATTAGAAAGTGAGTCGCAAAGCACTGGAATNGGGTAATTTTCAATCAGAGATAAAATCGGTNCGGGAGGGGCCATTTCACCGGCNATCAAGAGNGGNCTTTTGCAATTCTTTGTGAAGGAATCGAGTAGTTCANNCGAATCAANTTCAATCTGNTTACCTACGGAAGGTTTAAAAAATGAAGGANAGGAATTCTCCTTCAGNAAATTANCNATAAATAGTGGTTCACGAAACGGGAAATTCAAATGAACNGGGCCAGGATTTGTGCCTAATGCTTGACNGTATGCAGTTCCCATAAGCAATTGTAGNTTGGAAATCTTTTCCAGAGAAAGAGAGGGTAAGGGCACTTGATGAAATCCACGAACGAAGCTACCAAACAAGTTTTCTTGATTTATGGTTTGTCCAGCCCCACAATTTTGCAATTCAGGGGGGCGGTCTGCGGACAACAGAAAGAGNGGGATACCAGAATGGCTTGCTTCGGTCACTGCAGGAAACCAGTTGGCAAGTGCAGAACCCGAGGTGCATAAAAGAGCAGTNGGTGATTTCGTCCGCTTGCTGAAACCTAAGGCAATGAATCCAGCGGAGCGTTCATCTAATATCGGGGTACATTCAATACGCNCATGATTTTCAAGTGCAAGGACCAGAGGAGTAGAACGGGACCCGGGAGAAAAAAATACTTGGTGGATACCAAGCTCGTAAAGTGCATCTGCTAAGATAATTCCCCACAGATGATTGGCATGTCCAGTTTCTTCTTCGCTTAAATTCATGTCTCCCCAGAAAAATCACTTTTTCCGGTGANGACATCAAGCATAGCTTTCAACTTCCAATCCGTTTCAATTTTTTCNTGGGCTGGACTTGATCCAGAAACAACTCCAGCACCTGCGTACAGGGTGAGGCTTTTTTGAGATAATTTTCCACATCGAATGGGAACAACAAACTCTCCTCGCCCACGATTATCAATCCAACCCGTAATCCCCGAATACCATCCACGTGGAGAATTTTCCAATTTCCGAACCAAAGGAAGGGCAATCTCTCTAGGGGATCCTCCCATTGCTGGGGTTGGGTGTAATGCAGCGAGAGCATCAAAGGGATGAATGTTATCATGACTTTCAACCCGAAGTGGAGTTCGTACATGTTGGAGGTTAGCAAGACGCAATAAGCGGGGCTTACCTTCATGACAGTTTTCCAAACCGATCGATTTTAATCGTCGAAGAATACTATCAATCACGACTCTGTGTTCATGGACCTCTTTTTTTCGTGCCAGTAAGGTTTTACCCCAATGAGCATCTCTTCCGGCAGATGGACCTCTGGGTGCTGAGCCAGCTACCGCTTCGGTTTCAAGGACGGTGCCAGATGCACGAAGTAGCGTTTCGGGAGTTGCTCCAACCATCATTCCAGAATTTGGAGTGGATAAGCAAAAAGTAAAGCAATCGGGGAACCTTTCTCGGAGAGCATGAGCGATCGAAAAAGGAGGGAGTTCTTGGTTTGTTTGAAAAGTCAGCTGCCTGGCAAGAACCACTTTAGAAAGTTTCCCTGCATTTATTTCTCCTAAGGCTTTCTGAACGGCCTGTTCATAATGGAAGTTTTCGACTGGTTTCCCGACCGTAACCTGTCCGGGATCCATTGCTTTTGATAGTGCAAATCTCATACCATTGAGCTTCCAAATGCGAGAGGAAAGTTCAGCGTCCAGATCTTTTGGCGAGGAATCGGGTGAGATTTTAATATTTGAGATTAGGTAGTGGAGTCCACCTTTTCTTACGACCTGCCAACGGGGTAAAAATATTTGGAGGGCAGGGGGGCAATCANCNGAATCTTTGGTGGTTTCAAAGCTAGCCGCCAAAAACATAGTCGGTCCAGTACCAGGTATCTTGTGATCACCGGCGACAAAAGTCTTTTTGAAAATATCTTTAGACCATTGCTTTGCCTTTTTGAATCGATNCAATCCTTCAAATTTTGCATCCGCAAGAAACTNCCCNCATGCGATTGAAAACTCATTGGNTGGTCTTTCTAAATAACAAACAGCTTCGTTGGGTTGATGGATTGCTTCTAAAATGGCTAATGGATCGGAGTAACCAATTTCGGTCGTTACAGAAAGGAATCTGGACTCCCCAATAGCTTTAACCTCTTGACTGAGCTGCTCTACATAGGGAAGAAGCTTGGTATCTTGGTTGCAAAANGTAGGAGCATTGCGAACTCGAACATTCATTTTTTAAGAAAGTTTTTCGGAATCCGGATTTTGTTTTGGGGAAACGGGATCGTATCCACCAGNATGCATGGGATTGCAGCGACTAATCCTAAGGAAAGACTTAAAGAAAGCTTGGTGAAGCGGCAGTTCCTTAAAGCATGCTAGGGAATATTCCGAGCAAGATGGATANAAACGACAGCGGGCATAGGGNCCGAGAATCAACTGTTTNAGNGGTGAAACCATCTGATAAANGCGAATCAAAGCGATCATGGGCAACTTGATAAGTAAGCTGATTTGATTCAAAAANTAATTCACATNANANANTCTATTTGGCAAATGGTGATTGGCAAAATTTGATTTGCAGAACGAAGAAATAATCGAATTTAGTTTTCCGTCATGCTCTCCCTTGGAGCCGGTAAGGCTTTGGTGTCGATTTCATGGAGAATTTTTTCGGTACATTCCTCCAGACTGTAGGTTCCGTCAAAGGAGGGATTGTTTCGAGAACGCACAGAAACTTTTGACTCCTCTGCTTCTCTCTTACCNATAATGATCATGTGTGGTATTTTATCTGTTTCTGCTTTTCTAATCTTAGCACCTAGCTTTGCTGACTGTTGATCTACGGANGCTCTAATTCCGTTCACTTTAANGTGGTTTAAAATTTGATGCGAATGCTGGTTTAGGTCATCGTTCATCGGTAAAATACGTACTTGTTCCGGAGCAAGCCAAGTTGGGAAATTCCCAGCAAAGTGTTCAATTAACAGTCCACAGAATCTTTCCATTGACCCAAATGGAGCACGGTGAATCATGACGGGTCGATGGTTTTGGTTGTCCGAGCCAACATAAGACAAGTCAAACCTCTCAGGGAGGTTATANTCAACCTGTACAGTGCCTAGTTGCCATTCGCGCCCAATCACATCTTTGACCACGAAATCGATCTTGGGNCCGTAAAATGCTGCTTCTCCTATCTCCTCGACATATTCAACTCCCAGAGTTCTNACGGCTAGTCTTAAGGCCTCTTCCGCTTTGTTCCAACCTTCGGCATCCCCAACATACTTGTCGGAATCCGGATCTCGAAGGCTAACACGGACTCGATAGTCGCTCATNCCTAGAACCGAGAACACAAGCTTAACTAAGCCAAGGCAGCCTTGGATCTCTTCTTGGAGTTGTTCTTCTCNAAGAAAAAGGTGAGCATCATCTTGAGTGAAGCCGCGTACTCTAGTCATTCCATTGAGTTCACCCGATTGCTCCCACCTGTAGACAGTTCCAAATTCAGCGAGGCGGATGGGAAGTTCTCGATAAGATCTTTGTTCGGATTTGTATATGCTTATATGCATCGGGCAATTCATCGGTCTCAGCAGGTAGCCGTCGATATCACCTTCATCTAATTTGTCTGCAAGTTCGGCAGTGGATCGGTCTTCATCTGCAAATTGTGAAAGGCATTCACGCTGGATGATGGGGGGGTACTGTGAGTCNTGGTAATATGGGAAATGACCAGAAGTACGAAACAAATCAAGCTTTCCGATATGAGGAGTATAGACTTGCGAATATCCCTGTTTGGTCAGCTCAGATGTTATGAAGCCTTCGAGCTCTTGNCGTATAATGGCACCATTTGGTTTCCAGAGAACCAAACCTTGACCAACCATTTCATCAATATGGAAAAGTCCTAAATCTTTTCCTAAATTTCGATGGTCTCTTTTTTTTGCCTCTTCGATTTGCTCAAGGTATTGGTTCAATTCGTCCTTCGATGCAAAAGCAGTACCGTAAATTCTCTGCAGTTGTTTATTTGAAGAATCCCCACGATGGTAAGAACCAGAAGTATGCAATAATTTGAAAGCTTTAATTTTCTTAGTGTAGGATACATGACTGCCTGCACAAAGATCGCGAAATTCTCCATTTTGGTAGAATGAAATTTTTTCACCCTCGGGTATGTCTTCCAGGCGACCCAGTTTGTAAGTTTCTTGATCCATTTCCTGAATGATGGAAATGGCTTCTTCCCGACTCACTTCCAAGCGCTCAAACCTTTGATTCTCCTTTATNACTTTCCTCATCTCATNCTCTATTTTATCGAGGATTTCGGGCGTGAAAGACACCTCCGAATCAAAGTCATAATAAAAGCCCTTATCCGTGGGTGGACCAATATCAAGTTTAGTTTTAGGATACAAACGAAGTACCGCGGTTGCTAGAACATGAGCAGCNGAGTGGCGAATTTCCTCCAAGGGTGACATTTCCTTCATCCAATCTATTTACTTTTACAGGGGGCATCCTGCAATGCCAAAGGCGGGNAATTANTCATCGAAACCCAAATTGGGTCGCAACCACTTCATTGCCATTTCTTTATTCCAACCCTTCCGGAGAGCATAATCTTCGACCTGATCTCTACCAAGTCTTCCGACATTGAAGTATTGTGCCTGCGGGTTCGCAAAGTAGAGCCCAGAAACCGAGCACCCTGGATTCATTGCACGGGACTCAGTCAATTCAAGCCCAATTCTTTTCTCCACATTGAGGAGTTCCCAGATGGTATCTTTTTCGGTGTGATCCGGTTGGCTCGGGTAGCCTGAAGCTGGGCGAATNCCTTGATACTCTTCGCGAATAAGGGCTTGGTTATCAAGGTTTTCATTCATTCCATAACTCCACCACTCACGGACCTTTTTATGGGTAAGTTCTGCCATCGCCTCNGCAAANCTATCNCCCAAGGCCTTGACCATGATTGAAGAATAATCGTCGTTTTGATCTTCAAATTCCTTGGCCAGCTTTTCTACCCCCTGCCCAGCACATACCGCAAAGGCACCGAGGTAATCAAGNTTTTGGCATTCTCTGGGNGCNATAAAGTCGGAGAGGCAGAAATGTGGTTTGTTGGGCAAGGATTGTTGGCGGCGTAAAAAATGAAAAGTGTCTAANTTTTTGGACTTCTCCAAGTCTTCAAAGATTTCAACATCGTCGCTGACNGAATGNGCAGGCCAGATACCAACTACTGCTTCACACATAAAGGAGTTTTCNTTTATTATTCGCTCCAGTAGTTTTTGAGCATTCTCATAAAGCTCGCTNGCTTCTTTCCCNACCTCTCCACGCTCAAGAATATCAGGAAATTTTCCTTTTAATTCCCAGGACCAAAAGAATGGAGACCAATCAAAATATTCCAANACTTCGGGCAGTTCGGCNTNNAAAGAATGAACTCCNAGTTTTTCTTTAAAAGGNTGAGGGACATCTACTTNTTCCCAGTCTACTTCAAATCCTAAAGTGCGGGACTCAACGAGAGGCACTAAGGGCCTTTCNCCGCGCTTTTCATGTTCCTCTTTGATTCTCTTTTGATCTGCTTTCAACTTGGTGACATAATCCTTCTTTTTATCTTCTTGAGTTAAATCGTTGCAAACATTGACCACAAGGGAAGCATCGGGAACCTGAACAACAGCANTGTGGTAGTGATGTGCTATNTTGATGGCAGTATGAGCNTTNCTGGTAGTGGCCCCNCCGATTAAGAGCGGAATNGCAAATTCACCCTTTTGCATTTCCTGAGCATTGTGGATCATTTCGTCTAAGGATGGGGTAATGAGTCCNCTTAAACCGATAACATCGGCATTGTGTTCCCGTGCAGCTTCTAAGATTTTATCGCAAGAAACCATCACNCCTAAGTCAATAACTTCCCAATTATTGCATGCCAAAACTACTCCGACGATGTTTTTGCCNATGTCATGNACATCCCCTTTTACGGTNGCGATGACCATGGTNCCTCGCTTCCCAGAACCTTTTCCNTGCTTTTCAGCTTCCATNAAGGGNTCGAGNTAGGCNACTGCCTTTTTCATNACCCGGGCACTTTTGACAACCTGAGGCAAGAACATTTTACCGTCTCCAAAAAGGTCACCNACGACTTTCATNCCGTCCATTAACGGGCCTTCAATCACNTCAAGTGGTCTGCCCAATAAGGCTCTGGCTTCTTCTGCATCTTGTTCCGCATAATCTCCAATCCCTTTTACCAGTGAGTAAGAAAGCCTTTCAGATACCGGTTTTTTCCGCCAGGAAAGATCTGGACCNTCTGANTTNCGATTGGAATTCTGGTCCTTAANTTTCTCCGCATATTCAAGTAATTGCTCACCCGCTTCCGGACTCTTGTTCAAAATAACTGCCTCGACACGATCACGTAATTTTGGGTCTATTTCGTCATANACTGCAAGCATTCCAGCATTTACAATTCCCATATCAAGCCCTGCTTGGCAGGCATGATAAAGAAACGAGGCATGCATNGCNTCTCGTACCATGTTGTTTCCACGAAAAGAAAACGANACATTGCTGATTCCACCGCTGGTACGAGCAAAGGGGCAACGTTTTTTGATTTCCCTGAGTGCATCAATGAAATCAAGCCCNTAGGAGTTGTGTTCTTCCATGCCAGTTGCCAGAGTTAAGACATTGGGATCGAAGATTATATCGCTGGGTGTAAATCCGACTTCATCAACTAAAATAGTATAGGCTCGCTCACAAATTCGAACCTTGTCTTCGAGGGTCGCGGCTTGTCCTTTTTCATCAAATGCCATCACTACAACCGCAGCCCCATATCTCATCGCCAGTCGAGCATGATTTTTGAAGGTTTCTTCCCCTTCCTTTAGGCTAATCGAATTTATAATACATTTGCCCTGAATGACCTTTAAGCCCGCTTCGATCACTGACCATTTGGAGCTGTCAATCATGATTGGAACCTTGGAAATATCGGGTTCTGAGACAACAAGGTTTAAAAACTTGTCCATACAAGCTTCCCCATCGAGTAAAGCGGCATCAAAATTCACATCCAATACATTTGCCCCATTTTCAACCTGTTGTTTTGCAACTTTGAGTGCGGCGTCATAATCCTCAGCCTCAATCAACTTTCGAAAACGGGGCGACCCGGTAACATTAGTCCTTTCGCCTACCATGGTAAGTGAAGTTACTTGCCCTTTGAGTTCAAAGGGTTCCAATCCACTCAATCTCAGGGCTGGCTCAACTTCGGGTACTNTTCTTGGCTCCGCTTGCTCAAGCTTCTGGGCAATCACATGGATGTGTTCGGGGGTGGTGCCACAACAGCCTCCGGCCATGTTTAAAATCCCCTCGTCGGCAAAGGTAAATAAGGACGAAGCAGTATCTTCCGGTTTTTCGTCATATCCAGTTGCNGCAAGTGGGTTGGGCAANCCAGCATTTGGGTAGCAGTGGACATAGCAATCCGCATTTTTAGAAAGTGCCTGCAAGTAAGATCTCATGGCATCTGCACCCAAGGCGCAATTGAGGCCAATTCCCAATGGTTTTGCATGAGCAATTGAATTCCAGCAAGCTTCAGTTGTTTGACCCGATAAAGTCCGACCTGAGGCATCCGTAATCGTAATGGACATAATTACTGGAAGCCTCTTACCGAGATCATCAAAAAAGTTTTCAATCGCAAAAATTGCAGCCTTTAAGTTAAGGGTGTCGAANGTGGTTTCAGGAAGTAAGATATCTACGCCTCCTTCAACCAAAGCTTTGATTTGGTCATANTAGGAAAGTANCAATTGATCAAAATTTACATTGCGTAAGGANGGATCGTTAACNTCAGGAGATAAGGAAGCCGTTCTATTGGTTGGGCCAATAGCNCCGGCAACAAACCTNGGNCGACTCGGATCTTTTTTCATGGCCTCGTCCGCNGCTTNTCTTGCGATTTTAGCTGAGGCAACATTGAGATCATANACGACTTNTTCCANGTTGTAGTCGGCCATGGCAATGCTAGTAGCNCTGAAGGTGTTGGTCTCNACCATATCACTCCCAGCTTCATAGTAAGNTTTATGAATATTNTAGATAANATCNGGCCGAGTAAGGCTTAGAAGATCATTGTTTCCCTTGAGATCTCCTTTGTGGNTTTTGAAAAGTTCNCCCCGAAAATCATCTTCAACCAATTTTTCCTGTTGAATCATAGTCCCCATGGCACCATCCATAATTAGGATTCGTTCCTGAAGCAGGGCTCTTAAATCCTCTTCACTCGGTCTTAGTTCTGAAAAGTTTTTCATAAACGCATCAACATATCATGATATGTTGATATGATATAAGGGCAATCTGAAAAAATAAAAAAACAATTTACTTTGCCAATTTTAGATTAAAGTCTATTGTATTCCATTTNTACGGGACGTAGCGTAGTCTGGTTAGCGCGCCTGCTTTGGGAGCAGGAGGCCGAGAGTTCGAATCTCTCCGTCCCGACCATTTTTNGAAAATAATGAGCTTTCCAGGTAGTATTTTGATTAACTCGTTGTAAATGGTAGATTTTGAAGAATTTACCTTGGGTGAAGATAAAATCCTCGTTTCAAGAATCTCAGATCACAAAATTTGGGCTTCTACATTACTATCGGAGTACAATCGAAATAGGGGAAAAATTTTCACTAGCCACAAAATTAATGGCAGATGGGAAAATTCTTATCTACCGGTTGATTTGGTTCCAAGTGTCAAGAAAGCTATGCGACATGCTCGTGATCTAGGCGCAGAGGTTTTCAAAGTTTCATCCATGATTTTATTTAAGCCTATATCGNTCGAAAAAAACTCATTGCCNCCTTTTTGGTTCAATGTAGCAAAACCAAATGAAATGACTGGATTACACCATCACTCTGGTTTGTCCGTACTTTCTGCGGTTGCCTACCTCCAAGCAGATAAAAATTCTGGTAATTTATTCTTCAAAAATGAAGAANAATTTGAATTGGAGCCTGCCGTAGGAAAAATAATTATATTTCCACCTCATTTAAAGCATGGGGTTCGTTTGAATGAATCAAGGAATGAAAGGATTTCAGTTGCATTTAATTTGTTTCCTTTCCCCTTAGTAAATCCAGATTTATGAATATTTTACACCATTATTTCCCATTCTTTAATATTTGTTAGAAAATAAAGCTTTTTTTAAAAAGATTTTCGTTGAGATTCATTCAATAAAGTAGCAAATTTATAGAACCAATTTGGTACCTTTTATTTTAACAGCCAATTTTCATGAGTCCTTCCACCGATTCCTTCGAAGAAATCGAGTCCGCTGTCGTTCGATTTGCCGGTGATTCCGGTGACGGCATGCAAACCGTAGGCGAGCGCTTTACCGATTCCAGTGCTTTTGCTGGGAATGATATTGCAACCCTTCCAGATTTTCCTGCAGAAATTCGAGCACCTGCTGGAACCCTTGCAGGAGTATCCGGTTTTCAATTACAATTTGGCAGCCGAAAGATTCTTACTCCCGGAGATGAACCCGATGCTCTTGTGGCGATGAATCCAGCAGCGTTGAAGACAAACATTGATGACCTGCCTGAAGGGGGAATGCTTGTTGTCAATATTGATTCATTTAAAAAAATGAACCTCGCCAAGGCTGGATATGATAGCAATCCACTCGATAATGAAGATTTTAGGAAAAAATATCACCTTGTCGAATTGGATTTGACAAACTTGACCAAGGATGCCCTCAAGGACAGCCCGTTAAAACCGTCTGATAAAGCAAGATGTAAAAACTTTTTTGCACTTGGTTTTATGTATTATGTTTATGGTAGGCCATTGGAACCAACCCTTAAATTTTTTGATGATAAGTGGTCCAAGCGACTCCCAGAATTAGCCGAGGCAAATTCGATTGCCTTGAAAGCCGGGTTTAATTTAGGGGATACCATGGAGACAGCGAGGAACCGGTATCAAGTATCAAAAGCTCCAGTTAATCCTGGCTTGTACCGTAAAATTTCAGGCAATGAGGCTCTTGTATATGGATTGGTTGCTGGGGCTGAAAAGTCAAAACGTGAGCTTTTATATGCTGGTTATCCGATCACCCCGGCATCCCCCATACTCGAAGGATTATCTGCTCTTAAAAAATATGGAGTGAAAACCTTACAAGCAGAAGATGAAATCTCAGCCATGGGAATGGCGATTGGAGCAAGCTTTGCAGGTGATCTTGCGGTGGTTGCAACCAGTGGGCCGGGAATGTGTTTGAAGAGCGAATTTATTGGTCTAGCTTCCATTACCGAGCTACCCGTGATTATCATCGATGTACAAAGAGGGGGCCCCAGTACCGGATTACCCACGAAAACCGAACAGAGTGATCTTTTGCAAAGCTTGTATTCTCGTCATGGTGATTGCCCGCTTCCTGTCTTGGCGTCTCATTCCCCTTCGGATTGTTTTGAGTGTGCAATGGAAGCCACAAGAATAGCATTAACTTACATGACTCCGGTCATCTTGTTGAGCGATCTCTATGTGGCGAACGGATCTGAGCCTTGGCAGATTCCAAATGTGAGCGATTTGCCTGAAATTAAAAATGAATTGGCGAAAGAAGGGGAAGATTTAGTGGTGTACAAAAGAAATCCAGATACCCTTGCCCGTTCCCAGGCAATCCCTGGCCAAGTTGGCTTAGAGCACCGTATTGGTGGTCTTGAGAAGTCTGAGGATGGTGGTGTCAGCTATGATCCAGAGAATCATGAAAATATGACCCATTTACGGTCTGACAAGATTGATGGCATTGCCAAGAGTTATCCACCTATTCAAGTTCAGGGTGAAAAGGTTGGCGATCTTTTAGTCATTGGATGGGGGGGCACTTATGGTGCCATTTCATCCGCGACCAAGGCTCTTCAGGATGAAGGGTTTTCCATTAGCAGTATCCATCTTAGGTACTTGAATCCATTTCCAAATGATCTCAATGATTTATTGTCTTCCTTTAAAAAGATTCTTGTACCAGAGCTCAACCTTGGCCAGTTAAGCACCTTGTTGCAGGCAAAATATATTAAAGAGGTCATCCCTTATAACAGGATACAAGGTAAACCATTCAAGGTTACGGAATTAAGGGAAGAGTTTGTTAAGCATTTATCCAAAGAATAAACCATTTAATATGAGCACATCTACCGAAGAGGGATCCTTAACCAAAAAAGATTTTGTTACATCTAACGATGTGAGGTGGTGCCCGGGATGCGGAGATTATGCTATTCTCAATGCAGTGCAACGAACACTGCCTGATCTCGGCTTGCCTAAGGAAAAATTCGTTGTGGTCAGCGGAATCGGTTGCTCCAGCCGTTTTCCATACTACATGAACACCTATGGTTTTCATACCATACATGGACGTGCCCCTACGGTGGCAACGGGAGTCAAGGTTGCCAACCCAGACTTGTCGGTCTGGATGATTACTGGGGATGGAGATGGCTTATCCATAGGTGGAAATCACCTGATGCATCTTTTAAGGAGGAATTTGGATATTAATGTCCTGTTGTTTAATAATCGAATTTATGGACTTACCAAGGGCCAATATAGCCCAACTTCCGAGGTTGGGAAGAAGACGAAGAGTACACCAGCTGGTTCGGTTGACTACCCCGTGAACCCCCTACTTTTTGCATTAGGAAGTGAAGCAACCTTTATCGCAAGGACTACGGATACGGATCAAAAACACATGCTTGAAACTTTTAAGGCTGCCCAAGCACACAAAGGAACCTCCTTTATTGAAGTTTTTCAGAATTGCGTGATTTTCAATAATAAAACCTTTGACCCTATTACTGGACGAGATGTGCGAAACGACCAAGTTTTATACCTCGAAGAGGGAAAACCTCTGGTTTTTGGTCAAGAGTCTGATAAAGGGATACGATTGAATGGACTTGACCCTGAAGTCGTTTCCGCTGAAACCGATGATGAAAAAGCTAAGCTGCTCATCCATCAATCGAAAAGCCCTAATGCCGCATACCCTACGCTTCTTGCCCAAATGACATATCCCACCTTTCCAACCCCTCTTGGTGTCTTACGACAGTTAGAAGGCCGAGAAACTTATGAAGAATCTGTGATTGGCCAAATTCAATCATCTCAATCCAATGGCAGTGGATCTTTGCAAGAACTTTTAACTGGAAAAAATTCATGGGTCGTTGAATAAAGCTTCCTGTGGTTGACGAATTTCAACTCCTAATATAAATTTAAAAAATGGAATTTATCGATAATCCCCAAATTGGTCACAAGTATCTCAAATTACCTGTTTTTTTGGTTCCTGTTCTTATGTTTTTGATCCTCTTTTTGGGAATACTCGCATCCAAGTTTTATGTGGACAGTGTTCTGTATTCTTCGGATGAAGAATCTCAAAATTAGGTAAGGTTCTTAAATTTAAATTAGAGAATCCAATTATCTAGAAATTGTGATATAAGATTTTTAGAGTTGTGGGCTTCCTTCTTTCCACAACCCTTGGTAAGAAATCGTTCCTTTTTTGGAGAACAAGGTCCCGTATCCGTTTTCAATCCCTTGGTGGAAATCTCCAATATATAATTGGCCATCATAGGTTAGCTTCTTACCATATCCATGAGGTTTACCATCCAATATCTTCCCTTGATAGGTGGATCCATCTTCCAGCACGATTCGGACAGTACTTTTTATTTTGTCCCTCTGCTTGGTTGCCAAAGATGAATCATTAATTTCTGAAACTCTTTGCCTAAGAATTGAAATCTTTTCAGCTATTGTATCCTCAGAAATGGTAGTGAGGTTGGACTTAATTTCTTTAAGGCGATAACCAGCTTCTTTGGATTTGTATTTTTGATAGGCTAATTCGTAAGCAGCAACTGCTTCCAAGGGTTTTTGATCTTCTTCCAAAACTTTGCCTAAAAAGGAAAGAGAATCAGTGTCTCCCATGGCATAAGCTTTTAAAAACCAGTCATTTGCTTTAAGGGAATTTTTATTGGTTCCTAATCCTTTCCAATATGCACGGGCAGTATATTGGCAGGCCAATGCGTTTCCCTGCGAACCCATCTTTTTTATCCAATACAGGGCTTGTTTTTCTTTGGTTGAAGAATCGCTGTAACAAAGTTGAGCAAAATAAAATTGGGCCTTTGTATTACCTTGCTGAGCAAGGCTATCAAGCACAGGGTTTCCCCTAAGATTATTTAACCAAAGAGAAAATAAGAGCAGAAAAAGATTAATCCGAGCCAAAGAACCGACCCAAAAAGCCTTTTTTGGGAGTGGATTGTTTTGGATTCGTATCCTTGGCTTTCCCAAATTTCCAGATTTGTAAGTTTTCATTAGTAGTAGCGTCTCCGATCAAAGCATCATATTTACCCTTCAATTTCAACTCTTGTACATAAATTGCTAAACCAATTTTCTTAAAAGTAGGTAATGGGGTGGGAAAAGCATTAATAAGACGACTTGATTTGAGCATTAGCATAATATCAATGTCGTAGGCATCTCCAAAGTATGCAGGTTTTCCCAAAACAAGAATCATTCGACCGCCAATAATTTCTTTACTACCTCCGTTTTCAGTTGATATAGTTCCCTTTCCTTCAAGTGGAATGAACTTGAATCCACCGTTTTTTGTAGCTTCGATAATTACAGTACCACGCCCATTAAGGGTAGCATTAGAATCTCTGGTTGAAAATTTAATAATTTGTGGATGTTCTGTGCATAGTAATATGCTTCCCGAGTCTAACCAGAAATCGGAATCTGAATTCCATATTCCCATAGTTTCACTACCTAACCTCCAGTACTTATTATTAATAACTGTTTCCATTCTTCCCTTTACACCAGTTGCGATGAGTAAATTACTGGAGAGAGAATGATTTACATCTATTATGAAAGGTTCAAATTGATCTTTCAGTGATAGATCAACAGCGTCTACACGACCTTCTATATAAGTTGATATAGGAGTTTCAGCTCTTAAAAAAAATGCCGCTGTAAATACAGCGGCATATAAAATGGATTTTAAGTGAGACAATTAAAAACTCGCAATCAAACTAAGACCTGTACCAATACTGAATTTCTTAAATTCATATAAGGTCTCATTCTCACCACTTGACTCTCTTTTCGAGTAATCAGAAAACACTGATAATTCAAAAGATTCACTAATTGGATAATCCAAGTTTAAGCTGATAGAATGCAATATGTCTTCTCTGTCCTTGTTGAAACCATTTGAGTAATCCCTAAATGAAACAGAATAGGACGGCATTAAGGAAAAGTTATCAAATGAATAAATCAGGGAATATGATCCGGTTACATCAAAGTGGTCAAGTTCATCGCTTGTGTGACCTGATCCTAATTCCTCTATGTCACCCTTATGAACTCCTAAGGATGCATCAAAAACACCAAGGATAGCATCAGTGTGGCTGTATGCTTTCGTAACCCCAACACTCGGATAAAATTCCATATAATCTTCTGTATCATTTTCCGTACTTCTATCGTTAGCGTACATAACACCAGCACGAAATGCCCAACCACTTTCATGCTGTAAGAGAAACAATAGGTATGCGGTTGTAGAGTTAAAGTTTAATGTGCTGAGGTCAGAGATGATATCGTCATCATTTTTGTATGTGAAGTCAGTCATGGTCCATGCTCCTCCAACGAATGGCGTAAGAACAGAATTGCCTAAATCATAAACTCCAAGCTTTGCCTGACCTTGGAATGAATTTTTCCAAACAGCATCAGCTTGTTGATCAAGAACACCGGGAGCACCCAACGGATTTTCTTCGTAGGCAATTTTGCTACTGTATCCAAATGAACCGGAAAATCCCGATTTTTTAAGTAGAAGAGGGCGCTGTGCACCAGTGTCCGACGAAGTAACGCTTGTTGAATCTCCAGTATTTCCAGTGACAGATTCTTTTGCTGGTGAAGGTAAATCCCGTGTTGTGGAACCCGTTCGGTTACCAACATTTGTTTGTTGCTGGGTTTGTCCGAAAGATAAACCTGTGGCTAAGATGCAAGCCACTGTAATGGTTTGTAATGATTTCATTTTAGTTGTAATAAGTTAGGCAGTAGGAATTATTGTCCACGGATTTTTATAAACGGTGTACCGTTAGGAAGTGTTGCGGTAGAATTAATGTGTCCATCAACACCTTGGAATTGAGTTCTGGAAAGGTTTTGATTTCCTATCCCAAGGTGCTTAACATTATAGAAGTTAACCCCGCCTCCGACAACTGCACTAGCTGAACTTTCTCTAATGTTAAGAGACCCTGCTTGACTGCGGAGCATAACATCAGCCGTTGCTGGGAAAGAAGTGTTCTGGATATGAATTGTTTTGGATTCCATGTAAATATCATCCACTCTGCCTGAAAATCCCAGATTGTTAATGTTAATTAAATCATTGGCGTAGAGGTATACATTGTCAGGGTCAGAAGATGTACTGTTAGCAAGACCAACTGAAAAATTAGCTGTTGATATGTTCAATGTGCCTAAAGAACCGAGAGCGAGATTACCACCCGTTTTGATGTTAGTGTTGACCAGGAACATGCTGCTCGCAGTCGTGTCTCCCGCTCCAATGCCTAAATTGGATCCAGTGTATTCGATGTCAGAACCATCAATCATGACATTGTCTGCTGCCCCTAAAACCAACGCGTGATCTTCAACATTGTTGTTGTTAGTGAACCTAATATTGCCAGCTGTTTGTAAGTCCTTAGCTGCACCAAGGATCAAAACTTTACGATCTGAAGTAGATGTTGCCTTGGATAATTGATTACTGACATCTACACTACTTTCGCTACCGGACTGGCCAAGAGTTAGATTAGCAGAAGCTGTAAGTTGAACATTAGAAAGGGGTATATCCAAGACGCTCGAAAGAGTGTTCTCTGTAGGATCCCACTGTTCGCTTTTGAAAGTTCTCTCACCGGTGAGTGTGGAAAGAAAGGAGAGATAATCTTTAGAAGAAGAAGTGGTATTGATCAGGCTGCTTAAAGAAGACTCGTTTGAATACCCACTGTAGTTAGTACCAAGTACAGCAGACGCAAGGCTTTCACTACCTTCACCAAAAGCACCGTAGGATGATAGGATGCGAAGGAAGGCTAAATTGTGACCACTGGTAAGGGTAGATGTGGAAATAACATCAGGGATGGAATTGGTAATTGACCGATCAGTGAGCAAACTAGTTGCCAAAGAAAGGGCTGACTCGAACTGTTCAGTGCGGGTGTAAGAACTCCCATATCTGGTTAAAGTAAGAGTAATAGCCTCAGCGAATATCAACGCATCTTCAAGTGATGATCCTTCTACAGCGGATAAAAGCAGATCACCATGTAATTTCGCATCTTCAAGTGAGTGACCAGCACGAAGTAGATTCCCGTATTCTTTTGCATCGTCAATAGAAATTCCTTGGTCAAGCAAATCAAGATGAGCATCCACATCAGCGAATGAAATACCCTTTATTAGATGCTTGCCATGGGTTGCAAATTTAGTTGATCCTGCTTCAGCATAAGAAGTTCTTAAATTATCGAGCCCGTGTNTTTTAAGATCTTCAAGATTAAANCCGTGTTTGTGTACCGCAATNTGAAGGGTTCNAAGTTTGGNATTTGACTGAGCAGCTTTCGGCGCACCTTTNGATGGNGCNGCTGCTGATCCGGTTGCAGAAGCTGATGCTGCGTCTTCTCCTTCTTGTGAAAAAACAAAAATGGAGGGAGTTAATAAAAATGATGAAAGTAGTATGTGCAGTGCAGTTCTCATTATAAATGAAATTTATCGGTTGATTAGAAAGAAATTATAAAAAAATGTGTGAGTCACAAGCTTTTTCTTAAAAGATATTTAAATTTTCTGAAGATACTTTTTAATTAATTGATAATATTATGGTGCCGAGGGCGAGATTTGAACTCGCACATCTTTGCAGATACTAGATTCTGAGTCTAGCGCGTCTACCAATTCCGCCACCCCGGCAANAGATTAATNTANNNTACNTANTNTNANNTGTAGGGCGATTACAAATTTATGAGAAAATNATTGGAATGNTTCGGCAGCGATTACCATTNGGTAATTTTTTTAGGTAGCAGTCNTGATCCGGTGAATCGTTATCTTCAAGAAGTTCTGAAGGTTCAAAGATGTGAGNGATTCTACGGGGAANTGTGGANAGAATTTGATTGAGNGGAATACTTTTTCTTTTACTTAAGATAATACTTTCAAGCGGATAATGCATTGATTTGTAACGCTCAATNAATTCATTTAATTTTTTCCCGTTTGCATTGGTCCTGTTNGAAAAACATAANATGTCNGANAAGTGTGCGACTCCATCCATCCATTCAACGATATCTTNATGATCCAAGTCATCACAATTAACAAAAGAAATAACNCTGGCTAGTTCAAGTGAACTGTGGGTATTTATAAGTTCCAAGCTGGCTTCAAATTGATCAGCAAGATTAAATTGGTTAGAAAGAAAAAGAAACCACTCTTCGGTTTCCTTGTCGGCAGAACTNTCNAAAAAGAAATTTTCTTCTACCCATTTCCAATTTGAATGGGAACAAATTTNNTCTGNGTTTTGAGNNGGNANCAAGATTTGAGNTTNNTNTGCTNCTTTGTCTTGTTCCGCATGTTTGGAAAGAATGGAAATCCCATCTGAATTCGGCGTACCGATNACCAAATAGAGAAGACCTTTCATNTGGATCTACAATTCGCTGAAGGTATCACATTGTGCCGCGTGCAACATTTGATGATCTATTAAGACCAAAGCNGTCATAGCCTCGACGATGGGAACCGCCCTTGGCAAAACGCAGGGATCATGCCTNCCTCGTCCCATTAATTCNGTTTCATTTCCTTCCTGATCTACTGTCTTTTGAATCTGTAAAACGGTGGCAGTTGGTTTGAAGGCGACCCGAAAAAAGAGTTCTTCCCCATTGGTAATTCCCCCTTGTACGCCTCCAGAGTTATTNGTTTGCGTTCGCACTGAACCGGCACGGTTTTCAAAAAGGTCATTATGCTCAGATCCTTTGAGCCAAGTACCTTTAAATCCACTCCCCACTTCAAAAGCCTTGGTTGCNGGNAGGGAAAGCATGGCTTTGGATAAATCGGCTTCGATACGGTCAAATACTGGGGCACCCAACCCAGTCGGAAGGTTTGAGNCCCTGCAAATTATGGAACCACCGACGGAATCTCCCGATTTTTTCATTTCCAGAACGCGATCCTCCATGGCTTTTGCAGTTTCAGGGTGAGGGCATCGGGTGGGGGNTNCTTCGACTTCTTTCAAAGNAGGGGGATTNTTCAGGTNNGGGCATTGAATGTCATGTATTCTTTCGACATAAGTACTGATCGATATTTCTTTGGATGATAAAAGCTTTTGTGCAATNGCACCAGCTGCAACCCGTGCTATGGTTTCCCTCGCGGAGGAGCGTCCACCTCCTTCGTGATTNCGAATGCCAAATTTGGACTGATAAGTGAAATCAGCATGAGATGGNCGAAATTTTTCTTTCATTTCNTCGTAGGCTTGAGGGCGGGCATCTCGATTCCGAACCAGCATGGCTATCGGAGTACCTAGTGTTTTACCTTCAAATACCCCGGATAANATTTCCACCTTGTCCTCCTCGTCCCGCGGAGTGGTGATTTTACTCTGACCAGGTCGNCGACGATCTAAAAAGGGTTGAATGTCGTCCTCGGTAAGAGGCAGACGAGGCGGGCAACCATCGATAACCACACCGATTCCTCCCCCATGACTTTCACCCCATGAAGAAATACGAAATAAAGTACCAAATGAATTTCCCATTTCACCTCATTATTTTAAATAAGTTCTCTGAAAGCAAAACAATTTGAAAAGTTTGATTTAAAAGGGGTGAAGAATACCCTAACTTGATCATCTATTTTGATTCCCGATTTCATTGTCTGTCTTTTTAAACCAAAAAAAGATGGGGATAAGAAATTATTTGCATGATCTAATTTTTTTGAGATACTAAGAAACTTAAGGTCGGGTCCCATGCGACGCGTCTCAAACGAACCCCGTCAGGTCCGGAAGGAAGCAGCGGTAGTTGTGAGAAGTGTGTGCTGTGGGGTGCCTGGCCTTTTTTTTTGCTTGGTTCAATGGAAGTTGCCTTTCTATGATCCTCATTTTTTTTGACTTTTTCTTGCCTGCAGATCAGGAAACAAACATTCTGACGAATGGTGACAAATTCCTCATACCAAGTAATTGCCCGTAGGTGGCGACCCACTCAATTCGCAGAGCTTGTCGGTCAGGATCATGTGGTACGTACTTTAGGCAACGCCATTGANATGGAGCGAATCGCTCACGCATATTTGTTTGTTGGTCCGAGAGGAACTGGGAAAACTACCTCTGCTCGACTCTTTGCCAAATCTCTCAACTGGGAGAATGGACCCTCCTTGGAAGTGCCTGAGGATTCTGAAATTGGACAATCAATTATGGAGNGCCGTTGTCTTGATGTGATTGAAATTGATGGAGCCTCGAACAATTCGGTCGATCAAGTCCGGGACTTAAGGGATGAATGTCAATACGCACCCGCACAATGCAGGTATAAAATTTATGTCATCGATGAAGTTCATATGCTTAGTCAGGCAGCTTTTAATGCTTTGCTTAAGACTCTTGAGGAGCCTCCGAAGCATGTAAAATTTGTTTTTGCTACCACGGAAGCAAATAAAGTANTACCAACGATCGTATCCCGATGCCAAAGGTTTGAATTTCGGTCTATACCGGTCGATCTGATTGTGGATAAACTATCTCAGATCTGTGATGTTGAGAAAATCAAAGTTGATCAAGAGGCATTGAATGCGATCGCAAGAATGGCACAGGGTGGTATGAGAGATGCACAAAGTATTCTAGACCAGATGATTTCTTTTTGTGGNAAGGAAATTAAGCAAGAGAATGTGCTAGAAGTCTACGGGCTTGTCGCCCGAGAGCGTATTGTGAAACTTGGAGATCATATTTTTGAAGGAAATTTTGAAGAAATTCTTANANAAGCCGANGCCTTTGCTGTAGAGGGTGTNGACTTCTACCGTGCCCTTTTGGATTTGGCGGATTATGTCAGGGAATATCTGGTGTCATCTATGAAAGACGGAAAGAATTNTTATCCNGAACAAGCNGTTCGTGTGCTTGATTCCTTGAAGGAAGGAGAAGATTTAGTTCGTTCTGGTTTATCGGAGAAAACAAACTTTGAAGTTACTCTGCTCCGAGCTGTTGAAGCTGGGAAATCCAGATCAATAGACAAAATCATCCGGCAGATCTCAGGGATTCTACCGGATGAGGCGAAAAAAAAAAGGGTCAGCACTGAGCCGGATTTAAAAACCGACAAGAACGGGGGAGCGAACTTNCCGAAAGAAGATATTTCGGAATTAGTAGTCTCNAGTTCTTCTTATGATACACCTAGTCAAAATTTAAATGAGCTGGAAGTGAACGAAGTAAGCAATGGCCTGGCGGAAAATGTTGAGGATAAAAATGAGAACGAAGCCGAAGATGGTTCAAACAAGGTTCAAGAAAAGCTAAATACAGGGACNGGAAAGTCAGGAAAATCCAAACAAAAGCGCCAAGAAAAAGATCAGAAATTAATTGACCAAAGATCAGAATCACTTCCAGATGAAGTAAAACAAATACTTCAAGAAAAATTTCGTGCTGAATTTGTTTCTATTGAAAAAATTGACTCTGATCTTTTGATCTAAGGTTTTGCTTCAGGGAATGATCTTTTTTACTTCGTCGGACCTAATCCAGCCTTTTTTGCGGTCCTTAGAAGTATGGACTAAAAACCATTCCAATCCAGCCTGGCTTCTNTGACTTTGTATGCTTAGGTCATTTTTTAAATGGACCCACAAGCTTTCGCCGGGTTTAACATGAGCATTTGCAGAGCTACCTGAACCAGCAAATCTACGGAGTGGGATCAGCTCCGAATGATTCTGATCGTTCGCTTTGGGTTCAATGGCAATCATTTCCCTTTTTAGTAGACTCTGGCTCCCGCTTGAGGTGTAAATCGCCCAAGTAGTGAAAGATAAGAGCAAAAGCCAAATGGAGACGGGAATAAAGAATCTTTGCTTATTCCAACCAGCAAAATAAAAATAAGAAAAGGCCAAAGACCCTGTCCAAAAAATGACGGCCATCATGATAAACCAAAAATCTATCGACTCCGAATTTAAGTAGTTGCTAANCANCCTTTGATNCTTTGGNACATTNGCAACTTCAAGNGCAAATGATAAGTTTTCCCTTANTTCNCGATTNGNTGGATCCAGAAGAAGGGCTTGCCTNTAATTAACAATTGCTTNGCCGTATTTTNCCAACTTGAAGTAAAGGTTGGCNAGATTCCCATGTAAGTTGGNGGAGTGGGTCCCTGTCGCTACTTTTTCATAAAGATTAACTGCGTTTTCTAAATCGCCTGAAGCCTCGGCCCGAACCGCATCATAAAAGATTCTATCTTCAACCTTTGAGCACACTTCTTGTTGAATACCGAGAAGAAGAAAAGACATGAAGAATAGAATTAATTTTTTCATTTTATCCTTTTTAAAATAGAAAGTGCTTCTTTGTATTCTTCTTTTAAATTTGGTCTGCTTTCATCATTCCTAGCAAATTCAAAATCATCAAACTTTTGAAGGAGGGAATTAATCATTCCAATAAGTTGGGGGCTTTCATTTCTCTCCTGTAATATTTGAATTAGTTCTTCACTGGAAAGAGAAAAAGGATTGGGGTGATCGCTATAAAATCCAACCTTGAACTGAATCAAAGCCCGATAGGCACGGAAGAATCCCCTGGCATCATTAAACCCATGGCATTTTTTTAGTTCTTTAAACATTCTGGATTCTTGTTGCTTCAGGCTCTCAATCCCATGGGTTCTCTTCTTGAATCCGAGAAAAATAAAAAGGCACAAAGCAGAGAATGGAATGGTTTGAACAACCCAAAAAAGAAAAGAGTGTGAAATGCTTGCTCTTAAGAAATCTTTTCTCCATGGACCGGGTTCACTTTCTGTCTGAAAAAGGGTACTTTGAGCTGCCTCAGATTGTCCCCTTTCGGTTTGTTCTTCGATTCGCTGAACGGGTTCATTCCACTTCTCTCCTGGGTCTACCCGGATGGTGTGTTCAAGATTACGCAAAGTGATGTATTCTTCCTGTATTGGATCAAAAAAAGAAAAGTTTGGAGAAGGTAGTTTGAGCAGACCTGGTTTGAGAGGGGTAATAATATATTCAAAGCCTTGGGTTCCTGAGAATTTTGTTTGTTCATTTCCTGAAAAAAAGAATGCAGGCGGGCCGAACTTGAAATCATTATTTTGGGTAAGGGTAGGGGCAGGCATTGCAGAAAAATTTCCATTTCCGGAGATTGAAAAAGTTAATCGTACTGGATCTCCAAGAGAAACCGTCTCAGAATCAATCGAAGAAGAGGTTTTAAAGGTTCCAATTGCACCGGAAAAAGATGGAGGCCTTCCGTTCATTGGCAGGGGACGGATTTCAATTTCCCTCACTTTTGAACTTACCTTGATTGATTCCTCTCTTCCAAAACCAAAGAAAGGATCGTTGAAAAATGGGCTATTGAAAGGTGAAGTTTTTTGATTATTAGTTCTTATTCGAACATTCGAATGGAAGGAAAGATCATGCTTCCCTGAGATTGCAGCAGTTAATCCAACGGTCCAGGAATATGAAGAATAACTTTTGTTGAATTTTATAATATTGCGCTTTTCATTGGGCTGGCCCAAGGCGGTTAAGGAAAAAGAATCTCCCACTTTAACCGGTGCATTCTCAATTCGTGTGAATGGCATCCGGTCCCATAGGAATAAACTAATTTCGGAAACCATGGTTTCTCCCTCAAATAAAAATTCTCGTGGCATTGAGTATTCAANGAATGCAGCTTGTTTTAGATCCTCATCTGCTTTTTGTTTTTGCTGTTTTCTCAATAAATCCTGTTGGCTTGGTGCAAGAACCTTTAGGTTAGCCGGAGGCACCGTATGGCTTTCCCCGTCAATCGTAAGCTGCCAAGAAGGNATTTTAAAAGATCCTTGTCTGCTTGCACGNGCAGNAAAGCTGAGTTCTAATTTTATGGAGGTAANTCCATTTACTAAACTCACTTTTCGAAAGGTTTGGGGGTTGTTTGAAATATTTAAGCCTGGAACTTTTGGAATCGAACCTTTGGGAGGGTTCTGGGAGCCTTCAATAACAACCTTGTAAACGGTAGAATTACTCAAGGTAATCGCAGCGGGTTCAAAAGAAGATTCAATTTTGATCTGACTACTTTGTCCAAGTGTAATAGATTGAACGCCAAGAAAAAGGGTTGAGAGTATTATTTTAGTGGAGAAGGAACCCGTTTGATTTTTGACAAATCTTTTCACTTAATAATCCCTTCCGTTGTTTAATACCCTAACNGGGTTNGCTTGTTGATCAAGAGGCTTACTTTTNGATTCCATTTCTTGGAGTAAACGTTCATACAAGGCATTTACTTCTTGGCTAGAATCATCTTGTGCAGNACTCTCCTCTTCTGGATTTTCTTCTGGTTGCCGGTCTTGTGGGCTGGTCTGTTGATTTTCNTGGTTTTGCTCTTGATTTTCTGAGTCGTCTTGAATTCCAAAATTAAGATTTCCAGAGGATGTTTCAAAATTCACCCAAGTTAAGTATGCTTTTTTTTCATCCAAAGGAAAAGTAATGTTGGCATCAGGGTTTTCGGGAGCTATGCAGACTGAATGTTGCCCAGGGGGGACGGCTTGGTTGAACTTTCCATCTTGGTCAGGAGAAAAAGTGGACTCATTTTCATCGAGGGCAAAATTTCCATTTGTATCGATAAAGATTTTAGCCCCGCTAAAGCCATTTTCCTCTTTTTCTCGTTGTCCATTTCCATTTTCATCGGACCAAATTTCACCGGAAATTAGGGGTGCTGCCCGATACGGAATCGCCAAGTTTGTCGTACCTGGTTTTCTAATTGAGATTTGATGGTTTAGCACAGAATCTGAATTAAGCGGAGGTGGAGGAGGGGGGAAGAAAGGGACCAGTATTTTACTATCAGTCTGGTTGCCTTCATTTATTTTGGATCCAATTTCAATAAGGGTTGGATAGGTTCCCGAAATCCATTCAAAAGCAAACTCTCCCCTTTCTGTTGTGGAAATTTTTGGTTCCAGAGTAGCATTCAATTCGCCATTATTATCCTTATCCCAAAAAATTATTCCCTTCAATCTGGGCTCAATCTTTTGAACTTTNCCGTCCCCATTCACATCCCTCCAGATTATACCGCTGATAACGGTCACGAGGGATTGAATTCTTTCTTGAATTTGTTTTTTGAGAGATTCAAGGTTTGCNGCAGCTTTTTGATTCCCGTTTAGCTGAAAAGCCGAGTCATAATATGCNAATGCCTTGTTCCAAGTTTTTCTTGCTTCGCTTACATTTTGGNCATCAAGCCAAGTATTNGTCTTTTTGTAAAAAATATTACCNAAAGCATTNAGAGCAATGGATTGGAGCTCNGGGTCATCCACNGANGAATCCAATGCGTTTTCCAAAAAGGNTNTAGCNTGTTCGAATGAGTTTGCTTCCATGTGAGCAAGTCCGGCATTTAAAAACAATTTTGGCTCTACTGGTTGCCCCTCTTTTTGGGACGAATTAATTTCAAGAGAATAGAAGGTTGCGGCATCCGAAGGATTTCCTTCTGCAAGTGCCATCTCTGCTCTTTTGACATTATCTTGCTTNAAGCAACCCANAAAGAANAAAGGAAGAGCCAAAGCNAATGTTTTCAGGATGATTTTCTTTTNTGAAGGAGTTAGCATTTCAAGAAATATTAGTAGCAGAGCAAAAATAACGAAGGGCTGAAATCTTTCGATTGGAAGATCAGTAGACAGTTGAGCTCTTCTCCTTTGTTGTCCTTCTTTTTGAAGAATTTCAAAGGTCTTCGCTAATCCCTCTCCAGTAGGTCCAAGGCTGAAATACCTTCCACCGGTTACCTCTGCAATGTTTACCAATGACTTTTCATCTAATTTAGTAAGCACCGTGGTTCCATCTCGATCTTTCAAGAAATTTCGTGCAGGCTGACCAACTGGGTCCGTAGAAATAAAGGAACCACTAGGCGAGCCAATGCCAATAGTGTAGATCTTGATTCCCTCCGCTTGTGCAGCTTTAGCTCTCTTGAGTCCCTCGCCTTCCAAATCTTCTCCGTCGGAGAGAAGGATCAAAAAGCGGTCGCTATCGTCTTGGGCAAAAGAGCGGGAAGCTTCGTCAATGGGCTGAGCAAGATTGGTTCCGGGAGTTTTGATAATTCCCACCTGAAGATCTTCCAAGGTTTTGATGAAAGCCTGGTGATCTAATGTGAGCGGGCATTGTAAAAAAGCAGATCCAGAGAAAGCAATAAGACCCAAACGATCACTCTTAACTTTTTCCAGTAAATTTACTACTCCTAATTTTACCCGTTCAAGTCTGTTTGGCTTAACATCCCGTGCGAGCATGCTTTTAGATACATCCACCGCAACGAGGACATCAATTCCGCGGGGATTGGAAGTTCTCTGCTCCACTCCCCATTGAGGACGAGCTATCCCTAAGAGCATTAGGGTAAGAGCGATAAAAACCATTAGAAACCGTAAGTTTCTTTGGGTTTTGGAATAAGTTGGAACCAACTTTTTGAAAAGTTTTCTTGAAATAAATCGATCCATTTTCTTCTTCTTCGCTTGTTCAGAAAATCTAAAGAGTAGGAGCACCAAAAAAAGAATTCCTAGACCTATGAAAATTACATTGAGTTCGGCAAACATAACTAGGGNATTTTCATAAGTAGGGTACGAGATAGTCCAATTTCAAGCAAAAGTGTGAAAACTGCAAAACCAAGGGACCATTGGAAAAGATCTTTGAATAAGGNGTTCACTTTTAATTCGATTTCAGTTTTTTCAAGCCTATCAATCTCGTCATAGATAGAGGAAAGTGTTTTTTTATCTTTGGCCTCAAAAAAGAGGGCATCTGTTTTAAAAGAAATTTTCTTGAGAATATCTTTGTCTACAGGATAGTCTGCAACCTGAACCACTGGCTTTCCGTTTGTGTAACGCATCAGATCCCGAGTAGAAGGATCAAACAGGTAGGTTCTAGTTCTGCTATTAGTTCCAATGGCGATCGTATAAATCTTTACTCCATCCTTGGAGGCACCATCTGCATAGATAAGGGGGCTGTTTGGAGGAGGCGGTTCATCTTTTCCATCGGTCAATAAGATGAGGATTTTTGATTTCGATTCCAAGGGTCTAAGCCGGTTGATTCCCTCGGCTAGCGCGGCACCGATATTCGTCCCCGTTTGGNGGGTTAATCCAACCCGAAGCCTTGCCAAATTTTTTTGTAAGTGCTCTTTATCCANGGTCAATGCACTTACCAGGTATGGATTCACGGAGAAGGCAATTAAACCAATTCGATCGTANTTTCGTTTTTCAATAAAGTTTTGAATGACATCTTTTACTACATCCAATCGGGTGACCTCACCTTGTTGNTCGTCACTCATATCTAAGGCAAGCATNGACGCAGATAGATCAATCGCTAAAACAATGTCGACACCACTGGATTGAATGAATTCNGTGCTTTGATCGAGTTGCGGTCTNGCTATGGTAATGATCAGTGAAATAATGGTCAGGAATCGGAGAAGAGAGGGGATCCAAAGATATCTGCCTTTGCCGGTGAGGCGTATGTTTNAGATGTTTTGAAGACTTGAGAATCGGATACTTGGAGATTTGTTCGATTTTAAACTTTGGAACCACAAAAGGATTGGAATGAGTAACAAAAGCAACAGCCAATAAGGTTCAGCAAATTGAAGTTTTTCTACATCCGAAAAATTCATTTATTGCCAATCTTTAATNTGCTTGGNTCTTCTCCACTTNTCTTTTCTTCNNCAAGTCTAGCATGAGTATCTTTGACAAAATGAAGTGCTAGTTCAAGCAGTTGATCTGTAGTTCTTTCTGAAACTAATTCACGAGAATACTTTATGATATCTCCCTGAACTACAAAATCCCTNAGGGTATTCTCNTAGCGATTTTTGAAGAATGAATGAGATACNATTTCTNTCATGAACTCTTCNCCGGTCAATTCCAAGGCGGGAAAGTTGAATAGTCTTTCCACATAAAGTCTGAGAATTTCAGAAAGCTTGAAAACAAAAGGCTTGGGTTCGATTTGTTTCTGATTTTGCAATTCAGTAATTGCCTTGATTGCATCTTCGAAAGGATCGCTCGGAGGGGTGGTTTCTATCTTTTCCGAATTTAGCTTTTTCTTTTTTAAAATGNGCCAGATTAAGAGACCCAAGAGTATGCAAAAGAACAGGATGAGGACGCTGTAAAGATTTTCCTCGAAGATTTGAAGAAATGTTTTGTAAACAGGCAGGGGCGAATCTGTCTGGAGGTTGGAATCCAGAAGATAGGAAACTTTTTCTGAGTTTAGTAGGTAAGGATTCATTATCGGTTCCTCCTACTTTTCCTCATTTGGAAGAACTCCTTTAGAACTTTTACGAAATCTGAATCAGTTGAAAAAGAAAAGAAGTCTATACCCCTTCTTTTGAGCCTTTGAACAAATCGATCTTGGAATTCCTTTCTCTGTTTTGAATACTCTTCNCTGAAGTATGCATTGGCGGAATCAATAATTACCCTTTCTCCAGATTCAGCATCCTCAATTTGAACAAGACCAAGATTTGGAAANTTTTCTTCACAAAAATCAAAGACTTGGCCACAAACGAGGTCATGCTTTTTACGGGTCGAAGAAATTTCCTTGAAAAATAAATCCTCGGCAGAGTGGTTATTCTTTTTATCCTCAGGTATGATAAAGTCTGACAGAAGAAAAATAACTGCTCTTCTTCTTAAAACATTATTTACAAATCGTAAGCCGTCATTGAGGTCGGTACCAGATTCTTTATTTCGGTGAAATAAAATTTCGCGAAGAATTCTAAGTATGTGTTTTTGGCCCTTTGCAGGAGGCAAATATATCTCAACTTGGTTTGAAAATAGAAGCAGACCAACCTTATCGCCGTTTCGGTTCGCTGAGAAGGCAAGCAAAGAACCTAATTCAGCTATTCTTTCTCGCTTGCTACGATCTTTCGAACCAAATGAACCACTTTCACTTACATCGATAGCAAGCAAAATGGTTAGTTCTCGCTCTTCACGAAATTGTTTTACAAAAGGGATGCCCATCTTTGCGGTTACATTCCAGTCTATCGATCTTACCTCATCACCCGGTTGATACTCTCGGACTTCCTCAAAATCGATACCTTGTCCCTTAAACGCACTATGATAGGACCCTGCAAGAGCTTCCGAAACCAACCGGTTTGAACGAATCTCGATTTGCCTTACCTGTTTAAGTATGTTTCGGGTGAAATCTTGTTCCGGTTCATCCATTTAAAAAAGCAAACGGTAAGATGAAATGTTCAATCATGGAACCGGAACGGTTTCAAAAATTGTTTTAATAATATCGTCGCTTGATATGTCTTCGGCTTCTGCCTCATAACTGACAATGATTCGGTGCCGCAAGACATCAAAACCAATGCTTTTAATGTCTTGTGGGGTAACAAAACTTCTACCTTGCATAAAGGCAGATGCTTTGGAAGCAAGGGCTAGGCTAATCGTTGCTCGCGGTGAGGCACCAAAGCGTATGAAAGCACTCAATTCGGAGGCCCCGAATTTCTCTGGATTNCGAGTGGCAAGCACAACATCAACGATGTATCCTTTCAATTTNTCATCCAAGTAAATCTGATCCACGAGCTTCCTAGATTTGAATATAGTTTCCGCGTCTACTACAGGACTCACATCGTGCCGAACGGAAACATTGGCATTCGAATCAAGGATTTTTAACTCTTCTTCTTTGTTGGGATAATTTACGAGCAGTTTTAACATGAAGCGGTCCATCTGAGCTTCGGGTAGTGGATATGTACCTTCTTGATCGATTGGGTTTTCGGTAGCAAGTACAAGGAAAGGTTGAGGTAAGGGATAAGTTTCGTCTCCGATGGTAACTTGTCTCTCTTGCATGCCTTCTAAAAGAGCACTCTGAACCTTAGCGGGTGCTCGGTTAATCTCATCAGCAAGCAAAAGGTTTGTGAAAATAGGACCTTTCTTGGTAGTGAATTCTCCTTTGTTTGGGCTATATATAAGAGTACCTATGACATCCGCAGGCAGTAGATCTGGAGTAAACTGAATCCTTTTGAATTCGGCTCTCAGGCATTGCGAGAGAGTTTTAACGGCTAAAGTTTTTGCCAAACCCGGGACTCCTTCCAACAAGACATGGCCGTTGGCAAGTAAGCCAACGATTAATCGATCGACCAAATATTTTTGCCCAATAATAACTTTACCTATTTCCTGGCGTAACAAATTTACCCAAGAGGCTTCGTTCCTTATTCTTTCCTGATCTTCTGGAGCAGGTGGTTTTGTTAGTTTGTCAGTTTCGCTCATCTGTAATTTTGAAATTTAAAAAGAATAGCGTAAACAAGGTTGAGATTTGTCCAAGTTTAAAGCGATTGAAGGAAATTGTTTTTTTGGCTTGCCGATATTTCTTGACTGGAGATTCTTAACGATCATTTGATCAATCCTGTTAATTACCAAAGCCAATGATTAATTTTAGCAAAGAATCAAAAATCACTTTTATGTTATTGTTGGTGATTCCTTTTGTTTGGATAATTCTCAATCACCTCGGTTATTTAGACTATCTAAATACTAAAACACTTGACTGGCGTATGCAGTTTAGAGGGGAAATCCCCCAGAAGTTGGAGCAAGGAATGGAGAACCAAATCCTCGTTGAGGACAATAAAAGTATCCCCAGAATACCTAAATTGACCTATGTTAATTTCGATGCTTCCACCTTGGCAATGGACGGGGTTGGCGAGAGACCTTGGGATCGTGCCTTTTTTCGGGATACTGCCTTAGCTTTATTGGAAAGAGGCAATGCTCGAGTACTAAGCTTTGACTTTGGTTTTACGCCTAAAAGTATGTCCAGTATGGTTCCGAAAGAAAATTCCTTTCGGAGTGATTTTGCTATGGGTGAATTGATAGAGAAATACCCAACTCAAGTTGTATTAGGCTGTTTATATTCTGGCGTTCCTACTCCGTTCGTAAAGCCAGCAGGTGCGAGTGCATTTCCTCCTTTATTTCATGATGGTTTTTCTCTTGAAGCCTCTATCAATTCGAAAAAGTTTCATTATCCTGAGTCACCGACCTATCCATTGCTTAGCTATGGTGATGGTAAATACTTAGGGCGAATGGGATCTTTTACGGTTCCGCCTTTCCGTGCTGTTGATGAAATTCCGCGTTGGGTCCCTCTTTGGTTTCCATCAATGGGTAAGGCCCATGCCTATAATTTGCTNGGGGGAAAACAGAGTAAACTTGAATTTGAGTTACCTGTTGAAAATGTCGGTCAAATTAAAAAATTAANNTCTAGTTTACAAAAAATTACNTCCACCAAGGGCTCGTTACAAAAAAAACTCACGGCGANTGCTTTAACGCTTTCGAAAAACAGCGATGAAAAAGCGGAGCTTGAAAAAACATTAAAAGAACACCTCACGGATACGGAAAAAATCAAAGCATTAAAGAGCACAATTTTGAACTTACAAAATGCACTCAAGGCGAATCCCGCTTTATCAGGTGTTTTGGAACCTCAAATTATCAAGAATGTGAGTGAACGTGATTCTATTTTAGTCCCTTTTTTGGACTTGGATTCCAATACCGGACCTAAGAAAAGAAACCGAAAAGAGTTAAGTGAAAAGCTTAATGATCTTGAAAAAGCAATTGCAAATTTCAGGTCCACTTTGAATGCAAATCCTGCGTTAGAAGCCGTGATCAAGGTTCAATTAGACGCTCGAATTCAGGAGAAGGAAAAGATAAAATCAGAATTAGAAAAATTGGAGGAATCCAAAGATTTTAAACTATCTCCCGCAGATATTAAACAAGCTTCGGATAACCTTTCGAAACTTATGAGTACTGCTAAAAACAGTTTACAAAAAATTGCTAAAGAGGAAGCAGAACTTACTCAAAGCCTTTCGGGCATTCGTAAAGAAATGGAACTCATTTCGAATGAAGAAGCCCAATTTAATTTGGATTTGATTCGATTACAAGGTAGGGGAAAAACTGAGATTATTGAAACCAACAACACCCTCCGCTTGATTTACGAGAGGAAGGAAGGGGATCTGACAAAGGGAATATTGGTTGACAGTCTTCCAAACGAAGTACCTCTNATCCGAGATAGAAATATGTATACCTTGGGCGTGGAGAGCTTGTTAGCCTATTACGGCTTGGACTCTTCAGCAGTGGAAATTCTCGATGATGGAAAACATTTCGTAATGAAAGCNAAAGANGGATCTACGNTGGTCGATTGCGAACTAACAGANAANCAATTNCTTGAAGTTAATTGGTTTTCGNANTGGACGGAAGAAATNNTTGAGAAAAAACTGATGATGGAAGCAAAAAGGGCTTATGGAGACGAAGATTATGAGAAATATCTTGAATTGATTCCATCGATATTAACAACTTTCCTGAATCGAGTTGATAATTTGGAAGTCAATGATGAGTCTGATTTATTGGAAGAAATGAGGAATCTTGGTCTGGATAAAAAATTAATCATTCATGCTGAAAACTTAATTATTCAAGCTGAAAAACTGCTGGATGACGATAACCTCGAAGAGGTTTCAATCTTTGATCAACTTACACAAATCGTGGAAGGCATCGTCCACTATTTTTCCCCAAAAAATCTTGATGAAGAACTGTTGAATAACGATAACTTCGATGATATTCCAAGTTTTGATCAGCTTACACAAATCGTGGAAGGTATCGCCTACTATTTTATTCCCCCAAGTCTTGAATCTTCATTTAATCCGATGTGCGGCATGCGTGATGTTTTGCAAAATGCGAAATTTCAAGACCAAGTTAGTTCGACCATCCAATTATTAGAGGAAAAGATCCAATTTCTAGAGGGACCTGGTGCCATGGGGAAAATCGAAAAAGCATTACTGGAACAACCAGGAAATGAAACCGTTCTTGCAAAGAAAATGGAAGTAGAGGCTGCGATTGCAACCAACAAAATTAATTTGACTGAACAAAAAGAAGAACTCTCAAGAATAAATGAGTTCTTTGCGTGTTTTGAAAATGCAATTGTCTTGATCGGTCCTGAAGAAAAAACATTTCAAGACTTGGCTCCTACTCCTTTTGATAGTGCTTCGGTTCCCAAAGTTAGTGTTCACGGGAATCTAATTAAAACGCTAACAAATGATCTCTTTATTTCTAGATATCCAAAAGGTTTCGATCACGCTGCCACCTTGGTCATCTGCGTGATTATGGCTCTGCTTGCGGTTTATCAAGGGAATCGTGCCAGCTTTATCAATTCTCTAGGAGTCCTTTTTCTGGGTGGTTATGTTTACTTTGGTTTTTTGGCATTTGAAAATACTCAAGCGGTTTGGCCTATTGCGGCACCTGCATGTGCTGGATTAAGCACTTCTTTCATCGGTCTTGGAGCGATGGTGGTGATTGAACAAAAAGCAAAAGGTCGCCTTAAAGGGATGTTTGGGAGTTATGTTTCTTCTGATCTGGTTGAACAAATGGTGGAATCGGGAGAAGAACCATCTCTAGGAGGCGAAGAGACTTCCATCACTGCATTTTTTAGTGATGTTCAAGCATTTTCAAGCTTTTCGGAATTGCTTTCGCCAACCGGCCTGGTCGATTTAATGAATGAGTACCTAACCGCGATGACAGATATCCTAACCGAGGAACGGGGAACCCTTGATAAGTATATAGGAGATGCGATCGTGGCGATGTATGGTGCTCCTGTTCCAATGGAAGATCATGCCTACCAATCGGTAAGAACAGCCTTACTCATGCAAGAACGGCAATTAGAATTGCGTGATAAATGGTCTACGGAGGCTGAAAAATGGGGTAAATGTCATGATCTCGTTTGCAAGATGCAAACTAGAATTGGTTGTAATACCGGGACCGCAACCGTTGGCAATATGGGTGCTCTCGATCGCTTTAATTACACCATGATGGGAGACATGGTAAACTTGGCTGCCCGTTGCGAGAGTGGAGCCAAGGCGTATGGTGCATACATCATGATTACCGAGGAAACCAAACTTGCATCCGTACAGACCAAGGACGATATAGCCTTTCGCTACCTAGACAGGATTGTAGTCAAAGGTCGCTCCCAACCAGTAGCCATGTATGAGCCTACCGGTTTCATGGACGAGCTTTCTCAGGAAACTCAAGATTGCCTCGATTGTTTTAGCCAGGGAATAGAAAAGTATTTGGCTCAAGATTGGGATACTGCACTCCAAATGTTTGAAAAGGCCAAAGGAATGGAGCCAAATAAACCTGGTATTACCCCTGGGGTTAAAGATAACCCTTCAATGATTCTGATTGATCGTTGCCAAGTAATGAAAGAAAATCCTCCGGGTGAGGACTGGGATGGGGTTTATGTCATGACTACAAAATAATTGAAGTCGTCGTGCTGAAATTATAACGAACTACTTCAAGTAATAATCCGGTTCGCTGTTCACTTTCCATTTAATGTTACATCCCAAACTTGGCTTCTGAACTTTTGGTGGTTGCTCGCCATCAACCAGTAATCTCATGGCTTCAATCAAGTCTTGCCCATCTACTTGGATCGAGTTCCCAGGCCGGGATGAGTCATATTGTCCTCGATAAAAGAGTTNTTTNTCCTGATTGAAGAGAAAGAAATCCGGGGTGCAAGAAGCTTGATACNATTTGGCTACCGATTGNTCNCTGTCGTGNAGNTAGGGAAAAGAAAAGCCTTTTTCCAGGCCCANTTCCTTCATTTTATCTGGAGCATCAGCTGGGTAATTTACTTGGTCATTCGAGCAGACTCCAAGCACGCAAAACCCCTGAGAATGCCATTCGTTTAATTTGCTCCCGAGATGATCCAGTAAATGAATAACATAGGGACAATGATTACAAATAAAACAAATGAGGTAGCCTTCTGAAGCTGAAATTTTTGAAAAATCGAAAGTTTGACCNGAAATNGNATCGGTTANAANNAAATNTGGNGCNTTACTGCCGAGTGGNAGCATAGTTGAGGATGTGGCGACCATAAGAATTTNTNGTATTTTTANTANGGGTTAATNAGAGGAAGCTAATTTCTTATTATANTTTGAAAAATAAGCAGCTAAAATNTCTCGAGCAACGGGAGTAGCNGTNAGACCACCTTGGATTTGGTCTTGAGGGATAACTCCTTCCACNAGGACNGCAATNGCAACTNTTGGCTTCTCNACNGGAGCAAAACCNATGAACCATGCTAGATTTAACTCCATGTTTCGATTTCTCCATTGTCCGGTTCCTGTTTTACCGGCNATGGATANACCNTCNATNTGGCATCTTCTTGCGGTNCCTCTAATTGTGGCAAGGTGCATGCCTTCTATAATCGCTCCATAACTTGTTGCGTTTACTTCAAGGNNNGGNAGTNCTTTAGGNTTTATGCTATTTTGTTTGATTATAGATGGTTCNAAATGGGANACTTTNTTCCCNATTTTGGCTGCNAAGCAAGCCATCTGAAGCGGGCTTTGTCTGAGTCCACCTTGGCCAATAGAAATATTAAANGTATCTTCCAAGGTCCACTTTACCCCTAGGGTCTTTTTTTTCCAAAGTGGATCGGGTACGATTGGTGAATCCCTAAGAGTGGGAAGTTCCAAGCTCGGATTTTCGCTGAACCCTAAATTTTTTGCCTCCTCGATTAATTTTTTATGTCCAATTTTTTCGGCACATCTGAAAAAATAAACATTACAACTTTGTGAAATTGCCTCTTTCAAATTTAATTCGCCATGTTTTCCTGGAAAAACATGACACTCCATTCCCCTGTAAATCCCTTCACAATTAAGTTTTTCCTCTGGATCCAGAATGTGATTCCTAGCTCCGGCAAGTGCAGTCACAAGTTTAAAAGGTGAAGCAGGTGCATAACCAGGGTGATAAGCTCTTGGAAGCCATGCCTCTTTTCTTTGAATCTTATCGTACGCAGATTGTGAGATGAAGGGGGTGAGGTTTTGTAGGTTGTATGTGGGCATACTTGCCAGAACCAAAACTTCTTGCGTTTCTAAGTCTAATAAAACAGCAGCCGCTGGAGGAAGCATTGGAGGAGCCAAAGCAAACTCTTCTTTTTCATCATTAGGTTTGGAAAGTACGCCTTCGGCATAAAGGCGTCGAAGCAGTCGGTTTGCATCGTTTTGAGTACCTTTAAATCCAGCAACCGTTGACGCTTGCTTTCCGCTTAGTGGAAAGGGAGCGTCGACAAAGGCAGAAATTAAGAGCTCAGCCCTAACTTCAGTTTCAAGATTTCCTTGCAGAGCCTTCTTTGTTCTTCGTTCGATTGTCTTTTGCCAGTCTTCGTCTGGTAACACTCGGTTACTAGCAACCTTTTGAACCATTTTATAAAGTGATTTTTCTGCAATATTTTGTAAGTCTTGATCCAGACTAAGTTGAACTGATTTGCCCTTTTGCGACGCTTTCTTCTCCATTCTCTCGAAGCGATAACCCATCGGGTTTACACGCCAGATATCACCGCCATCTTCACCACGAAGGGTTTCATCGAATTTTTTTTCAACTCCCGCTTTTCCCGTCCTTCCTTTAACTTCAAAAGTGGCAAGGTCTGAGCCTGATAAATTGGAATCTTTTGCTTGGTATCCACTACCGACATAACCAAGTACATGGGCCGCGAGAGATTTTTGAGGATAATGACGAACTGATTTAGCTTGTACTTGTAATGGAGAATCAGTCGGAATGTTTTCTACCAAGGCAGCATATTCCGAGGGGAACAGATCGGTTGCAAGTTCAAGCGGCATCACCAGCCTCCGATTCCAATGCTTTCGAATTTCATCCATGGAAATCTTTTTTTCCCGTTTTGTCATTTGGTTAACGGTATGGAGATACTCTTCAACCACTGACAATCTTGCTTCCCAATCCAGCGAAAAGCCACTCGTTGAAAATTCATAAGTAGAAGATTCCTTATCAATTTGTGAAAATAATGAGGCAAAAAGATTTTGTTTTTTGGATTTTTCCTCGCCCAAGTTTCTGGGCAAACCATTCTTTCCAAGATCGAAATCCAAGCTGAATAATCCAGCCGCATTCACCCTGATCCTTTGTTCTGCGTTTAGTACCCTAAACTGTTCAATTTGAGAGGAAGAAGGTGGGATCTCACAGCTCCAGGTTCCTTTGCTATCAATATCAACATCGATTCTTTGATCTCCCAGAAAAACTTTGATTCTATCGAAAGAACCTTGAGNAGACAGAGATTCTCCAGAGATCNTGATTTTTCTATGCCTAATGAANTCTTNTTCATAACACCGAATGATTAGCTGACCCAATGACAGATTCTCTTTCTTGTTTAGTANTTCTCTCAATTCATAAGCCATTCGTCTCAGATCTACTTTCCTTTGCCAAATTTCCTGCTTCAATTGCTCAACATGNAGAACTGCAGCAAAATTTGCTCGNTTGCCAATNAGCAAGTTTCCATTTCTATCAAGNACATCACCTCTTGCTCCTGGNTTTATTATTCTTCTTTGACCCTGTTTCCTTTCTTTTATTTGGTACTCATCNGCTTGAAATACCTGNCTGAAGATCAAAAAGATNCAAATGGTTGAAAAGAGNACCGCATAAATNATCTTAAATAAGAGNANTCGTCGTCCCTCTGGGTGATGCTTTTCGATAATTTTTGTCATTNTACTTTATCTTTTTCGAANNTGGAATCGAAGATCAAAAGAGNTTGTAAGTTTAGTTTGCTGAACCAAGGGCAAAGCACANAGAACAGCAAACTTGAAATGCTTACATCAACCATAAAACGGGAAGNATCCCAAGAACCCANTTTGAAATGNGAAAGATATAAAAGTAAAAATAAACCNCAAGAGATCAAAAAATTTATTATNAANTGAATTATGTAAGGTCTNGANGTGNTNTCGTAGGTTTTCGATTGCAGTNTGAGTTTNAAAACAANAGAACAAAANAAGAGACTAAAAACATGNAAGCCAAGNGGCGTGTTGTAGATGTGATCTAATGAAATNCCNGTTAAAATAATAACTATTTTGCNCCTTGNAGGATCCAAGTGNATCGACGCAGGAAATAAGAAAAGGGCAGGTAGATACAAAAAAATCCCAAAAGAACTTACACTGTGGTTAATCAAACCATTGAGATGTAAAATAATTTGGTTAAGGANTAAGAGGATGGTTGCATGAAGGTTTTGCTTCANAATTTAATTTTGTGGGACCAGCACCGTTACCTCTTGCAAACTACATAATTCTTTACTCATTTCGACCTGGCCCATTTGAAAAAGACCATCCTCTCCGCCTTCTAATTCAAAAACTTTTCCAAGCAATATNCCTTTGGGAAAGGTTCCACCCAATNGAGAAGTAATNANTGGAAGAGGTTTTGTTTTTGAAGCAGAAAGATCTTGTGGCACATCGTACACAATTCCACTTGGGATACCTCCAAAAGAAATGCCGTTTCCTTGAAAGGTAACAGGCCTTTCATCTCCTGCAAAATGNGCCACGATTCGGAAGCTTGTATTGGTAATTAATTCTATNTCACTGCTCCTTGCNCCAACGGAATGAATTCTGCCNACAACTCCATCCTTAAAAATAACCCCCAACCCTTTTTCAAGGCTGGAACTTTTNCCCTTNCTTAAAGAGATACTCTGCCACCAACTGGGTAAAGAGCGNCGAGTTATTCTTGNAATTACAGGTTGGTATGCCACCGGTTGATCTAAATCTAATTCTTCCTCTAGGTTTTGAATNCTAAGTTGGAGGCGACGNAGGCGGTCTGCCTCTTTTGAAANAGATTCAATGTTTTTTACTTGAAGTGATTGGTNATGNCCAATCCGTTGTATTTGTTTTCCTTTNTCAATNAAAGTTTTTTTGGAGTCGCTAAGNTGGCCCCAATAATTAGAGAGGTCATCNAGTCGGGAGGAAACATCCCATAAAGGAGCGTGGAACTCTGAGAATCCNGANTTTACCGCAAGCTTCCAAGATGAGGGAACGCCCCACCAAAGCAGGCAAAACAAAGCAAGGTAAAAAAAAGGTCTAGATTTTGATTTTTCTCTCAGATTTCCCAAGCTTTTGATCTTACTGAGTAACCAGCCGATCTACTTGTTCACGACTCAGCGTTCCGAGCAAATTAAGAAATTTACCCGTTCCATTAGCGACACAACAGAGTGGATCATCCGCCTGAATGACTGNGAGTCCAGTNGCATCACTGATGACTTGATCTAAGCCCCTTATCAAAGCACCACCGCCAGCCAAAACAATNCCACGATCAATNAGGTCAGCTGAGTGCTCCGGNTGACATCGATCCAAAGCATTTTTGACAAGATCCACGATTTGGGTCACGACTTCTTTTAAAGCCTCTTCCCTTATTTCTTGAGAAGTAATATGTTTAGTTACAGGCAATCCTGCAGTAGCGTCTCTGCCACGCACATCCATGGAAATTTCACCCGTATCGAGNGGGGCAGCCGAGCCCACGGTAAATTTNATCTCTTCTGCGGTACGCTCCCCGATCAATAGCTTATACTCCCTTTTCATATANGCNACGATAGCNTCATCCAGTTCATCNCCACCNACTCGTATACTCCTTTGATAGGAAACACCNGAAATAGAAATGATAGCGACTTCGGTCGTACCNCCACCGATATCTACAATCATNTTNGCATACTCTTCNTCAATCGGTAGCCCAGCTCCAATGGAAGCAGCCATAGGTTCACCCAAAAGTAGAACCTCTCTNGCACCAGCNCTNATAGCAGAGTCTTTAACCGCCCTTTTTTCAACAGCGGTAATTCCTGAGGGGACGGCAATTACCACACGGGGTGGTACGAGTTTTCTCTTATCCACTCTTTCGATGAAGTATCGAAGCATGGCTTCCGAGATTTCAAAATCAGCAATCACCCCATCTTTCATTGGGCGCAAAGCTTCGATCGTACCGGGAGTTCTTCCAAGCATTCTTTTGGCATCGGCGCCAACCGCACAAACTTTCTTGCTGGTCTTGTATCTAGCCACCACGCTAGGTTCACGCAGGACAATTCCACGGTCGCGAACGAAAACCAAGGTATTGGCAGTGCCTAAGTCGATTCCAATGTCATTGGAGAGAAAGCCGAAGAAATTTCCTATCATAGAATTATTACAGTAAGAATGTTCTCTCTCTGTTTTCTGTCCGAAGTCAAAGCCAAAGAACTAACATTAGATAATTTAATACTTTTTCTTGCAAAAATTTTCATTTTAATTGCACCGAACTTGATTCAACTTTTTTGCGACTTAGCAAGATCAGAAGTAATCCCCCGAAAAGTAAAAACAAAGAGTAAAATTGCCCTCTGGATAAATTCATAATCGGCGATGCATCTGGCTGTCGGAAGAATTCATTCCCAAATCTACAAATTGCATACAAAATCAGAAATTCACCGGAAAGATGCCCTGGAGTACTTTTAGTAATACTGCTATTCCAAAATCGGTACTGAATATATATAAAAGGAATAAGACCTTCGCATACAGCGGCATATAGTTGAGATGGATGCCTGGCGATTTGGAGCCCAAAATCCGGTGCTTTAGGAAATAAAACGCCCCATGAGACCTCGGTTGTTTTACCCCACAACTCACCATTAATAAAGTTTGCAATTCTTCCAAAAAATAGGCCTGGAGGAACTACGCTAACAATAAGGTCAGCAACNGGTAGAATATGTTGTTTAGAGTGCCGAGCGTACCAAATCGTGGCAATGATCACTCCTAAAAATCCNCCGTGACTTGCCATCCCNCCTTCCCATACTCGNAATAGAATTAGAGGATCTTCTATGAATTTATTGAATTGATATAANAGNAGGAANCCAATTCTTCCGCCTAGGAGAACGCCCAGAANTTGAAAGGTCATCAAATTCAAAANCTGATCCCCTTCATAAGGACTTCTTGCTTTCTTGTGGTAATNATTAAGTAAAAGAAAGGCNGNAAAAAATCCCATNAGGTATGAAACCCCGTACCANCTGATACCTCCTGGTCCCCAATTCCCCCAAGACTCAGGGAATTTCCACAAAAAGGGGCTTAAGTTGTGAATCCAATAAGAAGAAAGTTCTGTGAAAATCATAAAAATATTAGCTAGTCGGGTCTTTGGGCGAAGCTAACTTTTCAATATGCTTTCTTTTTGCAAGTTCTCTCATGTCTACGGCAATATCATCATGCTCAAAAATCTCTTGTCCCAAGATACTTTCAATAATGTCTTCCATGGCAAGCACTCCGACAACTGATCCAAACTCATCCACAACTACACACAATTGAATATGTTCTGCCAGTAGTAACCTCAATGCTTTATCAGCAGATACATTTTCCGGGATGAAAGTAGCGTCTAGAGCGATTTCTTCCAGTTTCAACTCTTGTTTGGTTTCAACCATTGAATTATGCAGATCTCTTCTTCGAACAATTCCTGTAATATGATCAATGCTTTCCTTGAAAATTGGGATTCGGGCAAAAGGAATATTGGGATTTTTAAGAAAAGCATCCTTAACCGTTAATTTATCATCCAAGGCAAACATTACCGTCCTTGGAGTCATAATTTCATGAACCGGGACATCATCTAATTTTAATGCATTTGTAACCCAATCTTTTTCTTCTCTAGTTATGGTTCCTTCTTTGGCTCCTTTTCTCGCCAANAGTATNATTTCTTGCTCATCGCTTTCTTCGTCTTTTTCTTTTGCAGGAACTACTGCTTGAACNGTTGCCTTACAAACTTTTGAAAAAGGNGTCATTAATATTCGGACAATCCATAGCGGGTANACGAGCTTGTTCAAAAACTCGCTACGNTAGGAAACAGTNAGNTTTTTNGGAAGGATTTCGGCAAANAANAAAATACCTAAAGTCATACCAATNGCAAAGATGAGCAAGTTATTACCATTCCCCCCNAATGAATTTTCTGCAATNCCACCTACAAGNGTTGCCCCAAGCGTATTGGCAATCGTGTTGAGACTNAGAATTGCNGAGCTTGTCTCTTCTAGTTCATTTCTAAATTTTGCTAATAAATTCCCTCTCCTCGGAGAGGAAATCTTTAAATTCTCGATTTCGGCNGATGTGACACTCAAAATCATGGCTTCNAGGGTAGAGCAAAGCGCAGAAATGCCAATAGTGAGGGTAATCGCTGAAACGAGTTCTATTGACATTNCTAGANGAAGCGTTGGTCTTTGACGAAACCTAAAGACATTGTGGCTTATAAAAAGCCGCTTACAGTTAAATGCAAGCAAGTAAGATTTAATATAGCTAATGAAAAAACTAATTTTAAACTCATTTCATGAGTCAAAAGGCGCCAAGTTTTCCCCCTTTGCTGGCTGGGATATGCCAATTTCNTACGGGAGCTCCATAAATGAGCATTTNGCAACTAGNGAGCAGGTAACCGCTTTTGATGTTAGTCATATGGGGGAAATTGAAGTAAAGGGNAAGGACAGCCAACGCTTTCTNTCATTTGTCCTGACCCAAAGCATTGAAAAATGTTTTGTAGGTGGATCAATTTACTCGCCAATGTGTAACCATAANGGAGGNACCGTAGACGATTTAATTGCCTANAAAAGAACCGAAGACAATTTTTTGCTTTGCGTCAATGCNTCCAATACGCNGAAAGATTTTGAGCACCTCAAAGAACATGCGAAAGGTTTTGACTGTGAGTTGGTAAACNAATCATCGGAATTTGGACAACTAGCCATTCAAGGNCCACTCAGTNATGAGAAAATCTCACTTTTATTGGGTCAAGAAANNGCAAAAATTCNTAAGATGGANTTTCGNGAATTAAANTGGGGGNGNACTAAAATTCTTGTAGCAAGAACTGGTTACACCGGGGAAGATGGTTTTGAGATTTATTGTCCATCCGACCATCTTCTGAGCCTCGCCAATGCCTTAGAAGAATTATTCCAAAATTCTAGTTCTAAGTGGGCTGGGCTAGCTGCCCGAGATACTCTTAGGCTTGAGGCAGGATTCCCCCTGTACGGGAATGAGCTGACAGATGAAATTTCCCCTCTGCAAGCTGGATTACAATGGTGTGTTGCCTTAAAGAAGGATGACTTTATTGGAAAGCATTCCCTTTTACGGGAAAAACAGGCAGGACTCGCGGGAAAGGTTAGATTTTATCGAGCAGAAGGAAGAAGGATTCCGAGATCTGGAATGAAGGTAATCCAAGCAGGTGTAGAGATTGGTAGGGTTCTTTCTGGAGGGTACTCACCCTCCATACAAGTACCTATTGGAACGGTGTGGACTTCTAGTGATTACAGTAGTCAACTTTCCAGTGAGGTTGAAGTAAGAGGCCAACCCGTTGAGATTAAGTATTGTAAACCTGTTTTAAGGGAGTTGAGGAAGCAAAAATAATCCTTACTCTTTTTTTTCGTGAAAACCCTTGATAATAATATCCACACCTTGGAAATTATCGAAACTTAGNTTCTCGACCATAATTGTTTCCAATTTATTTTTTAGATCAGAGCGAGTTTCTTTAATATTGCAATCAGGTCTAACATTAAGCCTGACATGNAATCTAAGCCCATTTCCGACTTTTCGAATTGAAGAGTTTGGGAGGTGAATTCCGGGAATNTCCTCGCAAGTTCTCTTCACTAGTTCTTGGAGTGCATGCGGGGTGATTTGCACTTTTCCATCATCATCTGAAAAGACGGGAACCAAATCCTTTTTCATTTTCCGTAAAGACCAAAGAACAAGTATCAGGAAAAGAAAAATTAAAAAGATGTACCAGTAAACAGGACTATTTANAGCCTCANTTACAGACCAATGGTACAATGTTTTTAAATCATCCAGTTTCACCTTATTGGTATTCAGAGGCGATTAAGTGGTTTTTTCATTCCACTGAAGATCATCAGCTTCTTTATCGGTGGGTTCGAGTTTAATGTCGTCGATGACAACATCAATGTTTTTGGCGTGATTTCCAGTCATCGCTAAAATTTGGTCTCTGATAGCTTCTTGTATGGATACTCCAACCTTGGCTAAGTCGACCCCGAATTCCAGCACTACACGAACTTCAATGTCATATCCACCATCGGNGGACTCGGATACTTTTACTCCTCTTTCCGANTCTTTTTTTGAGAAAAANTCTGTNAGACCTTCTACTACTCCGGCACCACCAACATTAACGACTCCAGTTACGGACTGNGTTGCTAANCGAACAATTCCAGCAACNACACTNTGATTAATCCTTATTGAACCNAGTTCACTGGATTCTTCGGAGATTGTGGGTATAGAATCTTCCGTGTTTTCGTCCTTTTGTTTTCTTGTCATTTGTTTTTTGCCTCTTTATCGGATTTTTCAAATAATTCTTTGGGTGCTCTAGCTAAGAAATCTTCGACATAAGCGGTAGTGGCTTCACCTTGGCGAAACGCAGGATCTAAAATTACTGCTTTTACAAATTCAATATTGGTGTCGATTCCACGGATTAAATACTCGCTCAAAGCACGATACATCCGATCAAGGGCAATTTTNCGGGTTCTGCCATAAGTTATCAATTTGCAAATCATACTATCATAGTGAGGACTTACTGTGTAGCCTCCGTATACATGTGAGTCCACTCGTACNCCNTGCCCACCTGGTGCATAATATAANCCGATTGTACCAGGAGATGGAATGAACCCCTTNGATGGNTTTTCTGCNCATATTCNACACTCGATAGCATGCTTGCTAAGGACAATATCTTTCTGGGAAAAAGAAAGACGATTNCCAGAAGCAATTTGAATTTGTTCCTTGATTAAGTCGACCCCCGTAGCCTCTTCAGTAACGGCGTGCTCNACNTGAATTCTCGTGTTCATTTCTATAAAGTAGAAATTACCTTTCGCGTCTACTANGAATTCAATCGTTCCAGCATTTATATAATCTGCAGCNTGAGCNGCTTTTATGGCAGCTTTNCCCATNCGATTGCGNAGGCTTTTNTCGAGGAAAGGGGAGGGGGATTCCTCAATAACTTTTTGATGCCGACGCTGGACCGAGCAATCACGCTCCCCGAGATGGATTATATTTCCATGCTTGTCTGCAAGAATTTGGAATTCAATGTGTCTGGGATTTTCCAGATATTTCTCGATATACAATGAACCATCACCAAAGGCTTTTTCTGCTTCCAATCTGGCAGATTGGAATTCTTTCGCAAAAGTTACGGCATTGTGAGCAATTCGCATTCCTCTACCCCCACCTCCAGAAACTGCTTTGATAATAACAGGAAAACCAATTTTCTGAGCGGTTTTCGTAGCAATTTTTTCATCAGCAACTGGACCATCACTGCCTGGAATGATAGGAACACCAGCTTTGGATACTGTTTCACGTGCTCTGGCTTTATGCCCCATTTGGCTGATGGTCTCAGATTTTGGACCAATAAAGGTTATGTCACAAGATTCGCATTGTTCAGCAAATTCAGCGTTTTCAGAAAGAAATCCGTATCCAGGATGAATAGCATCGACATCAGCAAGTTCTGCAGCACTCAAAATTCGATCTGCTCTTAAATAGCTTTCATTTCCGGGAGCGGGTCCAATACAAATTGCTTCATCGGCGAGCTGCACATGCAAAGATTGTTCGTCAGCCTCGGAATAAACAGCGAGGGTTTGAATCCCAAGTTCTCTGCAAGCACGAGCAATTCTTAGGGCAATTTCCCCTCTGTTCGCTATTAATATTTTGCGAATCATTATGACCAATCAAATTATTTGATTTTGAAAAGAGGTTGTCCATATTCAACGCTATCACCATCCTGAGCACGAATATCTACAACTTCACCGGAAACATCAGATTGAATCTCATTCATGACTTTCATTGCCTCAATGATACAAAGTACATCTCCTTTGTTAACCTGATCTCCAACTTGTACGAATGCCGCATCATCAGGGGATGGTTTTCGGTAAAAAGTTCCTACCATTGGCGACTTAAAGTTTGATTCGTCATCTTCGACAGTTTCCTTGACTGGTTTTTCGTTAATTTGGGGAGCCTGGCTAATTTGGTTGACTGGTGGAGCAATTGTTTGAGTAACGATTGCTCCAGAACCTGGTCTGCCAAGTCTAAGTTTTAGGTCTTGGGTCTCGATCTCCAAGTCGGAAAGATCTGATTTTTGCATCAAAGAGATGATCCCTTTAAGTTCGCTTAAGTCCAAAGTAAATTTCCTCCATTTAAATATTTAAAATTTGAGATCCTTTAAATTTAATAATCGATTTAATCTGAATAGCAAAGGATAAAAGAAGCCCATGCTTTTAGATTTTATCTTAAATTTGACTATTCTACCGTAGGGTTATGCCACGGTCCCGCGACTTTGAATTCTACTATTTTTGAAAACGGATCAGTGATCTCTTTTAAACCAGGTATAGGAAGATTACCTGCTGGGTTTATTCGACCTGTAAGGTCTAGTTCTCCATTTGAAAGATTTAGATCACCTTTAGATGAAATACTTGAAATTACACCATTAAGTTCCAAAGGGGAAAAATGAATATTTTCGTGATCAATAGTAAAGACTGCGTTTAAAGTTTCAAAGGAAACGGATACAAATGGTANTTTTAAATTTTGGAGGAGAGGTAAGAGTTTTAATTTNTCGAAAGCGGATAATGTAAACTTATCAAATACGGACAATAAAGGAGTGAAAATATCAATTTGGCTAAGATTCTTTTGTTTTAGCTCTAAAATTCCAGAACCTTTAAATTGAAGTAGATTGGAAAGCGGGCCCACCGCTTGTAATGATAAATCAAAGTTACCGTTGTTATCTTCAAATTCGAGACCAGAACCTGATTCTTGAACTTTTAGATCTTGGGAATTAAAAACTTTTATTGCCGGTTTCAGAGAATTTATGAACCTGTGAGTGTTAATGTCTTTCAAGTTCATGTTAACCGATATTGTGTCTGAATTGTTTGAATTATTAATATCAAACGAAAGAGAAGATCGCCCACCAGCGAAATCTAACTGATTAAAATTTCCAGATGTTAAGTTGTTTCGGTAAGATAATAATCCCTTTATCTCATCTATCTTTACCCCTTTGAATAGAAAATCTTCAGCAGAAGAAATTTTAATTTCGATCTCATGATCAGGGTTGGAAGTATCTGATCGGCCTATTTTTCCCTTAACTTCGCAATCTATTAACGAAGCATTGAGTTCTGAAATCTGGGATTTAATGGTCTCCCCAAGAACATTTCTTCCTTTTTCAAGCGGATAATCTCCATTGAATTCAAGTTCTAGAAAATACGGTGACTGCGAATTTCTTCTTGGGAATTTTAAGGAACCTGAAATGGTTCCTTCTGCATGCGTTAACTCAATGCAATTAACAAGGGTATTATTGTAGTCGACGGATACCTCGATGGCAGAATTTTTGAATTCCATATCACGAAAAGAAAAATCTTTAGAATTAACCTTTCCAGATGTATGAGCTTCAGTTGAGTTTTCTCCCCATATTCCTTTTATGTCAAAGGATCCAAGGGGAATATCTTGGGTGAAATTAAAATCTACCCAAATGCCCTTCCACCAACTGGGCATCCATTGATTAAGGTCAGTTGGTTGGCACGATCCATTTACAATAAATTGATAATGTGCCGGATTCCATCTTTGCGTGAAGTTTCCTTCTACCATACTTGAACCAAAATCCCCATAAGCATTGTAAACAAATATATCTAGGTTTTCATTAACAGTCCCTTCGCCCAAAAAATTCCCGTAAGGAGATTCTAAAACAGAAAAATTATTGGCTGTTACATCAAATTGGAATAATTGCTCAGGTTTTAAAGTAGAAATTCTTGAATTAATTTTCAGATTTAGCGAATCACCACTGATCAAATTCCTAGTGCCCCTAGAATTGGTAAGTGATAGGTTACAATTTTCAGGCACTATTGAGGTGTTTCCGACAAAACTAAATTCATTATTAGATTTATCAATCGATAGGAAACTTTCACAGTAATCAGAATCATTGAACAAAAATATATAACAATCATCTAAAGAACCATTTATGCTTACAAAACTATCCGGTAGTTCTCCTGAGAAAATGCCTCTAATTTTAGGGGAATTAAATGATGATCTATGCTCGATCTGGGTATCAGTTCCATTCTCAAATATAAAACGAGTTTGAAGATCAATGCTTTTTATATTTAAAAAGTTATTAGGATTTCCATATTTGAAATCTTGAAGACCTAAAGCATTTTCAATTATTAATTTTTCTTCAACTACTTTANTCTTAATTTTACCTATAAATTGACGGAATATTTCTTTTTGTGCTGATTTTTCAACTTGAGAAAGACTAATTTCTAACTCGTTGTTAAGAGTGAAAACACTTTGCAAATCAAAGTTAAACCTTTCATCGANTAGCTGTTCTATTGAAAGAGAGTCATCAAGCCTTTCGNCAGAGCTAAAGGGATTTAAATTAAAATATCTTTTTAATTCATTAAAAGAGTTGGTATTTATCAAACCAAATATATCTATTGTAACTTTATTAAAAAAAACTTTTGTTTTTAGGAAATAATTGAATCTCTCTAATGATAATTTAACATCATTAATTAGTATAATAGAATCCTTTGTAGAGAGAGATATGTGATCCATATTTAATTTTTTGATGAGATGCAATTCATCAAAGATGATTTTCATCAAATCTAATTCAACCTCTGCATTATCTACTTGAAAACTATAATTNNCGGTAGATGAAAANTCTATTTTAGTAGCACGAAATTTATTGGGNAATTTATACTCTAAATTTTCAATTAGAATTGTGTTTTCATCGTAAATTATGGAGGCAATAATTTTTGAAGCAATTGAAGGGATAGGAATGTTTACATCGAGGAGAAAACTAAATAAAACTTGAAATCCCAAAACAATAAATAGGATTGTATTAATAAGTTTCTTTTTTTTCTTTATCGAATTGTATGCTTCATGTGGTTTCATGCATTATTCATCTAATTCTACAATTCCCACATCAATGAATTTAGTTTGTATTAAATTACTTACCTTTTCGTCTAGTATGAAGGTTTGATTCTGGTCTGGTATCCCACCAAACCATTCGCCTGAGTCCTTCTTANCACTTAAAAGTAATTCAAAATTAGTGGAATTGGTTTCGTCAATTAAATCAATTTTGAATTCCCAAGGATTCCAGTCACCTGAGTTCCAGACTCCGCTTGTTTGAAACGGATCATTTAAGTATTCCTTCACACGAAATTTGGAATTGAATAATAGATTATTTGTTGAATTCGAATCCGAAAAAATAACAGATCTGTTTTGGTCTATATAGGTAACTTTTATAGAATCTTTGGTTGAAATTAAGGTATTTAGTATTTTATTTTTGAAATAATACCTGTTCTTACAAAAAATATTATTATCTGGAATGCTAATGTATGACCTATTAGTTGAATGATTTAAAAATGATTTAAAATATTTATCTGATGAATTATCATTTATAATAGTGATATTAGTGAAATTATTATCTGTATACTTAATACTATATGAAAAGGAATTTAAATCATTCTCAGTATCATCATTTCTGACATCATTACCTTCAACTAAANTTTCTTCTATTTGTATATTATATAATTTATTAATGAAATCATCAACAATGAGTTGATCACCTTTATACTTTATGATTTCACCCGATGAATTGTGTTCTATTATCCAATTATTAAGTTCACTTTTATGAACCCTATAACTTTTAGAACCAGATTTGATAGATAATGATAGGATNTGATCTTTCGAATTTTTAAAAATTTTCTTTTCTCTGTATTTGCTTTGCCAGTTCTGCATCACTTTCAAATTTTCTAGTTCGGTACTAAAATATGTATCGGATTTACTTTTTTTACAATATAGGTGATCCAACGATTTTGTAACATGTAGATCAACTTTCTCAGAGTATCCCAATCCCTTAATTTCAAAAATCAATATCGGTATGAGATCACCTTTGATATCTTTCAAATCTATAAAATTATCGATTCTTGATGACAAAATTTTATTTAATGCGATATTTATGAGTTCATTGTTTGCTGCTTCTGCATAAGGTTTTTCAAAATACCATGCTTCCTCTTCATTTTTAGATAGAATGATTTGTTTTTCTTTTTGGTCATGAAATTCTGTAATATTAATTTGGTCGATACCNTAAAGTGGTGTATTTAGAAATGTTGATTTACTCCAAAATACAGATGAAGGTGTAGAAAGGTTTACAATGTCTTTTGACATTTTCCAGATAGCTTCCTCAGTGTTTTTCCCGTTTTCTGAAAAAACAACGAAGATACTCGATTCATCCCTAGTTTCTTTTCCCAGCGTGATCGATAATTCTCTATTGTTACCCTGCAGGCGAATTGTAGTTGAGTTTTGATTTATACCGTAGTCTTCTAATATTTCACCCCTTGCTTCTAAGTCCTTGCAATCAATGACAAACAATGGATTTGAATGGACGAGTTTTGTCGTAAGATTTGAAATGAGCAAACCTTCTGCTTTCCAATTGATTGGAGAGATCAACATCCAATTTTCCTCCGTTTTTTGTATTACTAGATCCTTTTCTACTTCTCCAGTAGATATTTCTATTCTTTCAAGAGTCTGAATTGTTTCTATCATTCGAGATGAAATATCATAGATATTTTCTTCTTCAGGATTAAAACTAAAGTAGATGAACAAGCCCACAGCCAAGTTGGCTAAAAGAAGAAATATTTTTGTTTTATTCACTATAGTTCTTTTCTTAGCCAGCTAACAAAAAAGCCCAATGCTACCACAAATGCCGGAACAAGAATTGATAAATAGGTCATTTTCTTAAAATCTTTATCAGTCATCGATAGAGTATATTGATTAATTTTTGTTGGAGGAATGTTGAGGTAAGCACTGTTTTCATTTATCCAACGAACAATATTTCGGCCTAAATATTTGTTCCCTGAGTTTCTTTTTAAATTTTGATTTGAAAAAATTGTTGAACATCCCACCACTGCGATCTTACTTTTTTTGGTTTTAAACTTTGTTTCTGAAATCGCAACTACAGGAATAGGACCATCAATATCGAGCAAATTATTTTTTTGTGGTGGATTTTTCCTATTTGGCCAACCGGACAGGGCCCATGAGTCACGGGAGGAATAAAGTAACTCCGATGATTGAAATATTGATCCCTTATTTTGAATGCTTTCAACAGGTCTACAGCGACTCCCAAAAATTCTAAATTCTTGTTCCATAAGTGGCTTAATAATTTGGTGTGGCCTAGAAGTCGGGTATGTTGAAAGATAATAAGCTCCGCTAAAATAATCATAGTTTTGGGTATTGGAGTCATAAACAAGCATATCATGGCATCGAATCCCCCATTCTTTCAAAACATTTCTCAATCCAAAGACAGGGCGGTCTATAACTGAAATCTCGCTTACTGGGTCGATGCATAGTAAAACAGAACCATTTTCATTAAGTACAAAATTCCTTAAATTTGCGACTTCTTTATCGAGGAAAATTCCTTTTGGATGAGCGATTACTATCATTTTCGCATTTTTTGGGACTGTATCAACTAAGCTTAGATCCAAGGTGGTAACATTTAGGTTAGACTCTTCAAAAATCCGTCTAAATTCAGAAAATCCAGATTCAGAGTCGAAATCCGTTGGACTTGCTTCGCCATGTCCCCTAGTGAAATAAACGACCTTTTTTTCTTCTTTTGGTCCTGCAACCTCCAAAATAGCTTCCACTAGGACTTGTTCACCCCTAAAAAAGTTGGGTTCGAGCACTCCTCTACCGGTTTCTGTCCAATCTTCGTAAAGTTCTGACTGCCAGATCGCTTGTCGGGCATGGGAGTCTCTCGACTTGAAAGTCTGAGTTAAGTCGTAGGGGTTGGCTGATTGTTTATCTTCAAACCTAAAAATTGTTTTTTGAGTTCCTCGGGGAGAATAGAGAGTAATCGCATTTTCATTACTTATATTATATCCCAAAAGGGAACCCGTTATATTTTTGGGAGAATCGAGGTTTAGCCTGTATATATTGATAGGGTGCTTAGTCGATTCTTGCTTAAATTTAAGCAATAAAATATCTAGATCAGATAGCAACTTTTGAACGATTTTTGGTAAATCATTATTATTTTTAATGGTGATTACAATGTCTATCGAATCCTCCATTTTGTTGAGCAAAGCCAAGGTCTCCCTGGACAAAATAAATTTCTTATCTGGAGTCAAGTCGATGTTGGAGTTAACTTTCGAAATGATGAAATTCAAGCTCAAGGCAAGTGAGCTTAACAGGACAATAATAATCCAGGAATCGAGTTTCCGATTCCTTCTAGATTTTTTGAAGTCCATCACTTTCTCATTCGGTCAACTTGTATACTGGAAAGAAATAAAAAATAAAACATGACCACAATTTGGTGTAAGATTGTTTGTATCTCGATCAGTCCAACCGAAAAATTTTGCATTTTGTTGAGCCCATGAAACATTGAACCGATACAAGACCATAAGAATTGTGAAAAGCCGCTAAAAATTTGCGTATCGCTGACCTCTCCAAAAGAGACCGCCATTATTGAAAGATACAGAGTTAGCAGGGTAAAGGTAAGCATGCCAGCAACCATCTGATTGTTGGTTATAGAACTGGAGAATATTCCGATGGCACTGAAACTAGCTCCAAAGGTTAAGAGGTATAAAAAGCATCCAATCCATTGCTCAAGATTACTAAAGCCAAGAGTGGNAGACTGTTCTGGGAACCAAAAATAAATGATTAGAGGAAAGCAAAATGCTGCTATTGAGATAAAGACAAAAAAAAGATAACATGCAGTCCATTTACCAAATACAACTGCAAAATTTGTAACTGGTGCAGATAAGAGGGTTTCAAGAGTACCAAGTCTTTTTTCTTCAGCCAAAGACCTCATGGTTAGGAATGGGATGAGGGCAGGGGANCCAAACATCAACCCAACTACTAAAGATGAAAGCGGTGGCAGAATCCAATCGGTGTTNACAAAAGTCTCAATGAAAAACCGAAAACCGAAACCGAGTAACGCNAAGAAGTAGAAGCTGGCTACATAAGTTGCTGGNGAAACAAATAAACCAAATAATTCGAACCTTAAAACTACTAAATATCCTTGCATTTAAAAAAGTAAAATACTTTGAAACTANTTTATGTCAGAAAATTTACCTCTACCAAGCATATCTTTTTCTTTCCAGTTTTGTTTGGTCGCTCGCAAGAAGATAGTTTCTAAATCTGGTCTGCAAATCTGGAATTCCGAGATTTCAAAATCCTTATTTTCCAATAAATTACGTAGAATCAGTTCGACAGCCTGTTGCCCCTTCGGGCAATTAAAGGTAAATCTTCTTTTACCAGTCACCTCAACTGGGTCTTCGTTAAGTAACTCACAATCTGGGTCNACTTCTCTCACCGACCTCTGAAGTTCAATCTTGGTTGCCTTTGAAACAATTTCAAAAGAGATAGATTGCAGGAATTTTTTTTGTAATTCTGAGAGAGTACCTTCTGCAACAATTTGGCCATGACTTAAAATAATCATTCGGTCACAACATGCCTCGACTTCTGAAAGGATGTGACTCGATAAAATGAATGAAACTTCTCCTCTTAACCGATCCATCATTTTTCTTGTAATGGCAGACTGTCTTGGGTCCAAGCCAATGGTTGGTTCATCCAGGATAATAAGCCTAGGTTCCGCAAGTAATGAATCAGCGATTCCAACTCGTTGACGAAAGCCTTTGGACAAATTACCGATTTTTCGTTCGGAAACTTTTCTTTCTAAATCACAAATTTCAAGGACCCTTTTTATTCTTTCTCGTTTACGGCTACCTTTCAGGTTTTTTAAACTAGCCCGATATTTCAAATATTCTATGACCCTAAACTCTTCTGGTAGAGGATTGTTTTCAGCAAGGTATCCAATGTGCTGCCTTACTTCACCCTCTTCCTCCGCAAGATCAACTCCGCAAACTTTTGCCTCCCCTGAATCTGCGGGAATCAAACCTGAGAGAATTCTTAGTGTTGTGCTCTTACCTGCTCCATTCGGACCTAAGAAACCAACAATCTCACCTTTTCCAATGGAAAAGCTTATTCCCTTGAGTGCTTCTATAATCCCATATTTTTTTGAAAGGTTAATAACTTCAACAATAGGAAGAGGTTTTTTTTCGGCACTCATTTGGTAGAACGATCAAGATGGTAATCAAAAGCAATCGCAAGACCATTTAGAGTAAGATAGGGGTCAAAAATGAAATTACTAGAGTCTAATAATTTAGAGGCACCACCAACTAAGATAATATTAGGCTCAGAATCCCAATGATTGGGAATTTCGCTTTTTAAGGCTTCAATAATATTAAGTACCATGGGATTGAAGCCATTTAATACACCAAGAAACATAGCTGATTCCGTGCTTTTTCCAACATTTTGACTTTTACATGAAGGGAGGTCGTTTAATGATAATTTTGGTAAAAGTGCAGTGCCATTGTGGAGGAAATCAAGAAACCCTTGGGGACCTGGTGCGATAATTCCCCCACAATAACCCTCAAGTGGGCTAATGAGATCAAAAGTGGCCGCAGTACCAATATCTACAACGATTGAAAAATCTTTATATTTGGAATACGCAGCAATTGAATTGGCAATACGATCCGAACCAATTTCAGATCGTTTAGGGTAAGAAATTGGAAGGGGAGGATAGGATTGGTGTGAAAGGGGATAGAAAGGATTATTATTTTCTTTAAATATTACTTGCATTTCTTTTTCAATACAAGGAACCACATTGCAATAAGAAATAGGAGTACCTTTATTGATTAGAGGTAGAATTTCTCCGGGAAAATCTAGGACAACATGTGTAGGTATATTCTTGGATTGGATTAATTTACCATTTGCAAAGTATCCTAAATGAATACTTGAATTACCAATATCTATGCAGATTAAATCGTACACTTGATTTATAGCAGAAGATCTATTTCACCGGAGTTAAATGATTTTTTAGATCCATTCGGAAATTTTAGCAAAAGGTTCCCATCATGATCAATACCTTGGCAATTGCCTTTGGANAAGTTATCTCCTTTTAGTACGCTAATATCTTTGTTATTTAAGTAGTCGTATTCATTCCATTCTGAAAGGAAATTAGGATTAATTTTTTCATTGATGCAGTTATTATAAGATTTAACAANTNCTTTAATGATCCTAGCAGTTAATGGATGCAANGAAGGTTTTATTCCTAATTCATCNGAGATTGATGCGGGCTTTAATTTGTTTTTATNCCTGTTTAATTTTGGGGTTTGATTTAAATTTATACCAAGGCCGAATATTAGAGAATTAACTCTTTCAGAATCAATAGATGCTTCCGTTAAAATNCCNCCAATTTTTTTTCCATTTAAAATAATGTCATTAGGCCATTTCACCATGAATTTCTCCGTANTGAATTCATCTCTNAGCAGTTTNACGAGTTGCATNCCAAGATATAAAGTAAATTTCCTAAGTTTTAACACTTCCACATTTGGNTTGAATCCAATCGATAAATATAGGTTTCCNCCACTNGGACTNGTCCATTTCTTATTAAATCTNCCCTTACCATTTGTTTGTNTATCAGCGATNACCACAATTGGNANTTTANTTGTATTTTCTGTCAGAAGTTTTTCGGTCTCAATATTTGTGCTATTGATGGAATCATAAATGNATAANTGACAANTTTTGCAATTAATATGTTCTAACCATGCGNAAACTAAATTTTTATTTAATNTGATTGGTTCTGCGACCAACCTATAACCTACATTTTGAACCGCCCCAATATCAATTCCTAGAAGCCTAAGTTTGTTGATTCGAGACCAAACTGCAACCCTGCTAATACCAAGAGTTTGAGCTAATAAACTCCCAGATATGAAATTAGGATATGAATCCAAAAGCATCTTTAGNAGAAAGGTATTAGGGTCAGCAGTAAATTTCTTTTTTTTNGTGAATTTAGGCTTTTTTATACCCCGTTTGACTGATATTGACTTTTTCAATTTAATACCAATCAAGACCAATATCAACCCATCTACTCGAATGAGTCGGGGCACCTGTTGAAATAAAGTCAGGACGGCAAGATGCATAATCTTCTATATTGCTAGAGGATATCCCCCCACTTACCTCAATAATCACTTCTTGATCTATCTCTTTCCTTACATGAACTACATCTTCTAAGTTGAAGTTATCCAATAAAACTGCGTTCACTTCATTACTTGTTAGGGCAAGAGCAAATTCAATGGAATCAACTTCGATTTCTATGAAAGTATTTGGAGATTTTCTTCTTACTTCTTTTGCAAAGCTAATTAAATCACTTTTATTTTCTATATTTCTTGAGGCTAAGTGGTTATCCTTAATTAAAATCCGATCATGCAAACCAAGTCTATGATTGTAACTGCCACCACATCCTGTTGCATATTTTTCTAAATATCTCATCCCGGGCGTAGTTTTCCTNGTATCAAGCAGATTGACATTATACCTTTCTATCTTTTGAACAATGCTTTCGGTAAATGTTGCTATGCCAGACAACCTCTGGATAAAGTTAAGCAGTGTACGTTCAATTAATAATATTTCAGAAATATCACCATCTATCTTTGCTATTGTTGAGTTTGGCGATGCAGTTTCCCCGTCTTCGCAAANCTTTAAAAAAGTTAAATTACGAGCACCAAAAACTTCAAATATGTGCGNGTAGATATTTAATCCAGAGCAGACAATTTTTTCTCTTGTTACGATATTTGCATGTGCAGTACCGCTNACATTTGATGATTTTGTTGAAATGTCACCTTGNGATGGACATTGAAAATAATTTTTAGTNACTTCTTCCTCTAGGCAAAGTTGTAAAAGTGAATTTAAATANTTCTTATTTATCTCTTCCCATGAGATTTTTTTTTGTAAAACTGTAATGGATGAAGACTTATTCAAAGAATAGTATGATCACGCTGTTCAAGGATATTAATTGTTGACGGGATATCTCCAATAATTTGTCTAGGATTAGGACCCACTCCTATAAACTTGATATTAGGAATAGGATGTTGTGTCCAACCGTTAGGGAATGCAATTTCTATTATGCTGGTTATCATTCTAAATATGTATCTTTTTGCTTGTTCTGGAAAATCAAGGAAGGATTTAAGGTTTTGTAAATCGTCGTGCCAACCTTCGAATTCCTCGTAGATAGGTTTGATTTCGTTTCTCCTTTCCTCATCNTCGGGTACATCTTTAATGATTTTACCATTTGATAATTGATAAGCGGTACAAATTTTAAGCTTTTGATTTATGTCAGATGGGAGAGTTAGAGCATCTAATTTATTAATAACTAACTGGTCAAAACCTCCATATCTCAGTGCAATTCCTTTTTCTACAGCGTCAAACCAACCAACCATTCTTTGCCGACCAGTAGAAGTNCCAAANTCTAGTTTTGCCAGTTTTNAACCAATTGGATCNGTTGNGTGATCNATTTTTGTAATAAAATGATGNGTTCCAACTTTTGTATCATANGCTTTACAGCANCCAACTTGATCAATTTCTTGCAATGGAATTCCGCCTGANAGNAAAAATTCTCCTCCGAAAGTGTGGGAGGCAGTAACATTTGGAGTAAATCCATGCCTTTTATCTAACCAAAATGCTTGTCCAAATTCTGCAACAATTTTTTTATTTNNNTCNAAAGTANTTAATAACAAGTTGCGACCATCTTTGATGCAGTTGCAAAGTTGNTGTCCAGCGTGCCAATATGCTTCTTCTATTTGATCTGCATTGAATCGAAANGGTTCATTTGTCTNAAAGGNACTAAATAAGAATTCNTCTTCTTCAAAAATTTTCTTTTCTACAGAATCAATATTCGCTTTTTTTTCGGCTTCAGAAAGGATTTNAAAGAATNCAAACCAGNTTTCTTCGCTNACCTTGCAGACATACTTAATNGTGTCCTCTGCCCTAGAAATTTTCTCCCTTAATTTTTTTGAAAATATTTTTCTATCCTTTTTGAATACCGAATAAAATATTTGCCATTGGCCTGTTTCATCTGANTAGGCAGGNCTTATACCNCTTCCAGTTGAGCCGCGTTTTGGTTCACCTAACTGGTTTACTCTGTAGTTTTCCCATGCAAGGTCTAGAATCCTATGGGTTACNTCACTAACTTGNCATTTCTCATCAATAGCTAAGCGGTCTAAAACCGAGATGCCAATATGTTCCAGAGGTTTTGCTTCCCAAAGAAATTTCCGCGGNTCCGCCACTACGCCNGCACCGATGAGCAGATTCTTAACTTCAGGATTACTAACNCCNGAAGGTAGTAAATTCAACTTAAGACCNGCAGCAGTATGACCTGCATTGGCNCCACCATTNACTTTCATCACACACTCAACATGTTGTCCATGAACNCGGTAGACTTCGTCNATAACTTCATGAACTACNCGCCCCTTTCCTTCGTCNCCCATGCTAATNCCGATTACGGATATTATATTAGACTTATAAGGCTTTAGATTAGAATCATTCACAATTTGTTATTCTAATGATTAAAGTCGTTGCTCTTAACTTGAATTACATCGTGAGGAGCCGATTCTCTCTGTCCAGCTGGAGTTACGCGTACATACCTCGCTTGTTTGCGTAAGGCACTTAGGTCTTCNGCTCCTAAATAACCAAGTCCAGCCCGAACCCCNCCGGCAAGTCCGTTAATTGTTTCCTTAAGGGAGCTAGAAACTTCTTTNAGTGCTTCAATNCCCTCNGGGGTACTTTTTTCACTCAGTTCGTTCTTATTATGACCNTACCTGGCAGCAGAACCNTGCTTCATTGCTTCAAGACTTCCCATTCCACGGTATTGCTTATAATATTTTCCTTCAATTTCAATAATTCTACCNGGAGATTCCCTGCAACCAGCAAGAAGTCCACCGCATATTACCGCATCGGATAGNGTCAGTGCTTTAACTATATCCCCCGATTTACTAATTCCACCATCTGCGATTATCGAAATATTTTTGTTNNTATTGGCACGCTTAGCTGCATAGAGGGCACTCATTTGAGGAATACCCACCCCAGCAACAATTCGAGTCGTACAGATTGAGCCCGGCCCTTGGCCAATTTTTACAGAATTGGCTCCTGCTTCTGAAAGGTATTCAACTCCTTCTGCTGAAGTGACATTTCCAGCCATAATTGGAAGTTCAGGAAAAGCAGCCCGAATCATACGGGTTGCATCACCAACACCTTTCGTATGTCCATGGGCAGTCGAAATAGCGACTATATCTAATCCTTTATCTAGCATCTCGCCGACATGTGCGATTAAATCATTACTCTTNATTTCTCCATCTAAGTCGCGTGGAACCGTAATTGCTGCACCGCAACGAAGCCGAAAGTTTGAATCTCGAGCTGGTCTCAAATTCTCACTATTTTCACCAATAATTTGCTCGATATCGCTAAGAGTATAAAGACCTTGTAATCTGTCCTCTTTATCGACAACGAGNAACTTATGAATNCCAATGTGGTCACTGAAAAATTTGTCAGCTGTAGCTATGGGATCTTTTCCAACTTCCGAATTGCTTATTGTGTAGACCTCATTTCGTTCCAGCATGCCTTCTGTGACTTTTTTATCCTTGTATCTATTTTTTACTACTCTTCCTGGCAGCAGACCCATCAACTTTCCTTTATCATCTACAATTGGGAAAGTTCTGAATTGAAAATTTTTCTCCTCGATAAGATCGAGAACATCCCCGACAAACTTATCGGCAGTAATCGTAATTGGGTCTTGTATTAAGCCATGTACATGGTGTTTGACTCTGGTAAGTTCCTTAACTTGTTGCCTTTTAGACATATTATAGTGAATTAAACCTAACCCACCGTTTAGGGCCATACCGATTGCCATTTCGGATTCTGTTACTGTATCCATGTCAGAGGAAATAATGGGTATGGTTAAACTAATCTCCTCAGATAATCTGGTGTCAATCCTTACATCTTTGGGTACAAGCTCAGAGTATCGGGTAGCGAGGCTNATATCATCAAATGTCAGACCAAATGGAGAGCATTTGGGAAAGAATTCATCGGCCGNTAAGTAAATTTCATTATCCATGATAGGCTTTTGTCTTTTGTTGACTATGTTTATATGTTTCAAAGCATTCTACTTCTCAAGTATAAACGATGAGCCAAATTCGAGAATTTAAAAGATACAATCTAAAATTTAAAACTTCGACGAAGTCTGCCCATGGTGTATGGGCTGAAAAAGAGGGTTTGATCTTTATGGAAAAGAGTGAATCTGGTATCTGTACTTTTGGAGATGTTGGTTTTGTCCCAGGTTTTAGTAAACATTCCCTTCGTGATTTAATTGATGAGGCTAAAGTATGGGTTTTGGGAGGTAGAATCGAGCGATATAAATTTATAAAACCCGCATTAAGTTGTTTGAAATCAGACTTATGGAATCAAGATTTGAACCATCAAACCGAGGTTAAGTATGCAAAAATGTTNCATGATTTCGGTGAAATTAATGAACCTAACCTNACCATNAAGAAAAAGATAGGTTTAGAAGATGTAAAGANNGAGATTAAAAAAATTACTTCNTGGTTTGACNAAATGCCGNNCTCAACNCGTGTAAGGTTGGATGCGAACGAATCGCTNAATTACGAGAAGTTGCTCNGGTGGATGGATGCACTTTATGAAAATCCAAAACTCGATTTTATTGAACAGCCTTTATCTGGTATTCCCGANGATAAATTANTGAAATTGGTTGATGAGAATGATTTCCCGNTTGCCTTAGATGAATCTATTTTCGAGTTAGGTAATCCAAGCAAACTCTTAGATATGGGTTGGTCCGGCTTTTTTGTACTTAAACCCAGTCTTCTAGAGGATTGGGATGAAACGATCGATTTCATCAAGCACAACGCGAATAAGTCTGTAGTTTCTACAGTCTATGAAAGCCCATTTGGGTTTGAGGCTCTTTCAAGAGTTTGCAGGTTTTCAAATCTAGTATCCGGTGTTGATAGGTCAATTTTCGTTGGTAATGCTCTTGAAATTGAGTCTCATCATTCTGATCCTCTTCTGGTACCAAGTGCATCCAAAGAGGAATTGGAAATACTTTGGGATAAATTTTAATATTATTTCGAAAAATAGAAAATGAATTTCAGTTGCCTTGATTCTTTAAATCAATCTTCAAATCCTAGTCTTCATTATGCAATGAGAGTACTTTCAATGTATGAGGATAATGGTTCTGTAGAGTTTTTAAAAGAAGACCCCAAACTTTTGGGTGCCGATATAGCTAAAAAAATCACGGTTCCGAAAAGTCGAATATTCCGAACGAGTGGTACTAGTGGGGTTCCCCAAAAGGTTTATCATAATGAAGAAACAATTACTTGTGCAGTAGAAGCNCTTCTCGATCGAATAGGTAGAGAAAATTACTCTTCTTTTTGTTGTTTACCACTGAACCATGTAGGAGGTTGGATGCAAGTTGAGCGTGCCTTACGGACTGGAGGTTCGGTACTATTTGGCGACTATAAAAATCTTACTGAAGTGGATATGGTTGAAATCTTGAAGCAACGCTGGATTTCATTGGTACCAACTCAATTGCATGTTCTTTTGAATTCAAGCCTAGCTTTGAAGAATTTACGTTCTAGTCTTGGAATATTTGTTGGAGGTGCTGAGTTACCACCTGCTATAGAAATGAAAGCAAGAGAAGCAGGTATTCCACTTTGGCCATGCTATGGAATGACCGAGACTGCTGGAATGATTACAGCTTTGGATTCGGATAGTTTTCTTGATCATGGTTCTGGGGTGGGCACTTGTCTTTCCCATTCCAGAATCAAAATTGTAGAAGGTCGCTTGAGTATAAAATCTAAAAGCCTATGCTACCGATTTGGAGAATCAAAAATACCCAAAGACGACTGGTATGAAACCCCAGATTTAGGTGCTTTTGAGGATGATACCGGATACAGGATTACGGGTCGTACAGATCGGTGTATCATTACTGGTGGTGAAATGGTTAGCCCTCAAGTGGTTGAGAATTGTCTGCGAGAAACTTCTCTGGTAACCGATTGCATGGTGGTGGGTGAAGAGGACAATCATTGGGGGCAACGAGTCACTGCCTTCATAATCCTTAAGTCCAATGCTCAAATTGATGATCTTAAGAAAATCGCTAAGAAAAGTTTATCAAGTATTGAATATCCAAAAGATTGGAAGGTTGTTGATGCAATTCCAATCTCAGAAATGGGAAAGCTGAAAGAATAGCCTAGATATGCTTTACGATTTCGTCAGCCAATCCGTACTCAATTGCTTCTGAGGCATTCAGGTAAAAATCGCGATCGGTATCTTTTTGAATTTTTTCAAGCGGTTGACCCGATGTTCTGGCGAGGATACCATTCAATTCTTCTCTTAATTTCTCCATCTCTTGTGCTTGGATGTTTATGTCTACTGCGGTTGCCTGCATTCTTCCCGTAATCAGTGGTTGGTGGATTAATACACGAGAATGGGGGTACAAAAACCTTTGTCCTTTTGTGGCACCGCAAAGCAAAATCGACCCCATACTTGCAGCCATTCCGGTTACCACGACTGTGATCGGNGAGCTTATTAACTGCATCGTATCAAAGATTGCCATGCCAGCAGTGATAGAACCTCCAGGGGAGTTAATATAAAAGGTTATATCTTTACCTGGGTTACTATTTTCTAAGTAAAGCAATTTTTCAGTAAGGTCTCTTGCGGACCGATCGCTGACTTCTCCCCAAAGGAAAACTTTTCGACTTTCAAGGAAACTACTTTGAATTTGTTCCCCAACGGAATCACTCTTTTTATTTTTTTCTTCGCTCATTTTTAATATTAAATTTTCAGTTAAGCATTTGAATTCTTTCTGCATGCCGACCACCTTCGAATGTTGAAGACATCCATGCGTCAATCATATCCTTGGCAAGTTCTAAGGAAACTTGTCTTTGACCGATNGATATNACATTAGCATGATTATGTTCTTTCGCTAACTTAGCTGTATCAATAGACCAACAAAGAGCACATCTTACTCCCTTAACCTTATTTGCTGCCATTGCCTCTCCATTACCACTTCCTCCTAGCACAATCCCAATATGGCAGGTGCCATCTGCAACAGCTTGAGCNGCTGGAGTAACAAAATCAGGATAATGGCAGGATTCCTCAGAGAAAGTACCAAAATCTTTGGTTTCATGACCTTTTTCATTAAGGAAAAATTTAATTTCTTCTTTGTAAGAAAACCCCGCATGGTCAGAACCCAAAGCAATTTTGAGTGGAAGCATATTCATAGATGGAATTAGATGGGTGACTTGATTGAGAAATAGGTCAAATTAAGCCCAATTCCATTTTTCCTTCTTCGGAAATAAGATCTTGATTCCAGGGTGGGTCCCAAACAATTTCTACTTCCGCGTCATCAATTCCTGGGAGTTCTAATGTTTTTGACTTAACATCTTCTGCGATAACTGGTCCCATTCCGCAACCCGGTGCAGTGAGGGTAAGATCAATAAACGCCATTCTGCCGCGTTCTTCGTTCTGTTCAATTTCAACTCGGTAAATCAAGCCTAAATCCACAACATTAACAGGGATTTCAGGGTCAAAAACAGATTTCAGATTTTCTCTAATTTTATTCTCGTCTGCCGGGGATTGGTCCTCTGGAAACTTGGTGTCGACAGCTGACACTTCTTGTTGTTCGCCAAGGGCATCGGCATCTTTCGAGCCAATTCTGTACATACCTTGTAGAGTCATGACTGTGAAATTTCCACCTAAGCGATGTGTAATGGTTACTTTTTCACCTCTTCCCAAAGTGAACTCCTCACCGTGGGGGATGAGAGTGGCATTGACATCTCGCACAAGCTCAACTTCTTGCTGTGGACTATTCATGAATTATTGAATCGTGATTCTATTTTATGACGAATCGACTCATTGAGTTCTTCGTCTTTAACCATTGCAAGGATTTCGTCAAGAAAACCAAGGGCAATTAAATTCTCCGCTGATTTTTTCGGAATTCCTCTAGATTGAAGATAAAAAAGCTCTTGCTCATCGATTTTAGAAGTAGTNGCACCATGACTGCACTTTACCTCATTTGCAAGAATCTCAAGTCCCGGAAGAGAATCTGCTTGAGCCTCATTGCTCAATAAGAGGTTTCTGTTTGTCTGATATGCATTGGTATTGGAAGCAGANGGAAGAACTTTAATCATACCAGAAAAAACGGATTTTGATTGGTCATTCAGAGCATTCTTAGAAATTAAATTACTTCTACAATTAGGGGCGGCATGAAATTGCATTGTTCTTTGGTCAAAGAGTTGGTTTCCGCAACCCAGAAAAAGAGAAAAGTTTTCAAATTCAGCACCTTCTTCCATGAGATTACCTTTAATTTCCGTTCTGCATTCGGAGGAACCTAAGTGAATTGTAGTGTTGGTCACAATTGCATTTTTCCCTATCACGAAATTCTCAAATTGGTGAAGGGTTGCATTTGTTTTTGCATCTTGAATTAGAATGCGATTCAATTTTGCACCTTCACCAATCTCGGCATGCAAAATACTGCTGAGGTTACCCGAATTAGAGTCACGGTCAGATTCGATAAATTCAATAACCGTAATTTCTGAAAAAGGGGATAATGTTAATACATTTTTTCGGAAAGATATGCTTCCAGAGCTTGGAAGTTTATGCCTAACGGTAAAAACTTCACGGGATTCATTTCCAGAGGCAGTATTTAAGAAAAAGCCATTATCAAATAAAGCAGAGGTCAGATGATAATTTGAAAGGGCACCAAGACAGGGACCCTTCAAATCAATGATCCTAGAAATTTCCGAGGGATAATCCAAAATCATTTTGTTAAGATCTTGGAATCTGGACTTACTATTAATACTTGAACTTAAGGATAAGAGATCAACATCACTATTTATTTGATTTACCCCAGACAGACTGAACCTGCTTTTGGGTGAGAAACGCCAATTTTCGTCTTTGACAATGGAGCTCTGTAGACTCTCGAAATGATTCCAGTTTTCCATCCTGAAGTCGGCACACCAACCGGGTTCCCAAGACCTTTCTTCAACAAAAGAAGAAAATAAATTTTGATCATCGAAAAGGGATGAAATTGAAGGTTTATTTATGGTTTGCATACTAGATCTTAAATGAATCTTAAACTAACCGACTGACCCCTCCATTTCTAAGTCAATAAGTCTTTTAAGTTCAACACTATACTCCATAGGAAATTCCCTGATTAAGTCGTTAACAAATCCATTGACGCATAAACTCATCGCTTCGGGTTCTGAGAGTCCACGTTGTTGCATGTAAAAAATTTGCTCAGCACTTACTTTTGAAACGGTAGCTTCATGTTGAACCGAATTACCATCCCCTTGAACGGAGATGGCTGGGTAGGTGTCAGTCTGGCTATCACTGTTAATTAAAAGGGCGTCACATTCGGTGTTATTTTTACAATTCTTTAGATGCTTCGGCATCTTCACCAACCCACGATAAGAAGATCTGCCTTTACCAATCGAAATTGATTTTGCAATGATGTTACTAGTGGTTTCTTCAGCAGCATGAATCATTTTAGCGCCAGTATCTTGATGTTGACCATCATTTGCAAGGGCGATGGATAAGACCTCACCCCTGGCTTTTCTACCACGAAGAATAACACCAGGATATTTCATCGTAAGCCTTGAGCCAATATTACAATCAATCCATCTGACTTCAGCCTCTTCTTCTGCAATTGCTCTTTTGGTGACAAGGTTGAACACATTGTCCGACCAATTTTGTACCGTAACATATTGAATTTTGGCACCCTTGAGGGCGACAAGTTCAACAACGGCACTATGTAGAGTCGAGGTTTCGAATTTAGGAGCAGTACANCCTTCCATGTANGTNACTTCTGCACCCTCATCTGCNATGATTAAAGTTCGTTCAAACTGACCAAAGTTTTCAGCATTAATTCTGAANTAAGCTTGCAAGGGTTGNGTAAGTTTAACACCGGGAGGGATATAAATGAAACTTCCACCGCTAAAAACAGCACTATTNAGAGCAGANAATTTATTATCAGATGTCGGTATAACCTTACCAAACCACTTCTTGAAAATCTCAGGNTAATCTCTAAGCCCTTCGGTGGAACCTACAAANAGNACNCCTTCNTTTTCGAGGTCNNCTTTCATCCTTGAATAGGCTGCCTCGCTATCAAATTGAGCTTCGACACCCGCAAGGAATTTTCTTTCTTGTTCAGGTATGCCTAACCTTTCAAAAGTATTTTTNATATCCTCAGGGACATCTTCCCAAGAGCGGCTTGGCTGTTGTCCTTTTGCTAGGTAGTATCGAATTANNTCAAAATCTATATTGTTTAGATCTTCGGTGGCCCAATGGGTAGGAACTGGTTTTTTTAGAAAAGTTTGATAAGCCTTGAGTCTAAAATCTAAGATCCATTTCTCTTCTTGCTTAACATTGGAAATGTAGCGAACAACTTCTTCATTCANACCAACACCNGCATCGAATGCATAGTNCGTNTCGNAGTGAAAGTTTCCTTTCTCGGTATCAATATCAAATTCTTTTGGTTGGATCATAAAATACCTTTCATTAAGCTGCAATTTCTTCCTTAATCCAGTCNTANCCCTTAGCTTCAAGTTCGATNGCNAGGCTTTTATCACCAGATCTTACAATNTTTCCATCCCACATGACATGTACNACATCTGGTACGATGTATTCAAGAAGNCGTTGNTAGTGNGTGATCACTAAAATACCACGATCTTGAGATCGGAGGTTATTCACTCCACCNGANACAATTCTTAGGGCATCAATNTCAAGACCACTATCAGTTTCATCCAGAATACAATACNTGGGCTCGAGCATACTCATCTGCAGAATTTCGCATCTTTTCTTTTCTCCGCCCGAGAAGCCGTCATTTAAGGCCCGAGAAGTAAATTTTCGATCCATACCAAGGGCATCCATTTTGGAATACAAAGACTTGTAATACTCAACTGCTTTGANNGATTCTCCTTCGGGTAACCTAGCTTTNAGAGCGGCTCGTATAAANTTTGCGATGCTTACACCGGNTACTTCNACAGGATATTGGAANGCTAAAAATAAACCGAGTCTTGCNATTTCATCGGCATTTTTACCCAATATACTTTCTTGATTCATGAAAACCTGACCACTGGTTACCTCGTAATCAGGGTGACCAGCTAAAACTTTAGATAAAGTACTTTTTCCGCTGCCGTTAGGACCCATAATAGCGTGCACTTCTCCTTGGGGTACTTCGAGGCAGAGCTCTTTGAGGATTTGCTTGTCCGCGATGCTAGCGGATAGGTTTTCGATTTTTAATGAGTTCACTAATTGGAGTTTACGGGGGAATATTAAGTGGTACCACTGAAGGTTAAATTGAAATCTTCAGCAATAAATCCACTCGGAAGAATAGATTTAAGTTTGCTAACATCTTTTTTGCTCAAGTTAAGGTCATAGATGTTTCCTGAGTTCGAACACTTAAAGTGAGCATGAGGAGTTAAATTTGGACAGTATCGCGTAGGGGACCTGTCGACATTGACTTGTCTGATCAAGGCGCACTCAACCAAGGTTTCGAGGCAGTTGTACACCGTTGCGAGAGAAATAGATGGCAGTTTTTTTCTTACGCGAAGAAGAATTTCGTCTGCAGTAGGATGATCTTTTTTTGAAAGCAAAGTCTCATATACACATGATCTTTGCTTGGTAGGTCTCAAACCTTTTTTCAGGAGTTTGTGATCCAAGTCTTTCTTTAATGCTTCTGTCTCTAATCTGTTCAAGAGTTAAGATACTATGCAAAAGCCTACAACTTTCAAGTTGTAATTGGAATTATTCTAAATTGAAGAGATTTTTAAAAGAATAATTTAGTTTCTAAATTCTCAATAATCGGTAAAAGTGAACAATCCCCAAAGGAAAGTTGTCTTGGAACCAGAAAAGTTTTGACGAGAGATTACTTCTTCAGAACTTAGGTGTAGGCTACCGACTTCTACCGGTGCATAGGATTTTCGCTCGTGGGTAATAGCACCCATAACATTATATTTTTCAGAAGTGCCAAACTTCTTAAAAAAACAACCTTGTGAGAAAAGGGCAACGCAAAGTACAAAAACTGCAAAAAAGGTGCGAAAATAAAGCTGAAGCATAGGGAATAAGAAATTCTAATTTCTGTCCAAGTCAATGAGCAATTTAAAGGTTTGAAGAGACTTTAATTGATTGTCCAAATCACGATTTTCAATTACTTACCAAAAGAACACATGAAATCTGAAAACAAACTATTAGAGGAGATCGTATCGCTCTCAAAACGCAAGGGCTTTGTCTTTCAATCATCTGAAATTTACGGAGGATTGAATGGCTTTTTTGACTACGGACCTCTAGGAGTCGAGTTAAGAAAAAATATTAAGGACGCATGGTGGGAAGATATGGTCAGGCGGAGGGATGATGTTATCGGATTAGATTCCTCCATCATTATGAATCCGAAAATCTGGAAGGCATCTGGCCACATCGATGGTTTCACNGATCCAATGGTTGACTGCAAAGAATCAAAAATGCGCTATCGGGCAGACCAACTTTTTGCCGCTGAAGTGTTAGTTGATGGAGAAAGCTTAGGTTGGGTNTCTCTGCTTGAGTCCGAAAATATGCAATCAGTTGCACAAGAGCAGGCAGAAAATAAGAAAAGGAAAGAATCTAAGCAAGGTGAGCTCCAAGATTTAATCCTTAGACCCTATGATGAACTTACTGAGAAAGAGCAATTGCTGGTNCCATCACCAGCTACTGGAAAAGTAGGTTCCCTCACTCCCCCNAGGGAATTTAATATGATGTTTGAAACCCATGTAGGTGCCTTGAGAGATGGCTCATCAAAATGTTACTTACGACCAGAAACTGCTCAGGGTATATTTGCCAATTTTAAAAATATTGTTGATACAGGAAGAGTTAAAGTTCCTTTCGGAATTGCTCAGATTGGTAAAGCTTTTAGAAANGAGATTACTCCACGTAATTTTATATTTCGTTCTCGAGAATTCGAGCAAATGGAAATTGAGTATTTTATTCCACCCGGAGAATCAGAATGGCAAAGGCATCATCAAGAATGGATTAATGTAAGAAAATCTTGGTTCTCAAGCATTGGACTTACCAAAGATTGCCTAGGAGAAGAAGTGCATCCGCAAGATAAATTGGCTCACTATGCCCGTGCTTGCACCGATATAACTTACAAATTTCCTTTCGGGGAGCATGAACTCGAAGGGATTGCAGCAAGAGGGAACTTTGATCTAACTCAACACCAAGAACATTCGGGTAAATCACTTGAGTACTTCGACGAGAATCTGAAAGAGAAATACTTACCNCATGTAATTGAGCCAAGTTTGGGAGTGGACCGCACTTTTCTTGCGGTTCTTTGCTCGGCCTACTCCGTCGATGAAATCGATGGGGAAAAANGAACTGTATTACGATTCCATCCTCGGGTTGCCCCCATTAAGGCAGGANTTTTTCCTCTGGTTAAAAATAAGCCTGAACTGGTTGAGGTTGCCAAAAAGCTATATGAAAGGCTCCAGCGAAAATGGAATGTTGTTTATGACCAGAGTGGTGCCATAGGCCGAAGGTATCGCAGGATTGATGAGGCAGGGGTTCCTTTTGGAATCACCGTAGATTTCGAATCGCTAGAGGGGGATGGCTCCTTTACGGTTCGAGACAGAGATTCGACGGAGCAGGTGCGCATGTCTGAAGAGGAGCTTTTGCTTCATATGGACGAAAGAATTAACCCTTAAATACTTTCGCTGAGCCTCCAGTCAATTAAACTCATTTGTGGAGTCTGATGATTGTTCCAGCGATTCCATCGGAGTTTAAAAGCGAAGTCTAATTTTTGATGAGTGGGTGGCATTCGGTCGCTCATATTCCATGCAATTCCAGAGATTGATTCTCTGGAATTTTCAATTTTAAATTGGAAGTGATCNCCATTTCCCACTTTCCTTGGATTTGAGCGGAGCTCAATTCTTTTCAGTGCGAAGACTGGTTCAGGATTATCTTGTCCGAAAGGTCCTAACTTATTTATTNGATTCAGAAGGTCATCATTTATCTCACTCAAGCTAAGCGTGCTATCAATTTTGATACAAGGCTCGTTATCAACAACGGAAGCCTTATCTTCCATGTAAGTTAGAAATGCCTCCTCAAAAAGTTTAACTTTACTCTCATCAACGCTTAGTCCAACTGCTGCAGGATGACCTCCCCAGTGCTCTAAAAGTTCCTCGCATGAGGATAATGCATCCACAAGGTTTGTACCCTTAATTCCCCGACCTGAGCCCTTATATTTACCTTTCTCGAACGCAAGGACTAGGCAAGGTTTATGGAGCGTATTAGCAAGCTTTCCGGCAACAATACCTACCACCCCGGGATTCCATTCGCTGCCTTGTCCAGTAATGACTGCTGCCTTTCGAGATGCGAATTTTGTTTCCGCTTGATCCAGTGCTTNTTCAGTTAATTTAGTCTCAATTAGCTTTCTTTCCTCGTTAAATTCATTGGTTATACGGGCCAATTTAGAAGCTTCCTCAGAATTTTTAGTAAGAAGTAACTCCGCAGCAATTTCAGGTCTGTCCAGTCTTCCGCATGCGTTGATCCTAGGAGCGATTCGAAAGGTAATATCTTCTGAGTCAAAAGGAAATCGGGTGTCCAGATTTGCCAGCTTTAAGAGTGATCTCAATCCAACCTCTGGATTATTCCGTAAATGTTTAAGACCATATTTTGCTAAAATTCTATTTTCACCCCTTAAGGGAACCATATCTGCAAGAGTTCCAATTGCTGCAAGAGGAAGGAAATCTTTAGGNCTGATTTCAAACGCAGTTTTATGCTTAGCTTCTCTGAGGAACTTTATGATGCCATGAACAAGCTTAAAGCAAAGTCCAGCAGTACAGAGGTTTGACCATTGGTAATCAGTTTCTTGGAGATGGGGATTGATAATGGTGGAATGCTGATGGATTTCACCCTTAGCTTTGTGGTGATCTACCACAACAAGATCTATGTTTTTATTTTGTAAAAAGTCGGCCTCTTCCCATGAGTTCGTGCCGCAATCCAAAGCTAAAACAAGACTGAATTCATTTTGCTCCATCCCACGTTGTAGTACTTCCTCAGTTAGCCCATAACCTTCAGTCTGGCGATGGGGAATTACATATTTTGCTTCAATACCAAAGGCCGACAAAACTTTTATTATGATGACGGTGGAAGAGATCCCATCGACATCATAATCTCCAACAATGAGAATATTCTCCTTTTTTTCAATTGCGTCGCAGATTCGGATGGTAGCGCACTTTAAATTTGGAATTTCATAAGGGTCCTCAAGAAGTGCAAGCTTTGGTTTGAGGAAGAATTCTGCGTCCAAATGCGATTCAATTCCCCTAGAAAGAAGAAGCTTTCCGAGGAACTCAGAGATGCCAAGGCATTTACAAAGTTCTATTATATTCTTTTCGCAATAGTGCTCTTCAGTCCAGAGCATCGTGACTATAAATAGAAAGGATTGATGGAAAACAAATTATTTTGTGGTGGATGTCTGCCAATCGTACTTGGGTAAAATTTCATTATCCTCAACATGTTTCCTATCTCCCCTATGCCAGAAATAGAAAATAGGACTGGCAATAAAGATGGAAGAAAAAGTTCCTGTTATAATTCCAATAACAAACACAAATGCGAAATCATTGATTATTCCTGCTCCGAATATCCAGAGGGATATAGCGGCAAGAAGGGTAGTGAAACTAGTCAGAATAGATCGAGAAAGTACGCGGTTAATCGCGATCAAAATAATCTTTTGGAGACCAGTCACTGGATTCAGTTCTAATTCTTCTCGGATCCTATCAAAAACAACAATCGTATCGTTTATTGAATAGCCAACGATCATTAGAATGGAGGCGAGCATGGGTGCTGTGAATTGACCTGAACAAATAACGCCTTCCGAAATGCTACCAAATAGAACGAATAGACCAACGGTCATCAGGATATCGTGTATGGTAGCAACCACCGCTCCAATGGCGTATCCCATTTCGAACCTAACCGCTACATAAAAAAGGATTCCAACTAAGGCGACAAGTACAGATAATATCGCATCGTTTTTAATCTCATTACTCACGGATGCACCAATATTGCTTAAACCTTCTTCTTGCATGTTTGCATCAGGAAAACTTGAGTTTATCAAATCGAGTGCAGATCTAGAATTTCCGAGTTCCGTTTGAAGAACCAATTTCTTGCTCTGTTCCCCAGAACCAATTTCTGACCTGTAGACATGCTGAACTTCTCCGGTTGATTGTGATTCTTTAAATAAAATATCAAGCTCAGAAGAAGCAATTTCTTCGGAGAAGGATGCTACGATTTCCTCCCCCCCTCTAAAGTCAATCCCCAGGATTTGATCTTTTTGATCGTAAATCATAAAGCAACCAACAAGCACAATGGCCCAAGAAACCAAAAATGCAGGTTTCCTAAACTTGTGAAAATCGATTTCAGCCTTCTGCTTTTGTTTCTCAATTTTAGCAAGGCTGATTAGGTTTTGAACACCTAATTGCAATAAGATATTTAATAATAGTCGACTGATAAATAAAGCACAGAAAACAGAGGTAATGATACCAATGGCAAGGGTGATACCAAAACCTTTAACAGGCCCGGTGCCCAGCCATATCAAAATAGTTGCAGTAATNAGGGTAGTAAGGTTAGCGTCAATGATAGTAGAGAATGCCTTGGCATAGCCGCCTTCGACNGCATTTTCAGCACTTTTCCCNGCCTTTAGTTCTTCACGAATTCTCTCAAATATTAAGATGTTAGCATCCACTGCCATTCCAAGAGTTAAAACTAGAGCAGCCATTCCAGGTAGCGTAAAAGTAGCTTGAAAGAGACCGGCTAAGACGGCGACAACCAACAGGATGTTGGTTGCGACAGAGAGAACCGCGACCGCACCTCCTGATTTATACCAGACGAGCATGAAAAGAATGATCGCAACCGCACCAAGAATACAGGCGTTGGTACTGCTTTCCAAAGCACCGGAGGCAAGGGTAGGGGAAACTTCATATTTCTCACCTATTTCTAAAGAAACTTTTAATGGATTGTTCAAAATATCGGCAAGCATTTTGGCTTCACGAGCACTAAAGTTTCCACTGATCACAGCACTTCCCCCGTCGATTCGAGCCTTAACTGTTGGAGCACTCTCGAGTTGTTTATCAAGCACGATAGCAAGTCGCCCAAGTGCCCCCGTTGCAGGATCATTCATCTGGGCAATTTCACCCGTGAGGTTAGCAAACTCATTTCCTCCTTCAGTTGTGAAATCAAGGCCAACTTCCCAGCCTCCCATTTGATCTTGGCGTGGATATGCTTCTTGAATAATTTCACCATCCGCGGAGGAGAGCCTCCTTACCCAAATAGGTTGTTCATTTGCTTGAGCGTCGTCGGGTAGCATGGCAACAAAAGGAATCCCTTCGTCATCGGTCCATTCCTCACCTTCTTGAATTGGGATAGGGGCATCAGCTTTTACATTCACAATACGAAATTCAAGCTTGGCTGGCTTTTGGAGCTCTTCGATTAAACTTGGATCTTGTTTTGTGGTCGTATCCGGTATTTGAATTTCTATCGAGCGATCCCCCTTCTGGCGAACCATGGTCTCAGCAACTCCGAAAGCATTGAGTCGCTCGTTCATAATTTCAACAACCTTATCCATGGGACTTGCTCCACTTGGAGAATTTTCTTCAAGGCTTTGGTTCGCATCAGCAATTTCCATGGTAAAAGCAATCCCTCCTCTAAGATCTAAGCCCTTCTTGATTGCAGCTTGTGAATTACGAAGCAAAGTTCTTAAAACCAAGTCATTTCTTTTGTCTCGATCCTTAACATGACTGGTACGAATCCCCGGTTTTATGAGGAAGGGTACAAGTCTTGAAGTTACGGTGCCAAGGACTCCAACGGGTGGTTTAAAATATGCAGAGTAATCCAGTCGGTTTCTTTTGCCGTAAGACCTAAGAGCACCATAATCGATCTCTGATCCTTCAGGGATTTGACTTTTAATGGTTTCGATAACTTCTGCGAAAGTTTCGTGACCAATATGATTGGATGCATTCGCTTCGGAGGTGACCTGGTCCGACGCGTAATTTGCTAAATTTCGATCATCAAGAGGAGAAACAAGTGATATGCTGATTAAAACGAGAAAAAGGGTGATACCCAATCTCCAAATGGTTGATCTATTCATAAATCAGGGCTGTTAAAATATCAAATGTATCAATTTGAATAAGAAGAAATTAATCGACTTTTGCGGATATAGAATCTTTAGCCATTTCAACTTTGACATTTTCAGAGATCCGGATGACGAAACAGTCATCCTTGACCCCAGTAATAGTGCCAAACAAACCACCAACCGTTTTTACTTTTACACCTTTTTCTAAGGCATCGATCATTTTTTGATGATCTTTTTGCTTTTTTCTCCCTGGGGCAATAATGAGGAAATAAAAAGCGATNCCCATTACTAAAAATGGCAATAAGCTTTGAAGAATGCCCCCTGACCCTGGTTGTGCACCAGAACCTGACATGGCTAAAGAAATGTTCGAGAAAATTGGAGAAGTGCTTAAAATCATAAAAAAAAGGNTATATCAAAACCCCAAAACAGAAATTTTGCAAGCCTTGAAGAATTGCTTAATGTTAGTATTCATAAGTCTAAACGGATGTGGTTAACAATAATTGAACACAACCAATGAAAAAGCCAAGAACAGCCCCAACTAGTTCAATGAATTTAAATTCTTTTTTCATGAGGTTTACTAGAAGTTTTTCTACCCGGTCGGATGAGAACCCTTCAACTTTTTCACAAACTAAATCCTTAATATCTAACTCCTTTTCAAGTTTGTGACTCAATTCTTCAACGGATTCAGCTAGAAAGTCTTTGAGCTCATTCCTAAAAAGATTCGTGACCTTTTCAACCATTTCATCAGATAGAAACATCGATAACATTGGAAACGCATGAACAAGTTTTTCTCGAATGGTCTTTTCAATTCTTTTACCAATTGCATCCATGCTTGCTTCGCTAGTTGCATTTTCTCGAATTTTATTAGTGATTTGGTCCATTGAGAGCAATTCCTCAGCCACTAAAGTACCAAGTTTTACCGCTAATTGTTTTTGCCTTTTTGGAAATACTCCTTGGAATTGAATGCTTCCAATTGAAATAGCTTGGCGTGGATGGAAAAGCATTTTAACCGCTAGATAATTGGTTACCCATCCAATGAGAGCAGCGAGTATCGGCAAGAGCCAAATCAAGGAAGAAGATTCTTCTTGCAGATTGGCTAAAGTATGGATTTTAAGGTGAGAGATTGATGAATACCAATTCATTTTGAAAAGCTTACCAGTTTAAAATTAATAGCATGTATGACTGGAATGATTTTTGTTTCGATAAACAAAAAAAGCCGCAAATGCGACTTCAATTTATTTTATACGTTTCTTTTAAGTTAAATCAATCCGTACTACCTTCTTCTCCTTGATCCAAATGATAATTTCTTTCCAAAGCCACGGTTTCTTTTTCGAGAAATATCCGGTGCAGTAGCGGTCAGAGTTGCAGGTTCATCACGATATGCAAAATCATCAATAAATTTTCGGTCTAAGGAATTACCTAAAAGCTTCTCAATAGACTCCACCAAGGGAAGCTCCTCTGGTTTACAAAGAGTAAATGCTTCCCCCTCCGTTCTTGCTCTTCCCGTTCTTCCAATTCGGTGAATATAGTCNTCAGAGTGCTGCGGGACATCNTAGTTNATAACATGGGTTACATTNGANATATCAAGCCCNCNNGANGCAACATCGGTNGCNNANAAAATTTTGACCTTTCCGTCTTTAAAGTCCTGTAAAGCTGACATGCGATCACGTTGTTTAAGATCTGCATGTAAAACACGCACATCTTGGCCGTGCTCTGTTAGCCAATGGCTTATTTTATCTGTCCCTCTACGTGTTTGAAAAAAGATAATTAAACTCTCAAATTTAATCTTACGCAAAAGTGCAATTAAGAGATCAAATTTTTGGATGGCAGGAACTGGATAAAGTGCATGAGTGACAGTTTCTGCAGCGGAAATTTTAATATCTATTTTCGCTTCTGCGGGATTGTCCAAGGCCCATTTAGATAAACGAACAACTGCATCAGGAATAGTTGCAGAAAAAAGCAGGGTTTGCCTGGAGCGAGGTGTTTTGTTTATAATTTTTGTGACATCTTCAACGAAACCCATGTCGAGCATACGGTCAACCTCGTCTAGGATTAAAATTTCAATTTTTCCTAAGCTTAAGTTTCCCTGTTGGATGTGGTCAAGTAAGCGACCGGGAGTAGCAACTACAATATCAGGATTATTTCTCAATTCTTCTAATTGCTTACCATATTTTACTCCGCCATATAGCAATGCCATATTCAAGCCCATATGCTTCCCGTACTTTCGAAAGTTTTCCTCAATTTGAATGGCCAGTTCACGAGTGGGTGCAAGTGCAAGTGCTCGGCATGCTCCAGTTTTTTTTAATCGATGGAGGGCAGGGAGGGCAAAAGCAGCAGTTTTTCCAGTTCCAGTTTGTGCGGAACCAACCATGTCACGCCCTTCCAAAATCGGGGGAATTGCTTTTATTTGTATTGGAGTTGCTTCTTCGTAACCAAGATCTTCAATAGCTTGAAGGAGTTCAGGGCATAGGCCCAATTCTTTAAAATTCATCGTAACATAGTGGGAAAAGGGAATTCTTCTCCTTGCGTAAAAGTATAGCTAAACCCTAAATTCATCAAATGAGCGAGGACAAACAACAAAAAACCTACAGGGGGAGAATTGCACCCACCCCTTCGGGATATTTGCATGAAGGGCACGCTAGAACATTTAAAGTTGCTTGGAGGAGAGCCCACGAACGGGATGGTTGCGTTATTTACAGGAACGATGATTTGGACAGATTACGTTGCAGTGAAGAATTTTCTCGAGCGGCAATGGATGATTTACAGGGATTGAAAATCAATTGGGATGAAGGACCTGATTGTGGAGGTAAATACGGTCCATACAATCAAAGCGAGAGAGCAGAAAAGTATGTCAGCACACTTTTGAAATTGGCAAACAATGGGCTTGTTTACCCATGTGTAAAATCAAGAAAGGAAATTCAGGCATTTGAAATAAAAGCAAAGGTTGGGAATGAATATTTATTTCCACAAGAACTTCGCCCAAGTGGAAAAAAGTTCACAAATGATCAGGTCTCTCTGAATACAAATTGGCGATTTCGAACTCAATGGAGCGAAAAGGTTAGTTTTGTGGATGGACGAAAAGGAGAGCAAAGTTTTGAAATAGGAAAAGACTTTTCAGACTTTTTAGTTTGGCGAAAAGATGGCTTTGCATCTTATGAGCTTGCCTCTGTAGTCGACGATAATCTTATGAAAATTACGGAAGTAGTTCGGGGTGAAGATTTACTGATCTCAAGTGCCCGCCAATGCCTTCTTTTTGACGCTTTGGGTTGGAAACGCCCAAGTTTTTACCACTGCAAAATATTACTTGGTTCGGATGGTCAGAAACTATCCAAATCAACGCGTAGTCTTCCCCGCCTCTTTTCTCTCTCTTAAAACGGCTTTGGCTTTTGCCAGCGACAAAAATTCGTATTGAGCATGAAGCCGTGCAAAGACATACCCCGGCCAGCCGTCAAAGATTCCTCCTTGCCAGAGATAAACATAAAGAAATCGTAGGGTGGGGCGAAAGGGAAGCTTTCGGAAAACCTTTCGTAATTTCCTCTTACCTTTGACCCCCTCATGCTGAAGGGCAGAATCATCATCCTGAGCGGAGCTTTCCACCACGGCTTCCCAGTTGGAGTAGCGATTATGTTTTTCCACAAAGCTATCGATCGTGGGNAAGGCATGATGATCCATGATCGAGTTCAGTTTGCCGGTCGTCCCCTTTACCACCACATGCTCATGGATTTCATGGTCTCCACTTTCAGTCGTTAAATCGGTTATCTTTTCATAGCGGCCGAGTTTATGCTTAAAAAGTCGCAGGTTCCAATTGGGAAAATAAGCATGCTTTAGAGGCTGCCCTAAAAAGAAATACCTTCGATTTATCCAGTAACCTGCGTGTTTCTTGTTGGGATCACTTAAAATCTTTTTGATTTCATCTTCAGCTTCTGGAGGAAGACATTCATCGGCATCTAAAATAAGAACCCATTCATTAGAAAAAGGAAGATTTTCTAAGCCCCAGTTTTTTTTCTTCGGCCATCCACCTTTGTATTCGAATTGCATGACCTTGGCTCCATACTCATCGGCAATATTGGTCGTCCGATCCGTGCTTTGCGAATCCACCACAAAAATCTCATCTATCCANGAAACCGACTGCAAGCATCTTGCTAAATTGGTTTCCTCGTTTTTGCAGGGAACAAATAAACTAAGGGGAACTTTGAAGCCTTGNGTTATCAATGAATTAATTTTTGAATGATGGTTTCTTTGAGGATGCCCTGAGGGTGCCAAGCAAAAAGGTTGTTGGTTTTTAAATTTAATGGACTATGACGGTCTGCATCCACCGATTTATAGCCAAGNTCTTGCAATATAGAAAGAACGGTTTTCTGCTTCGGCGGAAAAGATTCAATGATGAGTAGGGGCTTGGCTTGTAGTAATGTATTTATGCCACCTTGCAAAACCTCAACTTCATGTCCTTCCACATCGATTTTAATTAAGCTTGGGGTTTTGTCGTCTGAGGCGACTGAATCAAGGGTCCTCGTTTTTACCGAAATTTCATTTGAGAATCCATTTAGGTATTGTTCGACCCATGGTTTATCTTTTCCTTCGATACATCCAGTAGCGGAAGTTAAGGTATCCTGAAAAAATGAAACCTCACCAACCTGATTACTCAGTGCACTCTTGCAGATTTCCAAATTTTGTATGTTTGCTTCTTTGAGGGTCATTTCGAGTAACTTTAGGTTTTCGGGATCCGGTTCGAAGGCCAAAATATTTCGGAGCGGACAAACCTCACGAACTCTCCAAGAGTAGAGCCCTACATTTGCACCTACATCAAAGAACCACCCTNGCTCATTTTGATTATCCAGTTCTTTAGCGATCCTACTAGCCAGTTTACCAATACCCGGTTCCCATTTTTGTTTTCTCCATCGAATGGATGCATGAGTAAAGGGTCTTAAGGCAACCCGATGACTATATCCGAGTTCATGAAGCTTGGGATCATNAAAGCGACTTCTGAGTAATGCTTTAAAAAANTTTGTTTTTCGGAGCAAGTGTAGGGGAGCCGTAAAAAGAAGCATAAAAAAAAGAACCTGTTTAGTTTCTCACCATCTTCTCATATAGGTCGAAGTATTGCTTTCTGCAATCTTCATGACTTGGTAAATTGATAGCATCCTTCTTTGCGGCGTGTGATCGTAATAGCTCTTNAACAGATTGATCGATCGATGCTTGATTTTCTGCCTCAACATATTTTGCNTAGTTTCCAAGTAAATCTGCAATGGCTCCCGTGCGAGTGGTGATGACAGGGCATCCACGAATCGCAGCTTCCAAGGGTGGCCATCCAAAGCCTTCGACAAAGGAAGGAAAAACGAGGGCTTTAGCGTATTTGTAAAGCTCTCCCAAAGAATTTTCGGAAAGGTTTTGCAAACAGTATACAGCACTTTTGTGAGATTTAATCCAATTCAACAAATGATCATCCAACTCCTCTTTTTGTGGTTCGGGACCAACCAAGACAAGCTTGAGATGGTGGTCGGGTAAGCTTGTGTGGGCATGGATAAAGGTACGGAATACGGCCTTTCGATTCTTATACCAAGCAGCACTTCCCACATGGAGAAGGAAATTGGTAGTATGAGGGTCAAAAGGAAGTTTGTAAGAAAGGTTACTTTGGTTCGATTTTCGATATAATTCCAAATCCGTACCAAGATGAAGGATTGATGATTTTTCTTTGGACTCAGGGATCAGCCGGTTGAGGTCTTCCAGTGTCTGTCTGGAATCGCATGCATAAAAGTCAGCATAGTTGAGTGATCTTGCAATCCAGTTTTGTAAACTTTTGCCCGATTTCGAAGTTACAGGAGCTTGGGCAAATTCTCCCCTCGCGGTGCGTATGGCGATTAAATCGTGACAGGTGATGATTTTTATGGCTTGAGTGATCCGATTCAACTTTGGCATGTAGATGGCGTTTGAATGATCGATGATGTGGATCAATTTAACTTGATCTCTAAGGCTCAGAAACTCCCGTTTTAGTTTATTAGGGAAGAGTAAATACTTATCTATGTATGCTGCCCACTTGTATAAATTGGATTTACAAAAAAGCTTACCAAAAATTGGAGTAGGTCTCAGTATTTCTAAGGCTAAATTTTCATAGACACCAGAGGTTAGTGAATAAGCAAATTTAAGCATGCTGACTTGGGCATCTTGCTTGTAGTTAGAAATTACAAGTACTTTTTTTGGAAAATTGGGCACTATTTTGTTTTTGCAACCGCAGCACTTAGACACAGACCACAACCAAATGTAGCAAATCCTAAATTTGTTGGTTGCCCTAGTGGTGTAAAAAGTAAGATTGGAGCTCCTGCACCCCAAAGAAAAATAGATAAATATGATTCTCTTTTTACAGCTGTTAGACATGTCAGAAGCATATCTTTTACAATCCATATTCTCCATAAGATAAACAAACATCCTGCAATAGGACCACTCTCTATAATTTGTCTAGACCATCCAATTTCTGCTCCTGCAAAGCCACCTGCTAGTGCGGCACCCGCCCGAGTGGCAGTGCCAAGACCATTTCCAAATGCACCTATCCAAAAGGAATAGTAATATGGTGCAACAATCATTTCGTAATACCTTGTAAAATACGCTTCTATGGGATTGCCTTCTACATTTGCAGCTTCCTCAAATCTCAAGCTGAGGAAGTCAAGCCCTTCCTTAAATAAATCAACTTGAGAATATAGAACTAAACTGAATACTATAAATACAAAAACTGTCGTGGCGATTTTTCCAAATTCGGTGGGTTTATAATATGCAAGGAAACCAATGCAGGCAATTACTTGGATAGACTCTGCGATGACAGCTCTACTTCCTGCAGTTACCATGGCAAGTAAAGTAGCACTTATTCCTGTATATAATAACCATTTCGGGAAAGTTCCTTTTTTTAGCAGTCCGAAGATTATGAATGCGACTGAAAAGCAATAATAAAACACAATTCCACTAACAAAACTAAAAGTACCAGAAGCCCGAACTTTATCTCCTGAGGTCATTAATTGGTGACCCGTTCCGCCAGCAGCCACATTTAAAACATCAAATCGATCTGCTTGAAATTGTTGAGAAACTACCCATGTCATAGGAAATGCTAGTAAGAGAAATGCTTTACCGAAATTAAGAACATCATGCCAAGTTAAGACTCGAGCCATAATGAAGATCAAAGGAAAATGCAAAAGGTTCGTTCGGGCACCATACGCTATGGTAAAAGGGTGTGCCTTGTTGATAACAAAAGAAAGTGTTACCGCAATCATTGTCCAAAGAAAGCATTTTTGCAGATATTTGTTATCTGATGGAAACATTCCCCTTGCATAACACAAATAATAAATCCAAATAACGATGGGATCTCGCACGATCAAGAGACCTTGAGACAATCCTGGCAAAAACCATTTCCTTAATGCTCCTTCAAAAAGTAAAAGTAAGAAGTAGGTCCAGATGAGTTTTTTAATAAATCCATAATCGGTTGCCACTGCTTGGGAAAAGACTTTCTTCTCGGCCAAATTTCTTGGGAGCGAGATGGCTTTTCTTGTACTCATGGGTTAGGATATATCATGCCTTTCTGCAGGGTTAGGCAAGTTGAAATCTATAATCTTTTGAGCGTAAGTTTTCCAAGAGTATTCCTTTGCTTTTTTTTGGCACAAATTCTGAATCTCCTCTTTGCTAGACCTGTTTTCGACCATTGAGGTAATTGCCTCTGCAATTTTTTCAGGCGATCGAATCGGAACAAGGTGACCAGTTGTTCCTTCTTCAAGTAAATCTTCACCACCCGCGTTAGGCGTTACAATAATGGGTAGTCCACAGGACAGAGCTTCCTGCTGAACCAAGGCTCGCCCTTCCACAATCGAGGGTAACACCAAGGCATCGTGCATCTTCATGATTTCTCGAACCTTGTTATTTGAACAAGGGGCCAAATATTCAAAATCTCGGTAGCAACCTCGATAGAACTCCATAGGCAATGAAGGCTGGCCTAAAACGGTCAAGCTTACGGGTTCATTTCGAAGTATTTCCATAGCCTTGAAAAGATCAGCAAGGCCTTTACGCTGACTCATTGAACCAACAAATAAAAGTTTTAAGGGCNTAGTTTCATGAACATTCCTTATCCTNTCATTTGAAAGGCATAATGGGCTGCCAAATGGAGCGATTTTACAGGTTTTTTTATTTCTTATGCATTCGGGAATTGATTGCAGAACAAATTTGCTCGGGCAGATGATACCATCGGCTAAATCNAGTTCTTCTTCCTTACGGAAAAGTTTTTCTTCNGACTCCCTTGTGCTTTCAAGAGTTGGTTCCCAGTGAGGTAGCCTTTCTGCCTCTTGAGACAATAAGCTTCTAACAGTCTGCCAATGTGCAATGGGTAATTCATAAGAACAGTATATGCCNAATTTTTTTGCCTGCTTAAAGCTATTCCTTGCCCCATCTTCATAGGCATGAACTACTGAAGGAAGTAGATGTGGTAAATTTTTTGCCACCTTGCGATCTAAAGCCGCATACGAGCNGTCTGCATATATCCTACGTCTTTCTTGTGAAAGGTAGTCACTAAAAATGATTCGTAAAAGTTCCGGCAACCATTGTCGTCTGATTTTATTGTCAGGGAATTTATATCCCCTTTTTTTCCCAAAAAATTTAAGAATAGGATTGGCTTTTTGTCCAAATCCAATGGATGTGAAATACTGTAAAAGTTTTCCTTGTCTTAGTAACTCACCAACCAGTGCTCTAACAAAATTGTTACCTGTTGGGTGCGAAACACAGAAACTACTTAAAGAATTCACCTTGTAGCGAATCTTTGCCTAGACCACCGATGAATGGGTTCTTCGACCCATATAAAAAAGAGCCAACCCAGAAAGCCAGTTGGTAATAAATAGGCTAAAGAAATTAAAAAGTTGGCAGGTTTCTCATTCCATATTTCCGTATGTAAATGTCCGAATAATTTGAACACTGGGAAATGGATTAGATATAGGGAGAAAGACATTTTGCCAATCCAAGAAATGAACTTGAAAAATCGTTTGCTTATTGAGTGAATGAATAGATTAGTATTATTTAGGCAAAGGATAAAAAGCAAGAAGTAGAATACTGTCCAGGCGAGGTATTGTAACCAAAAAACCCAACTTTCTAGAATACTAAATAATGCCAATAACAAGGAAAACCCAGTAGGAAGAACCATAATTTTGGTATTTAATTTAGTTAGCTGCTTTTTTCTTTCCCATTGAGCGATCCATACCCCCAATAACCATGATGGCCAAAGGAATAGTGATGTAAATGAAGGCCAAGATATTCCCTGAATATTCAAAACAACTGACGATGAACACATTACGGTTGCAATAAATACCAAAGTTTTGATTCGTGATTTAGCAATAAGATAAAAAACCAAAGGGTAAAGAATATAGAACTCAACTTCTAATGGAATTGTCCATAATGAGGGGTTGCTTAGGAACTGTCCATTTCGCGGTGGATAATTTTGGCTCAGAGTTGCCACCCGTAAAATTCGATCAAGATCCCAATTATTATCTTCCCAAATTATGTAACAAAAGTAACTAATACAAGCAGTGATAATCAGGGCAGCAAAATAGCTCGGATAAATTCTCCAAAACCGCCGTATTAGATAGTCCTTCCAATTAGGTTGAGCATTGGAAATCGTATTTGGGTAATGGATGCAAAACCCACTGATCAAAAAAAATAGCAAAACCGCATATCCCATAAAAGGTGTCGGAATTGATAGCCAAGCCACCGCTTTTGCAAAACTCGAATATTCCTCAGGATAACTACGAATCCTCCACCACCCAATCCATAAATCTACACGGAGATGATAAAGTAGCACACCAATACAGGACAAACCCCGTAGCATATCAATTATAGGTATACGTTCGCTTGCCTTCACCTTTCTTTCAAAAGTTTAAGGTATGCTTCAGCGTATTCGTCCAACGGACGAACATAATTACACAACCCTTTTTTAGCCAAGCGGGACCTTAAAGCATATTCTTCTTCGCTCATTTCCATGGCTTGCTTTAAACATGCCGTTAAAGATTCAATATCACCAGGTTTGCAAAAAAGTGCGTAAGGTCCTGCCGTTTCTTTTATGCCTCCATCCCTACTTGCAATGCAGGGTACTCCAACTGATCTTGCTTCTAGTGGAGTTAGTCCAAGGTCCTCATTGGTATGAGGTGGGGTAACCATCCATTTAGCTTTTTTGGTAAGTTGCTGCCTTTCATCTTCGCTGACAAATCCAAGGATTTTCACACCTTTGATATTCTTGTCTGCAATTTCCTTTTTGATTTCTTGACTTAGAGGCCCATCACCAACCAAAAAAAGGGGCCAAATGTTAGGGTCGGGGGAGATTCGGCGATAAGCTTCNAACAAAATGCGTATCCCTTTTTTGGCTACCCACCTTCCGATGAAAAGAAAGCCTGAACGCTGCTGAAGAGGAATCGTGCCTTTCGGCATTCTTGATATTACAGGTAACCGGTCGCTACCTGCCCTCCTTTTTTTTTCCCAACTATCCCAAACAAATTCTGATATATACCACCTCCGGTCGGCTTGGGCAACTGCCCAATTCCATGCTAGAAGCCTTGGTTTAAGACCTTTTCTTCGCCAATTGTAAATTGTCATGACGCAAGGNAGTCCAGCCTTTTTTGCCCACCAAATTCCTTCCAGCATTGGGTTGTGCAGGTGAACGAGGTCGGATTCTTTAATCGCTTGTTTAATCTTTGGATCTCTCGGATTCACAAAATCACTTTTGAAGCGGGAGTCACATTCCGATGTTAAAGATGCCCGAATTTCACATTCGTTTTTTTTAATCGATCTATCATCTTGGAAACCTGTTACTTTTTTTCTTAATAGATAAACGGATGCTCCCTTGAAAATTAAGTCTTCTATTAAGGTGAGACAAAATGTTTCGATCCCGCCAAATTTCCCGAGGCATGGTGCAAGCATGAGTACCCGAACGCCAGTNAGGTCAGTTGTGTTGTTGGAGGTGCTTACCATTTGTTTAGCCTAGTATTAACCCACCTTTTAGCTTGGTTTAACGCGTATTGAGCAACTCCACGATTCTTGCAGGGTTTGAAATTAGCGATGATAGGTTTGGTTGTGTTATTTTTATGTAGGTGAAGTCTTTCAATCTTGGGTAACCAATTTTTACGATAAGAACCGAGCAGATGAACTCCAAATGCCTCTGGAGTAATTTGTGCATTCGGATATAAATTCGGAAGTTGTTTACAGGAAACCGCCTTAGCTTTGCAACGGGTTGCCAGACCTGCTTGTGCCGTCGGTAGAACCCATTCGGGGATGGCATGAAAATTGGTTTGTCCAAGAAACCATTCTAGATAGTCCCAATCAATCACATTCTTATCCCAGAAGACTAGGGCAGTGGTTATTCCTTCTACAACCTTGGGACACTTACTTCTAGCCATAAGGTGCCAAGGTCTAAGGCAATAAGCATCCCATTGTTTATCANGAAGAAACACNNCACCTCCCTCTACAACAGATGAATCAAATAATCCGGAGAATGGTTTAAGAAACATTATATCAGCATCCAAGTAAAAGCTGATCGGATCATCAGATTGGGAAAATATCGGATCAAAGAACTCNATCCCCCAGATCGATTCTTTACGGAAATGTTGNCAATTCGAGTATCCAACAAGTTGATCCAAGGTGATTTCAATGGATTCATTGGGATTAACTAAATGACAGTTATTACCTAATTTTGAGTAGATCAATTCAATGTCGTCATCTCTAAGTGTGCCGTCGTTATGTAATAAAAGATTTATCTTATCTAGACTACAATCACCAATCGAGCTAAGACANTCCAAGTAGAAGGGTAAATTGGAATGCCCAACTAGTGATTGTATGATTTTATTTTTTTTCAATCGGATAAAAAANTCTTATTTCATAACNATACCTACAAATTTTTCTACCTGTGAGTCGAAAGTCTTGACTACAATCGGATTTAAGCAGAAATTTTCACAAAAATCTTTAAAGGCTAAGTTATCAGAAATGTCATCACATATCATTATGCCATTCGTATTGATTCGATTCCATATCCTTGGTAAAGCCCAAATTTTGCCATCATATGATTTGTCACTGTCGTAATGGCAAAAGTCGAATGTCTTTGTTGATTTCAGCAATTTTGGCAGTGCGTCTCGATCAGGTAGCCGAATTAAATGCCACCTAGTGCGTAATTCATGAGGGACAACACATCCAATTTGATTTTCATAATTTGTACCCCAAAATGGCATATCGATGCTCGTCAATGACCCCGTACCCCTATTCTCTAAACTTTTAAGNAAACTAAGGGATGACCACCCATATGCAACTCCAGTCTCTAAGATTTGCTTAGCATTAAAAAGATTAGCTAAATTGTAGTTTAGTGAAATATTTCCTTGTCCTCCCCAATTACAGTCTANGGACTGTATAATTCTGAAAGCGTTCTTAACTAAAAGGGGAAATTCTTCATTAAATTGTAAAAATTCCCAACTTGGANTGATTAATTTTAGAGATTGATTTTCATCGACTGCNAGATTCTCACACCAAAGTTTTGCTTCTTTANTGATTGCAAGTGTTGGGTGTTGTTTTCTTTTAGCAAAAGAGAGTAATTCTCTGCAGAATTGCTTATATAAACTCGGTCTTTGAAGAAACCAAAAACAAAGCTTTGTTCTGTGTTTGTTCAACTTTAGATCCATGAGAGTATTCCTATTTCAAGAGAAATATAATCGTTTGGTTTCAATTTNATCACTGAAGATGTAATGGTAAACCTTAGGATAAAATAAATGATTTTACTTTTCCTCAAACCACCGTTTAACTCCTAAGATAATCTCATCGATTGCTTCTTGCCCTATTTCTGGAAATAGTGGGAGGGTAAGATTTTTTTTGTAAAATGATTCAGTATTATGGAGGTCAGTAGAACCCCGAATGCGTTTAAAATATCCAGTTTGTAGGTGAACTGGCATTGCATAATGAAGGCTCGCTCCAATTCCCCGATTCCTTAAATATTTTAATAAGGAATCTCTATTTTCGCATTCGATTACATAAAGATGCATTGCATGAAGTTCATTTATTGACCTTTGGGGTAGGATAATTGGAAGATCTTTGAAGGCATCATCATATTGATCGGCAATCGCTCGGCGCTTTCGGTTATCAGTCGAGAGATGTTTAAGTTTTACACGAAGTATAGACGCCTGAATCTCGTCAAGGCGAGAATTGAATCCGGGTTTTATGCTTTCTCGTTCATTATTCCAACCATATTGGCGAAGGGATTTGATGTGTTCAGCTGTTTCCAGAGATTTACAAAGGACAACTCCGCCATCCCCCGTTCCTCCTAAGTTTTTAGTGGGGTAACAACTGAACGCTGAAAGTGCACCAAAAGTGCCCACTTTTTCCCCATTAATTTCAGCACCATGAGCTTGCGAGCAGTCTTCGATTATTTGAAGTCCATTCTTTTGAGCGATTGATTGAATTGATTTTAAATCGCAGGGTTGACCATAAATGTGGACAGGCATGATGGCTCGTGTACTTGGCCCAACTACTTGTTCAATTGATTTTGGATCGATGCATCGCGTGCTTGGATCTATATCTGCGAATACCGGAGAACAACCTGCTTGTTCGATTCCCGCAATAGTTGCTACTGCAGTATGTGAGGAGGTCACAACTTCAGCTCCCTGTGTTAATCCCAAACTTCGAAGACAGAGAGCAATAGCGTCTGTTCCATTGGCAACGCCCACGGACTGTATTGATTCATTATGAAATACAGCGAATTCTTTTTCAAAAGCTTCTACTTCTTGACCGAGTACGAACCAGCCGGATTTGAGAACTCGCTCAATTGCCAGATCGATTTCTTTTTTGTGTGCCTTATAGGAGGCTGAAGGATCACTAAACGGAATCATTTCATTACATTAAGTTATTTAGAGGTAGTAAACTAGCTCTTCTCTAAAGAAATCGATAGACTTTGTAATTCCTTCCTCAAAAGTTATTTTAGGATTCCAATCAAAAGAACTCGAGAAGGCACTAAAATCACAAATAAAGTCTCCCACATCGATTACCTTACGATCTTCTGGAAAGGCAATCATTTCGTAACAAGCACCATCAATTTGATTGCACATAATCTTTGCAGTTTGCTCCAAATTTAACGGATCTGGTGCACCAAGGTTAAATGATTTCCCAATCGAATGAATAGATGTCGCTGCTAGGATAAGAGCATCAATCACATCATCCACAAAATTATAATCTCTTCTTTGCTTACCATTACCAAATACTTGGATGGGTTTACCCNGAAGCAAGTTTTTGATCCAAATTCCAAGAAAGGTTTGTCTCGCATCCTTTATTCTCATTCTGGGGCCATAGGTGTTAGTAAGCCTAAGGACGGAAGAAGCAATACCGTAAACTTCGTGGTAAAGAATATGGTATTGTTCTCCGGCAATCTTGTTAATGCCATTTACATCGACTGGGTGTAGCGGATGTTTTTCATCAACCGGCAAATATTTTGGTCTTCCATAGATCTGTCTAGTGCTAGCATACACAATACGAGCCTGAGGGTTATGTTTCCGGCAGGCTTCAAGAATGGAAAGCTGAGCCTTTGCATTAATATCCAGATCANTAAATGGATTTTCCATTGAATCCAAATGGCTCGTCTGACCAGCTAGATTAAATATGTAATCCTGCCCCATGATTAAATCTTTTACTAAGTATGAATCACGAATATCAGTTACATCAATTTTGATTTTATCTTTCAAGTCGTGGAGGTTTCGAAGATTCCCTCCATACTCAGGNATGAGGCTATCAACTACGCTAACATTATTCCCAAAATCAACAAGCCTGCGGGCGAGATTTGATCCGATGAAACCCAAGCCACCTGTAATTAATACTTTTTTGTCAATTAAAGGATTCATTTAGAAGTTTTTCGAACGCCAATTTTTCGTGCTGGATTGCCAGCAAAAATATCGTTTGCAGGAACATCTTTTGTAATAACTGACTGAGCCCCAATGATTGCGTTTTCTCCGATTGTAACTCCGGGGAGTATCAATACCCGTACTCCTAAGAACGCATTTTTGCCAATGGTTATTTTATCTGTCACTAATTGCATGGAGTCAGCGGCGAAATCATGAGTACCCGAACATAAATAACTTTCCTGAGCCACCGTTGCGGTTTCTTGAACTTCTATTTTTCCGAGGGAATAAGCATTAACTTTTTCCCCAAGGCAGGCACGATGTTTGAGAGTTAGGTGCCAGGGTATTTGAATTTTCACCGATGAATGAACAAACGGAANTCCCGCAATCTTGGCACCAAAAGTTTTTAAAATTATCAGCCTCCATGGATTAAGAAACTTAGGAGTCCATGAACATCCAATGGACCAAGTTAATCGCCAGAAGATTAAAGTTAATTGAGTCCACCACGGCCATGGGTTTGAAAATGGGTTCGTTTGCTTTTGAGGCTTCAATTTAGAAGATTTAGCATTTCTTTAGCTGTGTGNACAACTCCATNGAAAAAAGGCTTTCTTTGCTTNTGCATGNANTGTGTTAATCGAGTGACAGATGATTTGTCGTTTAANAAGAAAATTTGCTCTTCAAATTCATTCATAACAAAGAGTTTATCTNTAGTAGTNTCACCATCATCAAATGCAACTACGGGAAGACCATGTTCAAGCATGGCTGCAGTGGTTCCACTTTTACCAAGTATATCGTANGGNGTAGTGCAAATACCCAGATCACAGCTTTGAAATTGATGAGAAATTGATTCCGTACTTTGCTCGCCACATTCGCAGATTGAGCATTTAAATTTCTGGGAGAGNTTTTTGATTAAGGCAAGTCCCTTAGANTCTCTTTGTCGACCAATNATTTTTAATTCTATTCTTTTGTTTTCAATATCAGAGAATTCGTGGAGTTTTCTGAACAAAAGATCATACGGAAATTTGTCGTATGGGGTGCCAAAAATGGCAACTTTGATTAAAGTTTTAATCCTCTTCCCATCAGATTGAGAAAAAGGAATATTACCAAAAAGGTACAAGTAATCGGCCTTTATATTTGCAGATTTTAAGCGATCTAGTGACGCTGCATTTGAGCAGGTAATTGAATATGGTTTAGTCAGATTCAAAAACTTTATAATTTCTCTTTTTTGTNTCCACCCAATTAATCTTTCTTTCATCGATGCTTTTGGATATGCACCAATCCAAATTTCGTGAAAATTTATATGATTTTTTTTGTCTTTGAGCGATTTTGCTAAGTACAGCAATGAGTTGCCAATTAATCCTTTTGGTGAAAACAAATACGGTGCAAATTGAAAGCTGTAAATATCTGCAGAAGGAAGACTTTTGGCAATGAAAACTAAACTGTGACCTTCACTTAGAGTAATCTTGATTACATCATGTCCTTGCCTCTCAAGTTCCGTTGAAAGCAAGGTAACATAGTCAGATATCCCGCATTTATTAGGTTTGTAATGTCCTGAAATTATACAGATTTTCAAAGAAATATTATGGGAAATTTAAATTAGCAGCTTGATGTGTTTAATGGCATCTTCAATGGTAGCGACTTGATATTTATGAGAACTTTTTTCTTTTCCTAAAATTTGCCCCTCTGGATACCCCCACTGTTGCTGGTGTAAATTAGTACTGTCGTACCAATCCCCCAGTAATGTTAAAGATGGAATTGTAAAAGCACCTGCAAGGTGCATGCAAAGGGAGGTATTTGTTACAACAAAGTCACTTTGCGATACCATTGCTGCGGATTGTCTTAAATTTAGCCTTCCGCAAAAGTTCTGTAATCGATCATTTTCCTGGATCGCAATACGCTCCCTGTCTTCATGGGATCCGATAATAGTAATTTTGATGGATGGGGTCTCTAATAGCAATTTTGTCAATTTGTTATAATTTTTATCCCCCCAGCATTTCTCAGGAAATCCTCCTCCAGGAGCTATGATAATTTTCTTTTTGTATTTTTTGCATATGTTCCATGTTTCCTGAGCTTCTTTGATTTCATTATCTTCCAAATAAATCTTTGGTCTGGGATCTATCTTTTCGTCAAAACCAAGTAATCTGAGAAAATCAAGTGCAGCTTCAGCAACCTTACGACTTTCTTCAAACGAAACGGATTTTTGGCACCAACTATCTCCACCAGCGTACCCTTTTACGCCAAATCTGTTTGGAATTCCTGCACATCGCAAAAGCCAAGAGCCTTGCCTGCTTCCTAGAACATCAATCCCATGGGAAAATTTTTGTTTTCTTATAAAGCAGGCTTCTTTTGAAAATAATGAGTAGTAAAGTCCTTCTAGAAAAGTTTTTGGCGAATTTGCAGGATATTTACAATTTTGTTTGTTATGCCAGGGAGCGTTGCAATTTATAATTTTGTCCACAGCGGGATTGTTTTCGAGTAGGCTCTTAGACCAGTTTCCTACTCCAACGGAAATCCTTGCTTCAGGAAATGCTTTGCGCAATCCAGCAAGAAGAGGGGTGGTTACCAAGACATCNCCCAAATCATTATTCCTTAAAACAAAAATACTGCTTGGTAAATCTAAAGTCATTGAGTTGCTATTGCCAATACATCGGTGGCAAATGAGGGAGGGTAGTCTTTGGCACTGAAGCTAGAAACTGAAATGGAACCACCCTCGAAAGTCAGAGTTTCTACCTTGTTCCCAAAAATTTCGAAGTCTTCGGGTTTGCAAAGAAAAAGCTTATATCCATAGGATTCGAGAATAAGTAATGAGGTGTTGGTTTCATAGCCATACCTTGCTTGGTTTTCAGGAATAATTTCTACATAGAGAGCTTTGATGTTTTGTTGACAAAGAGATTTCTTCCAACCGTGTAAAGCAGGTATTTCCTGCCCCTCCAAATCAATTTTGGCNAANTNAATATGGTTAATTCCATGATCATCGCAATATTGGTCAAGTNGCAGGTTGGAAATGNCGATTCCTTGCTCGCATGAGGTTGCAACATGAGATTGCCCCGACTGTTTAACACTAAGATGAAAGCTTGTATTTCCTACCTTGTCTGAAAGGCAGCATTGCTTCAAAGAAAACGAGTGTATCTTATGCAAATCTATGGATTGATTCAGCAGATTTATCATTTGAGGGTTAGCTTCGAATAGATGAAATCGAGCTTTAGGTCTCGATGATACAAGTCCAAAGGAACACAAGCCTACATTTGCCCCTAAATCAAAGAAAATGCCAGTTTGTGGCATGAGCACATTGGCGATTACAAAGAAATGAGGTTCGAATTCGCCCCTTATAAATACGTTTCTTGGTTCTGGGTCTGAGAGATCGATCATCGCCATTGATCCGTTGTTGAAATTAATTTTGATAACATGTTCCTGGAGTCCTACGCTACAAAGGAAATCGATGATTTTGTGTCTGAGTAAGAATTTAGGAAGCCAATGAAGAAGTTGCATAAAGGTAAAAATAGTCTCCTTCTTGTTGAGTATCTTGATCAGTGGCATAAGGAGGAAAGCCCCTTTCGATTTTGCGGAATTGATCGTATCCAATATCCACTAATAGATCAAATAATTCAAGCTTTTGATCATAAGGTAAGGTAACTTCGATCGAAATCTTAGGGTGATATTTTGCCAATGTATTCTGCATTCCTTTCAAGGCTTTTAGTTCAAAACCCTCGACATCACATTTAAGGAAATCTAATCGTTCTAAATTTACATCTTGAGCATAGGTGTCGAGTGCAAGAACTTTAACCGTCCTGACAAAGTTACTATTATTCTGCGGTCCAAGAAGGCTTGATTTTTCTGAATTCTTTGGATCGTAGGAAATGTCCATCATTCCCTCGGTGTCTCCAACGGCAAGATTGTTTGCCCTAATGTTTTTTGATTCAGCCAATGAATCTATAAGTAGTTGAAAAGTCTCAGGAACTGGTTCAAATGAATGAACGGTACCATTTTTTCCAGATAGTTGTGAGAACAGTTTTGTATAAACTCCAATATTTGCTCCAATATCAAAAACTACCTGATTTTTTTTTATATGTCGAAGGTACAGTATTTTTTCAAAATTTGGTATTTTTCTGCAAGAGCATAAAAACGCATATNTATTTGGGAAATGAATGAAGAAATCATGTAACTTCATAAGGATTTAGCGTAGTTCAAGAAATCCCTTGTTCTAGGTTCAACCATGTATGTACCAAGAACTGTTTGAAGTTCCGANTTTTCACTAAGACTTGAATCCGATCTNAAACTTTTTATCCTTTGGTTAATGTCATTAAAGTTTTCATAAAAGTTCAAATATTTTCGAATGGGGTTTTCAAAACCCAAATCAGGAGTAAACACATGAAGGCCGCAAGAAAGATATTCTAATATTTTAGTTGGCCATGCTCCCATAGTTCTGGAATTAAGAACAAAAGGAACAAGGCCAAATTCATAATTCGAAAGGAGTGCAGGCGTATCCTCGTGGTTATATTCTCCCTGATATGATATGTTTTCATATTCAGAAACTAGGTTAGAGAGTAAGAATTTATTTGTTCCCTCTATAACTGTTCCGTGAAGGAAAATTTTCGAATTTTCAATTNCATTAGCAATGTTGACNAGGATTTTAAGATCGAATTTTTGGAAATCAATATTGCCTATAACGCAAAAGTTAAGGCTTTTATCTTTTATCTTTTTCTTTTCAGTACTAGTTTCTCGAAAATTATTAGAAAGCAGNACGGGAGAATGAAATACTGGTTTATTNNNAGTTCTNTTATTAAGTATTTGGAAATANGCATAATTAACGCACATCACACCATCATAGAGGTTTATCAGTCCGTTNAAAGGGTCAAGGAATTCATCATCAAACTGTATTATATATTTTTCCTTNTTAAGTAGCTTGAATTTTCTTTTTAGGAAGCAGCAATANGTAGTGCAAAACAAAATATTTATTTTATGCTTTCTTATTAATTTCCAGAGGTAAAATCTAACTTGGAGGAAATAAANTATTTCAANGAACTTGNACTTTTGAAANGATTTTAAACCGANTGGATGAAANATATTTANTCNACCGAATTTTCGNTTNGAATTTGATNTTTTCGGTCCTCCAATGTANACNGTCNNGATANNTNTTNGANATTTCNANNGGAATCAANTGATGNGTATAACTTNCNNTGNTGTNTTCATCNNNTGNNTATGAAAAATCACCATCACCCATNAAAANATANAGNNGTTTCACNTTATTTGTTNGTTTTGCGAATGGTAAGTAGAAAGAAAACAATTAGTGAAATAAGTGCATCTTTAAGTAAAATATCAAATCCTCTAAGTTTTAAAACGCACGCACAATTAATGAGATCTTTAGAAATAATTCTGGAAAAGTTTTTTAAATAAGTTAAAGGATTAGAATGCTCATCGTTCTTGTATTTATATTTTTCACAAAACAAAAGCAAAGAAGTAACTTCATGCCAACTGCTTTTCCAATTATTCTTTCCCTTTTTTCTTAAAGATCTCCAAGGGTGACAAACAGCTGCTTCTTTTACAAAAATTGATTTATATTTCAATTTTTTTAGCCTGTAGCTAAAATCAACATCTTCATACGAGGTATGAAATCGTTCATCAAAACCATTCAACTTTATAAAAGTCATTTTTTTAATACATAAATTACTCGTCCAAAGCATTCCCCCGGATTCATTTTCCGGACATCCTTCACTCCATGTCTCTCTTTTTCTCTCAGCGAAAATTCTCCCTTCAAATACATTTATTTTTGGATTATTCAAGATTGCGTTTGCAAACGCAGCAAGGTGATTGGTATCTGCAATGCAATCATCATCCATAAATACGATCCATTTACCTTTGGCTTTTTCAACTCCTGCATTTCTGTTACCTGCGGGCCCATTTCTTTTCCCATGCCCCCATCTAAATTGGGGGAACTTTTCTGTTACTATTTTACAACACCGGTCACTTAATGAATCGTCGCTTACAATTACTTCGTATTCAGGAGCACTGGGTTGGTTTTCAGCAACGAGCGATTGAAGGCAAGTTTTAAGATCCTCAGGTCTTTCAAAGGTAGGTACTACAACACTAAAAAAAGGTTT